>NZ_JBKQQD010000206.1:0-37964 GCF_052144515.1 Mycobacterium sp. | reverse complement strand
TCGCCGACGACGCACAGGCAGACCAGATCACTGGCGGCGCCCAGTTCGGCCGGGGACTTGGCGACCTTCGCCGCCGTGTCGGCGAACGGCTCGAGGGTGTCGGGTCGGCGCGCCCAGAGAGTTGTCGTAGGCGGCCTCGATGATCCGCCGCGCCATGGGGCCGCCCTGGCTGCCCAATCCGATGAATCCGATATGCATCAACCGGCCTCTTTGCTCGCCGAGGGCGCCGCGGCCGCGCATTCGTCCACGAACGCAAAGACGTTGCGATGATAGTCGGCTGCGCTGTGTCCGAGGCTGATGTTGTGTCCCGCCTCGGGTTGTCTGTTGACGGTGAATCGCGGCGAGCCGGAGAACAGTGCGGTGATTTCGGTCAACGCCGAATTGTCTGTCTGCCATACCCTTTCGTACTCCGCGATGCTGAATTGCACCGGAACGCGCACAGCGGGGGCCAGAGCCGGGAAGGTTTGCCGGGCCCAGTCGGACACCATCTGGTCCTCGTAGGACGGGGCCGACGGGGAAATGGTGGCCCCGTTGAGGACCTCGGGCGGATACAGCCGCTCCGGGTGCCACAGCATCTCGTAGATGCCCGCCGGCCGGCGTTCTCTGGTTGCCGTCTTCAGAATGTCGCGGGCCGTGGGGTGATAGTGCCGGCCCGTGCCCGCTAATTCCATGCCGAGCAGGTCGGCGCCCCGCTCGTCGGCGGCCATCCGCATCGCGAGTTCGCATCCACCCGAATGGCCCATCACGAACAATCCGGCGCCGCGCGGTCGCTCCCCAAGGATGCGATCCACCGCCCCATACGCGAGGTTGACCCGCTGCTCGGGTGCGGCCATGGCGTCCGGATAGGGCGCCGAGCTACCGTATCCGGGCCGGTCGAGGGCCACGACCGTGAATCCGGCGGCCGCGCCGGTCCGTAGCAGCGAAGACGACGGATTGCCCGGGCAGTCGAAGTAGATGGCGGTGGTGCCCCCGCCGTGGATGGCCAGGATCACGGCCCGGGGTGCTTCGGTATCTGTCGCCTCGGCGACCATCGCCGACATCGGCACGCCCTCCACGATCACCACCCTGGGGCGGACAGTCATGCGCCGCTCCTCCTCATCGCTTCGCTCTGCATCGTCGCCGGCGCGGCGCGTTCATGCGTCGGCCCGTAGCAGAAGGACGCCGCTGGGGGTCAGACCACCGCTGCTGACCACCCCGACGCGGGCGTCGGCGACCTGGCGTTCGCCTGCTTCACCGCGCAGTTGGCTGATCGCTTCGTGGAGCAGACCCATGCCGTGGGTGCGGCCATGCGACAGTTGGCCGCCGTGCGTGTTGAGCGGCAGCAGGCCGTCGCGGGCGATGTTCTTGCCGCCGTCCAGGAATTCCCTGGCCTCCCCGATTCCGCAGAATCCGAGCGCCTCGATCCAGGACAGGCAGTTCATGGTGAACCCGTCGTAGAGTTCGGCGACGTCGACGTCGGTGGGCCGAAGCGAGGTGCGCGTCCACAGGTGCGCCGACTGGCCCAGCACCTGCGGTTCGTGTGTCAATGTGCTTTGGTCCCAGTCGATCCGCTCGATGATCTGTGTTCCCACCGCTTCGACCAGGACGGGCGGCTTGGCTAGGTCACTGGCGGCGTCGACGGCGGAAACGATCACGGCGATCGCGCCGTCGCACGGGACGTCGCAGTCGTAGAGACCGAACGGTGTGGTGATGGGTCGGGCGTTCAGGTAGTCGTCCATCGTCATCGGGGAGCGGTAGACGGCGGTCGGGTTGAGTTCGGCGTTGGCCCGCTGGTTCAACGCGATCCAGCCCAGTGTTTCTTTGGTCGTGCCGTAACGGTGGAAGTGCCGTTGCGCGTTCATCGCCAAGGTGTGAGCCGCCGAGGTGGCGCCGAACGGCATCTGCCAGCCCGTCATCCGGCCCATCGACGGGGTGACCTTGCCCTGCTTCATCAGCTCACCGTGGGTCGCTTCCCACAGCGTCCGGAAGCACAGCACGTGGCGGGCCAGGCCGCCGGCGATCGCGAGCATCGCGGCTATCACCGATCCGCCCGGGCCGAACGTCTCCATGGCGCCGTTGTGCCACGTCGGCCGAATGCCCAGTGCGGCCTCCAAGGCGGTGACCCCACCTTCCCCGAAGCCGCCGACATTGATCGCGCCCGGGTACGTCGACAGGCCGTCGATATCGGCGTACGTCAGCCCGGCATCGGCGATCGCCGCGTCGCAGGCCTGAACGGTCAGCGACAGCGGCAGCTGCATGAGCCGGCGCCCGATCGGCGACATCCCGATCCCGGTGAGGGCGACCTTGTCCTCGAACTTCTCGGTGGTGAGCATGGGCCGGACGTATTCACCGAAGCGTTCCGGCGCGATCTCGTCGACTGGCAATTGGCCCTGCTCGGCGTCTGCGCTGGGCCGGAACAGCGGCAGCCAGACATCCTCGAGCTGCTCGAAGAAAACCTCCACCTGTTGGCCGAGTTCGAGCTGATCGGGATCGCAGTCCACGATGTTGGTGGTCAGCCGGACCCGGGGGTCTTCTGCGATCGCCACCTGGGCGACCACGTAGGGCGCCGGCAGCCCGGGGAGGCTGAACCGGTCGTTCACGGTGAAGCCGGCCAACGTCGCCCTGCCGGAGACGGCACGCACGCCAACATCGCGTGAGCGGCAGTAGCGGCACGCCGGCGCCGGCGGATGGATCAGCGCGGCGCAGGCTGTGCACTCCTGCAGCCGCAGCGTGCCGTCGGCGCCCGACGTCCAAAAGAATTCGTTGTCCTGCGTGATCAGGGGCAGCGGTCGTCCCGGTGCTGCTGACACGTCACCTCCGGAAGTCGGCTGGCCCCCGAGAGCCTGGTAGGCCCGTTATACAAATCGGAGAATTACGTTATCACTCCCGAGCAGGAACGATCCAGGCCATATGTTCTGTAAAGGGCAATTATGCTCGACGCGAGATATCAAGTACTTTACATTTGGTAACGCCGCTGACGTGGGTTTCTGGTCATGATCGGAGCGCTGGTTGCTCGACGCAGAGAAGATCCTGATCACCGGCGCGACGGGCAAGGTCGCGTTTCCTATCGCGCGCGCTCTGGCTACCAAGAACGAGGTGTGGGGTGCCGCGCGCTTGAAAGATCCCGCCGCCCGGGAGCGACTCGTCGCCGCCGGCATCAGACCCGTCGCGCTGGACATCAGCGCAGGCGACTTGTCCGTCCTCCCGGACGATTTCACCTACGTTTTCCACGCGGCCGTGGACGTCGGCACAAACGATTGGAATCGTTGCGTCGAAACAAACGCACAGATGTCCGGCGAATTGCTCTACCACTGCCGCTCCGCCAAGGGTTTCGTCTTCTGTTCAACCGGCTCGATCTACGCCTACCAGGGACAGCGCCCACTGATCGAGACCGATCCGCCGGGCGTCCCACTACGGGCGAACTACAGCATCTCCAAGGTCGCGGCAGAGGCAGTTTGCACGTGGATCGCCAAGCGTTATCGGATTCCGCTGACGATCATCCGGATCTGTTCAACCTACGGTCCGGAGGGCGGCGCGCCCGCCGACCGTCTCGATGCGATGCTGGCGGGCAAGCCGATTCGGCTTCATCCCGACAAGCCGAACAATTACAACCCGATCTATGAGGACGACTACGTGGAGCTCGGCATCCGCGCCATGGAAGTCGCCGCAACACCGCCGGTCGTGGTGAACTGGGCCGGCAGCGAGACGGTCAGCGTCGAGGATTACTGCACGTACATGGGTGAGCTGATCGGTGTCGAGCCGATCTTCGAGTACACCGCCCGGGCGCACACGCCGTTATGGCCGGACGTCACCCACATGCACGACGTACTCGGCAGCAC
The DNA here is from genome assembly GCF_052144515.1 of Mycobacterium sp. Classification (GTDB taxonomy): domain Bacteria; phylum Actinomycetota; class Actinomycetes; order Mycobacteriales; family Mycobacteriaceae; genus Mycobacterium. Next base: position 34,146 of record NZ_JBKQQD010000206.1, on the reverse strand, counting down.
TAAAGTGCCCTGGCGTGACGGCTTCCGGCGGATGATCCAGGCCCGCCACCCCGAACTCATGCTGCGCCAGCCCAATTCGACGAGATCGTAGGGCCGCATGTGATGCAACTTCCCGGCACGCCATCGGACGAGGTCGCTGAGGTCCTCGCCGCCGGGCGCGGCGAGATCACCACCCTGTTTGTGTCCATGGCGACTCGCCATCCTGACGGAACCGACGCCGACTACCTGCGCTGGCACACCCTTGACCACCGCCCGGAGCAACACCGGCTGGCCGCGGTGCGCGCCTCGTTGCGGTTGGTGTCCACGCCGGCCTGTCGTTCCGCGCGTGTGGTCAGCGGTGGGCCATTGGACGCGATCGACCATGTGATGACGTACTTCTTCACCGACCAGGCCGGGCTTCGCGGGTTCAACGAGCTGTCCATGGCACTGGGGAATGCCGGTCGCAAACTTCCTTTGCTGCCACCGGTGGAGCGCGGTGTGTACGAGGTGCAAAGCAAAGCGGCCGCGCCGCGGGTCAAGGTCGGATCGGACTTACTGCCCTGGCTGCCCGTGCGGGGCGCGTTCCTGTTGGTCGAGCGGGGACCGGCAGCGGTGGCCCCGCTGGCCGAAGTCGAGGGCGTGGCCGGCGTCTGGTCCGGTCTATCGCGGAAGGTCGACGCCAATTTGGCGAGCGCTCAACAGGATCAGTCGATCACGTATTGCTTTCTTGACGACGACCCGATTGCCGTCGCGGAACGGCTGCGGCCGGTGCTGGCGGCCCGCTGGGCCGAGCCGGGCATCGAACCACTTTTTGCCGCACCGTTTTTCGCGGTGGTGCCCTATGAGTGGGATCGGTATGTGCCGTAGGCGTTGGGTCGCATGCGCGTCGGCTTGATGGTCGGTTCCGACAAGGAGCGCTCGCGTGCTGACCGGCTGGCCGGGCTGATCGCCGACGGTGCCGCGGCCGAAAGCGCCGGCTTCACCGCGTTTTGGATGCCCCAGGTCCCCGGCTACCTCGACGCGATGACCGCCGTGACGCTGATTGGCCAGGCCACCGGACGCATCGAAATCGGAACGGCGGTCGTTCCGATCCAGACCCGCCATCCGATGATCATGGCCCAACAAGCGTTGACCACCCAGGTCGCGTGCGCCGGGCGGTTCACACTCGGCATCGGGCCATCGCATCATTGGATTGTCAATGCGCAACTCGGATTGCCTTACGATCGCCCGGCGCAGTTGATGGCCGACTATCTCGACGTGCTGGATGCGTCGTTTGGCGGGCCGGGCACTGTCGATGTCGACAACGGCAGCTACCGCGTGCACTCGCCGGTGGATATCACGGACACATTCGACATGCCGATCTTGTTGTCTGCCTTGGGGCCGGCAATGCTGCGACTCGCGGGTGAACGGGCGGGCGGCACCATTCTCTGGATGGCGGACGAGCGGGCGATCCGCGACCACGTCGTTCCGCGCATCACCGCGGCGGCCAGCGAGGCTGGCCGGCCCGCTCCGCGGATCGTCGCCGGTGTTCCCGTCGCGCTCTGCTTGAACAACGAGACGGACGCTGCTCGTAGCTATGCCAGCGACGTTCTCGGACACGCGGATTTCTCACCGAACTATGTGCGACTGCTCGAGCACGGTGACGCCGAGGACGTCGGCGACACCATGGCCGCTGGCGACGAGTCTGCCATCCTCACTCGGCTGCGCGCCTACCGCGACGCGGGTGTTACCGATCTCGCGGCGCGAATTGTCCCGCTGGGCAAAGACGCAACGCAACGGAGCGAATCGCGACTTCGGACTCAGGCGTTTCTGTCGTCGCTTTGCCCTGCTTTGTGAACGCCCGCCTTTTAGAGATCAGCGCGGTGGTAGGCCCAGGACTCGCTGGGCGATGATGTTGCGCTGAATCTCGGAAGTGCCGCCCGCGATCGTGCCCGCGTAGCTGCTGTTGTAGCGGGCGAACCAGCTGGCAGTGAAAAGGTTTGGGGCGTAAGGGTTGTACGGGGCGGTGAGCGCCTTGTCGCGTAATCCGTCGAGTCCGGCCGCATCCAGCGCATGTCTGAGTGCGTTTGTTCGGCTTCCGAACCGAGGACTTTCAGCGTGGACAAGGCCGCCACATCGACGTCACCGTGGGCCGCCCCGGCCCAGCGCCGCTGAGCCGAGCAGCCGCAGTGCGTAGTAGTCCATCACGATGGTGGCGTAGTGATCTCGGTTCACCTCATCCGCCGGCCGGTAGTCGTCGAGCAGCTGCTCGAGCCGGTTGGCGAAGGCCATCCACATCGAGGTGCGTTCGTGGCCGAGCGAGCCGTTAGCGACCTGCCACCCGCCATTGAGCGGGCCGACAAGATTTTCCGCGGGTACCTGTACGTCATTGAAGAAGACCTCGTTGAAGTCCAGATCGTCGCGGTCATAGACGGACGCGAACGGCCGGCACACTACGCCGGGAGTATCGGTGCGGATGAGCAGCACGCTGATGCCCTTGTGCTTAGGCGCGGCGGGGTCGGTGCGTACGAATGTGAGCACGACGTCAGCGTCATGGGCGCCGGAGGTCCAGACCTTCTGTCCGTTGACCACGAAGTGATCGCCGACCAACTCGGCTGTTGTCCGGAGCCCGGCCAGGTCGGAGCCGGCACCGGGTTCACTCACTCCCAGTGACGCGGTCATATCAGCTCGCAGGATGGGGACCGCCCAGAGCTGCTTCTGCTCGTCGGTCCCGAAGGACAGCAGCGACGCCGCGATGATCCCGACGCCCTGGGGGTTGAAGCAGTGATAGATCCGGCGCCGCGAGAGCTCCTCGCGGTGCACGAACTGCTGCAGGATGTTGACGCTGCGGCCGCCGAATTCGGTTGGGTTGCCAGGCAGCAGCCAGCCATGGTCGAACTGGAGCCGCTGCCAGCGTCGCGCCCATTCGGGTACGTGCGATGTCGACGAAGGCCGCTCCGCGGCCTGTGCCTCCGTCGGAAGGTGTTCGGCGAGAAAGCTTACGAACTGCGCGCGGAAGGCTTCTACCTCGGTGTCAAAGGTGAGTTGCACGACAGCTCAACGCGTAAATCCCCACTCGGCTTCATTGGACTCGGTGTTGAGGTTCTCGACGGGATCTTCGGGGCTGCTGGAAAATGGATGCGCGGCTTCGGGTATGCGCTCACCGGGTTCGGTGATGGCGTGGACCGGGCAGTCCATCAAGGCCCGCATGACCGCGTCGCGGTCTTCTTCCCGCACGGTGCCATCGCCGACCAGAGACGCATATCCCCAGTCGTCCAGCGAGAAGTAGCCGGGTGCGTGCTTGGCGCACACGCCGAAGCCGTCGCAAACGGTGCGGTCGAGACGGATTTTCATGGTGACCTCATCGCCGCTCGGCCTGGTAGGGACGGTCTGCGCGGAATGCGCCGCGGCTGCACTGTCGACAACTGCCGTCGAGGTGGTGTGTCACCTCGTCGGGAAACTGGTCGAGCAGGGTGGCCGCCACGTTAGTGGCGGCGTCCAGCGTCGCGCAGGCGCCGCGCCCGCGGAGCACTACCGACCAGCGGCGCAACCGGTCGAGATCCTCGATCGTCGCGGCGCCGTCGCGAAGTGCCCCGCCGACTGCGGCCATTGCCGCCGTCCCGTTGAAACACGAACCGCACTGCCCGGCATTTTCACGATCGAAGTAGGCCAGCACCGATGCCGCCACCGCAACGGGGCAGTCGTCGGTGATCACCGAGATCGCACCACAGCCCAGCCCGCTGCCGAGTCCTCGCATCGTCTCGTGGTCCAAGCTGGTCTGCAGCACACGCTGGTTCAGTAATCCGGCGAAATAGCCGCCCATCAGCGTGCCTCGCACGTCGCTAGGCGAAACCCCGTGCAGGGCAAGCAGTTCGGTGAACGGCAAGCCGTGCGGAATCTCGTAGAGAACGGACGGTCGGCCGGCTCCGGTGACGGTCGCAAGGAACGTGCCCGGCGACAAGGACGTGCCCTGTGAGCGGAACGCCGCCGAGCCGTGGCGCTGCAGGTAAGGCAGATTGGCCAGGGTTTCGACATTGCTGACCAGGGTGGGCAGCCCGCCGACGCCCTCTTCGAACGGGCGCGGCGGCTTGTCGGTCGGCTTGGCCGGGCCGCCGTTGAGCGAGCGGACCGCGGCGGTCTCTTCGCCAGCCACGTATCCGGGCTGCACTGTCCAGACGTCGACGGTGACCCCGCCGAGGGTGTCGGCATTGAGTTCACCGAGTTCGCTCAGCGCGGCTTCGACGCTGCGAGCCGAGTCCGGGTCGGACACATAGACGTAGGCGCGCGTGGCTTCGACGATCGCCGCGGCCAACCGCAGTCCGTCCAAAACCATGTGCGGCCGGTTCCGCAGCAGCCATCGGTCCTTGATCGAAGCCGGTTCTCCCTCTTCGCCATTGGCGACGACGGTGGTGCCACCGGCACTAGCGGTCAGGCGCCCGTTGTCGCGAACCGCACGCAACTTCACGGCGAGCGGAAAGGCGGCGCCGCCGCGGCCGAGCAGTCCGCTGGATTCGACTTCCGCCAACAGCTCGTCGACGCCGGCAAGCGAGCGATAACCGCCGAGTCCGCGATATGCCGCGAGGTCCTCGCGGGCTTGGCCGGGATGCTCGCCCAGCATCCTGGCGTCGCACCCGGGCGAGGTGCCGACATTGATGGTCGAGGCTTGTGTGGTTTTCATGCTTTATTCCGCCATCGTTAGGCTTGCGCACATGCGGACTGCGGTGGTGCGCGTCAACGTCGACCCGGGAAGTGTGCGCACGCCTGCGCAATTAGAAGAGGGCATGGAGTCGCTCCTCAGGCTCGTGGGCGAGATAGGCGCCGACGTGGTCGACAACAACCTTGCGACGATGCCGGCGGGCCGCCGTGAGGTCGAGGTGCTCATCGCCGCCGATGATGTCGACGCTGCAAAGCAAACCGCAATTGCCATGTGCGCCAAGGCTTTCAGCACTATCCCGGTGCCCGGCGTGGTCACTTTCGTCAGCAGGGGAACCGACGATGACGCCCGCGGTGTGTTGTCCGCGTTCGGGCTCACCGGCGAGATCACCCGTTCGCCCGGCGATGACGGCTTCGACATCGTCTACGTGACGCTGCGTGAGGACGAGCTCGAACGGATTCCGGAAAGCCGCGTCCACACGGCTCTGGAGGCCTCGCTCAACTGCGAGGTCCACATTCGCACGGTATAGACGCATTAGCGCCCCAGGAACTCGAGGATCGCGGGCGCCGCTTGCACCCAGGTGTCGAACATGTTGAAGTGCTTTACCCTGCCCGCTGCGCGGTCTTCGGACGCCCGCTCCCACGCGTCCTCGGGCCAGGGCGGGTCGATGAGCTTCGATCCCTTGATCAGACAGCTGACTTCCAGCGATGTCCGTTTGGGGTGATCCATGTCGTTCTCGCCGCCACGAATGATCAACGTGGGGACCTTTATTCGGTCGAACATTCCGTCCTCGACACCCGGAATCGTCTGTCCCGGCTTGGAAACGAATGCGTTGAGCCAGCGCAGCATAACCTTGAGGAACTCGTCTTTGTCGAAGTCGAGGAAACGCTGCTTGTTGGCCGGGTTTTCCTCGATGCGCTCGCGCCATTCCTGGACCTTCACCACGCCGTCCATTCCGGTACCCCGCACCGCGAGAATGCTTGGGACGATGTAGAAGGAGCCCAGCACGAACGTGCCGTAAATGCCGCCGACGATATTCCACACCACCAGTTTCTCGACTAGTTCGGGGTAGAGCATCGTGGTCAGCATGGAATCCCTCGCCCCGCCGGATCCTCCGGCGAGGATGCACCGCTCGAAGCCGAGTCCGGTCACCAGCTTGTGCAGGGTCTCGGCGCGCATGTGCGACTCGCTTTGCCCGTAGAACTGCACATCGGAGGCCCCGCAATTGGGCCGGTCCCACAGCAGCACCCGATAGCCTCCGTCGGCCAGAGCCTCGGCCAGCGGACGCAAACCGGGGATCACCTTGCTGAACCGGCCACCCGGCGTCAGGGTAATGAGATCGCCTGAGTCGCCGAGGATTTCGTAAATAACGTTGCCACCATTTATCTCGAGAGAAGACACCGATTCTCCTGTAGTCACGCCATCACCAGGACGTCGTTGCCGACGACACGGACCGGGTAGGTGCGGATACTCCACTCCGGCTTGACCGCGGTCGTGCCGGTGGCCAGCTCAAAACCCCATTGATGCCAGGGACAGTAGATGTACTCCAGATCCCGCACCATGATGGCGTCACCGGCCGCGGTCTCGTCCACAATGGTGCGCCCGCGGGCCCGCCCCGAGCATAGTGGCCCGCCCTGGTGCGGGCAGTAATTCGCGATGGCGTAGAAGCTGCCGTTGACGTTGTACACGCCGACGCCATGGCGTCCGATCGGCACCAGCTTGTGGGTGCCCGGCGGGATCTCGTCTACGGTCGCGACAACGTGTTCGCGGCCCTGGGCGAGACGGGGCTCGGGCCGTTTGGTTTCTTCCGTCAATTCAGAGCACCCGAACTTGGCCCTCGAGAACCGGAACGGTCTCGGGCAGGTGATAGGTCGCGATGCCGTTCTTGTACATCACCGCTTCGCGGGCGTGCTTTGGGAGGTGCTTGACCAGCCAGCGCGGGTCATCGAACGTCCAGTGCGGGTAGTCCGACGAGAAGAGCAGGATCTTTTCGCATTCCATCCACTCCAGGGCGCGGGTCAGCTCGGTCTTGTCCTCGGGGTAATCCAGCGGCTGGGTGGTGAACTTGATGTGGTCCTTGACGTAGTCGGATGGCTTGCGCTTGATGTCCACCCGCGACTTGCGGGCTTCGTAGATCGCATCCATCCGCCACATCAGCGGCAGGATCCAGCTGAATGCGTGCTCGACGAAGACAATCCGCAGCGTCGGGAAGCGGTCGAAGACGCCATCGAAGATCAGGCTCATCACCTGATTGGCGGCCAGCAGCGAGTAGGTCACCATGAAGTCGTGGTTGTAGCTGGGGAATCCCACGGGCGGGATCGGTAGCTCGTCGTACTGGCTGCGCGAAAGGTGGCAGCTCACGGTGATGTCGTGCTTAGTCGCCGCGGCCCAGATCGGGTCGTACTTGGGATGGCCCCAGGACGGCCTCGGCTCTGCCTTGATCAGGATCTGCGCCATGAAGGGATGCCCGGCCCAGCGCTCGATTTCGCGCACGGATGCTTCCGGCTCCTCGATGGCGAGGCAAATCGAACCGCGCCACCGCTCGTGCCAGTTGTTGTGGCTGTCGAGCCAGTGATTGGCCTGCCAGTCGTTTAACGCGTACGACATCGCGTGCTGCGCTTCGGGCAGGCGGGCCGGGTAGGCGGCGGGTTCCAGGATCGCGATGTCGGAGCCCGCTTCCATGATCAGCTGGCGGAACGCCATATCCGGGTCGCTGCAGGGAAATTCGCCGTTGGACGGGAAGGTGTCGACGCGCATCGCATAGCTGTGCGCGTAGTCGGGGGCGTCGTAGTAGATCAGCTCGCCCACATGGCGGTTGAGGAAGTACTTGCTGCGCCAAGGCTCGGGGATGTACGGGAGCAGCTCGCCGCGTTTTGGCGCCGGGTGGACATCGGAGTCGACGCACCGGACGGCTATGCGCTCGGCAGCGGGAACCCGCTCCTGCGAATGGGTCAACGTCATCTGGATCTCCTGGGTCTCTCCGTATTGCTTCTACTGTGCGCCCACCCCGGCGGGGATGTCTATGCCGTACAGCCGCGCCGCATTGCGCCAGCACAGTTTCTCGCGCTGTTCGGCCGATAGCGCCCTGGGCAGCTTTCTGACATCGCCGAACTGCCAATGCGGGTAGCTGGAGCCGAACATCACCATGTCTTCCTTGCCGGTGAAGCCGAACCATTCGCCTGCGAACTCGACGTCGCCGGGACCGTCGAGGCTGCCCTGGACGAAATACACGTGACCCGGCAGGTAGTCGCTGGGGATGCGCGGTGCCCACGGCGTCTGTTCCAGGTGCGGCCGGCCGAACGTGTCCATCCGCCAGATGAACGGCGTCACGAAGTCCGCCGCACCGTCGGCCCAGACGAACTTCAGGTTGCTGAACTGTTCGAATACTCCCTCGGCGATCATGTTCATCAGGTGGTAGATGTAGTTGAGCGCCATGAAGCTGACGTATTGCTCGTAGGTGCGGGTGTTCCCGGACGGCGTCGGCGGAAACATGATTCCGTTGCCTACTTCGATGTGCGCGGCCACCGGAAGACCCGCGTCGACCGCGGCCTCCCACAGCGGCCAGAACTGCGGCTTGCCGTAGAGCTCGCGGGATTGCAGCGGCACGCCGATCTGGACCACGCGAGGGTGTGCGCGCCACTTTTCGATCTCTCGCAGCGCGCCGGGGATGTCGTCGGGATTGATCCGGATGGTGCCACGGAATCGGTCACCGAATGCGTCGTGCTCGAGCCAGCGGGACACCATCATCTCGTTGTGGGCGGCGTGCAGGGCGCTGCCGAGGTGCCGGTCCGGCATGATGCCGCGGCCCATCGGATGCAGGACGGCCACGTCGACACCGCGCTTCGAAAACAGTTCGTTGGCAACAAATTCCGGATCAGAGCCGGGATATTGGCGGTCGGGCCCCTCGGTCCCAGGGGCGTACTCGCCGCCCGGCGCCCCGTACCAGTCCATCTCGTAGTCGGGGAAACCGCGGCTCTTGAACGGCTCACGCAAAAAGGACCGCAGGTCCCTGGTGGATGGGAAGAAGATGTGCACGCTCGCGTCGATGACGGGCGTGCGTGTTCCGTCAGCGTGTTCGATCACTAAAGCCACCCTCCGGCTGCGGCGGCCAAAGCCGGCCCCGCCCACTCATATGATAGACAATCTAACATTCTCATCGGCGGTCAATCAATCGAATTCCGGTAAGCGTTTCGTTTAGCCATCGGCCCTGGTAGCCACCGATATTGTGGCGTATTTGGGTAAGCGCCTTCTTTAATAAGTACAATACCATTCTCCCACTTCCTGACGGGTGTCGCTTGCGCCGGGGACGTTGCCCGACGGGGCGATTCGAGACGCGGGACGGTGGGGCATCGGGATGTTCATCAGCCCTCCCTACCGACGGTGACGCCGGCGGCTTTCTCGAAGGGCTTGATCACCGCTGTGAAGTCGGAGTCGGGGCCTTGATCGCGTGCGGTGGCCTCCCACAGCCGGCTGATCGTTTCGGCGACGTCGACCGGCACGCCGAGCGCCTTGGCTTCGTCGAGATAGAGCCGCACATCTTTGACCATCAATCCGGTGGCAAAGCCGTAGTCGAAGGTGCGCGGAAGGATCGCGCGGGGGAATTTGTCTCGGCTGGCGCTCGTCGCACCCGAGCCCGCGTTGAGCACCTCGATCATCACCCCGGGATCCAGCCCGGCCTTGACGCCCATCACGACGACTTCTGCCGTCGCGACCAGGACGTTGGCCGCCAGGATGTTGTTGGCGAGCTTCATCGTCTGTGCCGAGCCGGGTTGCTCGCCGATATAGAAGGGCCGGCCGATCGCGTCGAGTGCGGTTCGGACGGTGTCGAATTCACCGCGCGGGCCGGACACCATGACGGCCAGCGCCCCCTTTTCGGCCCCGCCGACGCCGCCGCTGACCGGGCTGTCGAGTGCGACGATGTCCCGCTCGGCAAGCAGGTCGTGGATCCGGACCGCCGTTTGACTACCGACGGTTGACAGGTCGACGTAGCGCTTGACCCGCGAGCCCTCGATCACCCCCACTGGGCCGGTCGCCACCTCGAGCGAGGCCGTCGGCGAGGGCAGACTGGCCATGACGGTTTCGCAACGATCCGCGACTTCTCGGGATGACGACGCGGCTTGTGCTCCCATGTCGGCGGCGCGTTTCAGCGCCGCGCTGCTTGTGTCGAAGGCGACGACGTCATGACCGTCCTGGATGAGCCTGCGCGCCATCGGAAAGCCCATGTTTCCCAACCCGATGAATCCGATCTCCACGGCCGGCCCTAGCCCTCGTCCGGCTGGCTGAACACCTCGCGGGCGATGCGGAAGCTGTCAACCGCAGCCGGCACGCCGGCGTAAATGGCGACCTGCAGGAAGATTTCGCGGATCTCGTCGCGGGTGACCCCGTTGGTCAATGCCGCCTTGATATGTGTTCGTAATTCGTTGGGGCGGTTAAGGATCGGAATCATGGCCAAGTTGAGCATGCTGCGCGTCTTGAGCGGCAATTCCGTACGCCCCCACACCGCTCCCCAGCAGTACTCCGTGATCAGATCCTGTAGGGGCGTGCTGAAGTCGTCCGCCTCGGCCAGGGCCTTGTTGACGTACTCCTCGCCCAACACCGCGGAGCGAATCTCAAGACCCCGCTGGTATGTCTCGCGATCCAATTGGCTTCTCCTTAGCGACTAAGCGTTGCGGCCGTAAAGTCGTCTCTGTCGAATATCTATCCACTGCTGTATATTTTTGTCAACTAATACCCAAATATATACAAGTCTGGATACTTTTGATCGTGGTGACGACTACCCGACGTGGCCGACCGACGCAGGCCGAAGCGAAGAAGCTGGATCAGAAGCTGCGCAAGGCCGCCGTCAGGACGTTCATCAAACACGGCTATGACGGCACCACAATGGAAGCGATCGCGCGAGCGGCCGGAATCACCCGACGCACGCTCTACGCCCGCTACCCCGATAAGCGCGCCGTCTTCGTGGACGTCATCCCGTGGGCGCTGACGCGCAGGACCGAGCGTGATCCGGACGAAGGCGTGTACGACGCCGACCTGCGCACCGCCCTGGTCGCCATCGGCCGGGCCGGGCTTGCGCGCGCGATCCACCCCAGCGTGGTTCGTCTGACGCGTATCGCGATGGCCGAGTCGGCGCGATTTCCCGAGTTCGCCATTAGCGCGCACTCGATGATGTGGTCGGGTCGGCAGCGGCAGGTCGTGGAGTTGCTTCGTCACCACCAGGAGGCTGGAACCATCGAGGTGGACGACCTGGAGTTGGCCGCGGGCCAATATATTGCGATGATCGAGCATCTGCCCGCGCGGCTGGCCGAGTGCGGTATCTATCGCAGCGCCGAGGAGGAGGAGCGTCACTTGCAGCACGCCGTCAATCTGTTCCTTCGCGGCGTCCTGCGCCGCGACTGAGCCGCGACACGGTCTCCGCCCGAGATGGCACTGCCCGGCCTGGTGCTGATGCACGGTGGCGCGCACGCCGGCGACTGCTGGGAGCTCGCGGTTGCCGAATTGGCTAGACAGGCAACGGAATTGCCAGTCCTCGCGGTGGATCTCCCAGGCCGCGGCGGCAGGCCGGCGGATCTGACGGCAGTGGGGATCGCCGACTTTGTGGACTCCGCGCTCGCCGACATAGAGGGTGCCGGGCTCGGCGATGTTGTGGTGGTTGGACATTCGATGGCTGGTCTGGTCGTGCCGGGCATCGTGGCGAAGCTCGGAGCCACGCGGGTGCGCGAGATGATTCTGCTCGCGGCGTTCGTTCCGCCGCAGGGATTGTCGGTGGTGGACACGCTTCGCGGCCCCTTGGCTCCCTTGGCGCGATCGGCGCGTTGGAACCAAAGGTCGTCAATTCCGAAAGCTTTGGCGCGATACGCCTTCTGCAATGGGATGACGCGCGAGCAGCGGGAGTTGACGCTTTCGCGGCTATGTGGCGAATCGGCGAACGTGATCTTCGAATCGGTCGATCGCAGCGACCTACCCGACGACGTGCCGCGGACGTGGATCATGACGCTGCGCGATCGAGCGCTCTCGGCGCGACAGCAGCTCACCGCGATCGAATCACTCGGCGGCGTCGACACGATGATCTGCCTCGACGGCTGCCACGACGTGATGGTCAGCGACCCCGCGGGCCTGGCCGGAATCTTGGTCGACCGCTGCCGGCTACGGGCACGCGGTTAGCCGAACACGAGGAAGGACCGGAACTTGACGGGAGCCAGTTCTGACGTTTGGGAGGTGATGTCAACCGCTCGGACGATCCGGCGCTTTTCCGATGAGCCGGTCGACGACGTCACGCTGGCACGCTGTCTGCAGGCCGCCACGTGGGCTCCGTCGGGGGCCAACGCGCAAGCCTGGCGGTTCGTCGTGCTGCGCTCGCCGCAGCAGCGTGCCGTCGTGGCCAAGGCCGCCGCGCATGCGTTAGAGGTGATCGAGCCGGTCTACGGAATGAGCAGACCCGCCGAGGACGACAACAGTCGCCGCACCCGCACCTACCGCGCGACCTACGAGTTGCACGACCGGGCGGGCGAGTTCACGTCGGTGCTGTTCGCGCAGAGGCACTTCCCCACGGCGTCCGAACTTCTGCTCGGCGGTTCGATCTTCCCCGCCATGCAGAACTTTCTGCTGGCCGCCCGCGCCCAGGGTCTGGGGGCATGCCCGACCAGCTGGGCGTCCTACGGCGGTGAGCAATTGCTGCGCGAAGCGATCGGTGTCCCCGAGGACTGGATGATTGCCGGCCACGTCGTGGTCGGCTGGCCGAAGGGTAAGCACGGGCCCGTCCGTCGTCGACCGCTCGCCGAGGCGGTCAACCTGGACCGCTGGGATGAACCCGCTGGCGAGCTAATCCCCTGAGGCAGTGGCGAAGAACTGCGCCGCCTTGCGGATGGATTCTTCGACCGGCTCGGGTTTCCAGCCGAGTTCGCGTTCGGCCTTGCTGTGGTCCAGCGGCGACATCAGCTCTGCCATGCGCGCTCCGACATAGGCGAACGGAAGGTCGCGGCGCAGCAGCCGCGCGGCGAGATCATTGAGGCGTGCAGCGCCACGCATGACGGACATCGGAATCGGGATGCGTGGTGGTCGACGGCCGACGGCGCGGGCTGCGATGTCGTGGACTTCGCGGGTGCTCAGGTAGCGGTCAGAGATGATGTAGCGGTGTCCGTCGCGGCCACGGTCGGCGGCGAGAAGCATTGCGCGGGCGGCATCTTCGATTCCGACAACCTCGGCGGAGAAGCGCATGTAGAAGGGGAATCGGCCAGCGGCCACCCGCGCGATGACCGAGCCGTGCGGAGTCGGCGCCCAGTCGCGCGGCCCGTAGGTGGTCGAGATGCACAGCGCGACGGCGGGTAGCCCCTTGTCGCGCGCGTACTGCAGGACCAGATCCTCGCCGGCTTTTCGGGCTTCGATGTAGGCGCCGCCGTCGTTCCAGTTGTGCGGATCGTCCTCGGTCACCCGCCGGGATTGGCTGATCGCCAATGTGCCTGTGGTGCTGGTGTATACGAACTTGCGCAGGCCCGCATCGACCGCGGCGTCGAGCACATGCCCGAGGCCTTCGACATTGGTGCGAAACAGCTGCGTCGGGTCGCGCAGCCACATCCGGGCGTCGACCACGCAGTAGTAGACGACGTCGCATCCGGCCATGGCCGCGCGCAGCGCCGCGTCGTCGAAGACGTCGCCGTAATAGCGCTCGACGGCAAGGTCGTCGATGCCCCTGGTGGAACTGCTGCGCCGCAGCATCACTCGCACGTCTTCGCCTGCCGCCACGAGTTGACGGGTGACGTGGGAGCCCAGGAATCCGCTGGCCCCGATGACAAGTTTCGGTGCGGTCATGATCTGGATGCGAGCATGTCTGGTCCGTACTTGTTGGCCATCAGCGTCCACGGGTCGGCATAGGGCCCGCGGTGTTCGAGGCGGCGTTGCAGCGCCAGCAGAGCGCGCATGGTCGGGCGCAGCATCGGGCCAAGCGCCTTGAGCAGCAGGCGCCGCCGGCCCATGGCGTCGGCGATCCACGCGACGGTGGCGGGCCAGTCGTGTTCCTGATAGTCAAGCAGGGCTTGGGATTCGGTGGTATCGAACCAGCCGGTGAAGGCCCACCCGCGGTCGTCGTCGGGGTCGCCGGGCAGGCCCACCGACGGGCCGAGCCGGCCGATACCCAGGGCGGCCATGATGTCGTCCTGCATGTCGCTCATCAGCTGGACATACGTGTCGTTGCCCGCGATCACCAGGACCTTGCCGTCGATGGTGTCCCGGCGGTCCACGGTGTTGGCGAAGGCCAGCGCGACGTCCCGGGCGTCGACCGAGTGCATGCGGTTGTCCGCCGGGGTGGCGCGCACCAGCAGCAGATAGTCGCCGTCCAGGTTGGCCTGGGCGTCGGGCGAAATGACCCCGCCCAGCCGCAAAATCGCATACGGCAGGCCGCTTTTGGCAATGACGGACTCGGCGAGGACCTTGTCCTCGCCGTACTGGTCGATCGGCTTCACCGGGGTATCGCCCGTGATGCGTTCGGGTTGCCGGTACGGATTGCGCGAGCCGTACACCGCCGCGCTGGAGGCGAATACGAACAGCGGCGGATCGCTCAGGGCCCGCGCCGCCTCCACGAGGTGCCGGGTGCCGTCCACGTTGACCTTGCGGGCCAGCCGGGGATTGCGATACGAGGGCGGTGAGACGATCGCCGCCAGGTGCACAATCGCGACCGGACGATGGCGCTCCATCGCCGCGGCGACCGCGTCGGCGTCGGTAAGGTCGGTGTATTCCGGGATCAGCGTGCCGGCGTGCGATGTTGCGGCCAGGCCCGCGGCGGCCGCCGCAGAACGGTCGCTGCGGACGTCCATCGCGATCACGGTGCGCCCGCGGCGCAACAAGATTTCGCTGCACCGCTTACCGACCTGGCCGAAAGCGCCTGTGACGAGAACGATCTGGCTACTCATGCGCCGAATCTGCGGGCGAGGGCTGCACCCACGTCACGCAAGCGGGGCGAGATGCGCACGGAGAAAAGCGGATTGAACATGTCTTCGCGCAGCCGGGTCAGCGTGGACGTCTTGATCAGCCACCGGTCGTCGACCTTCTCATAGGTTTCGTGGTAGTGGCCGCGCCCGTCGAGATTGACGCCCGGCGCCAACCGCACCACGTCATGGAGCGCCCACACCCCGGTCGCGGTCGTCTGCGACGTCAACGTGATCTCGGGGGCGTGCACCTGGTGAACGGTCGGTTGCGACGGCTTGCCTAACGTGCCCCGAACAAAGGACACGAACTCGTCGGCGCCGGCGATCTTCTTGCCGCCGGACGGCGAGGTGTCGCTGACGAAGTCGTCGGTGAACAATGCCCGCCAGTCTTCCCACCGCTTGGCATCCAGGTAACGGCAGTATCGGGCTTTGAGCTGCTTGATCGCTTCGATCTCCCAGAGCGTCGTTGCAGTATCCGCCATTACGGCCCCTTCCGGGTGCGTCGGCACCTCATAACCGGTTTCTGAGATTACTACTTCCGCAAGGGAGAATGTTATTCTCGCTGGGGTGACGAGGACAGGAGGCGGCCCGGATGCTGTTGGAGTTCGATGCTGATCAGCGGCTGTGGCAGCAGACCGCACGAGACGTCGTCACCAAGGAGTGTCCGGCCTCGCTGGTGCGCAGCGTGGCCGAAGACGGCACAGACCCTAGGCCCTTGTGGGAAGGACTGTGGAAGGTGTATGTGGACCTCGGCTGGACCGAGCTCAACGATCCGGCCGGCGCGGTGGAGTTGGCGATCGTGCTCGAAGAGTTGGGCCGCGCCACCGATCCCACCCCGTTCCTGGCGACCATGAGCCAGTTCGCGCCGTTGGCCGGGGATCGGTTTGATCCGCACGAATCGGGCACCGCTGTCTACAACGGTGTGACGGCCCACCGCGACGCCGAAGGCTGGGTGCTGAACGGCACGGCCCGGCACGTCCTCGACGGCGATCGCACCGACCGGCTGGCGGTGCTGACCGACGCCGGGGTGTTCATCATCGCGGCCGATCAGGTGTCGGCTCGGCGTTCGGAGGTATTCGATCCGGTGCTGCACGTTGCCGACCTGTCGTTCGACGCGGTCCGGGTTCCCGACACCACGCGGGTGATCGTCGACCGGGAGCGCGCCCACCATCTGGCGTTAACGGGCATGGCGATCACCATCGTCGGCGCCTGCCAGCGGACCCTCGACCTGGTGCTCGAGCATGTGCGTAGCCGTCAGCAATTCGGTGTCCCGATCGGTTCCTTCCAGGCCGTGCAGCACAAGGCCGCGGACATGCACGTCGCGGTGGAGCGGGCAAGGGCGCTGGCCTACTTCGCCGCGCTGACGATCGCCGCCGACGATCCCCGCCGCCGGCTGGCAGCCGCGATGGCCAAAGCGTCGGCGGGAGAGTGCCAGGCGCTGGTGTTCCGGCACGGTCTACAGCTACACGGCGCGATGGGCTTCACGTGGGAGAACGATCTGCAGTTCGCGCTGAAGCGGGGCAAGGCCGGTGAGCTCATGCTCGGCGGCGCCGCGGAGCATCGGGCGCGGATCGCGGAGGAGTACCGTGCAGCTGACTTTTGATCCCGACGTCGAGGCGTTTCGGGCGGAGTTTGCGGCGTTCCTCGACGAGAACCTGCCTCCCGCAAGCGAAACGCAGGAGCGCCCCCGCTCGGTCTCGCACATGCCGCAGTGGGCGCGCCGGTGGCAGCGGCTGCTGTTCGACAACGGCTGGCTGTTGCCCAGTCAGCCCCCGGAATTCGGCGGCCGCAACGCGACCGTCCTGCAGCAGTTCGTCTACCTCGAGGAGCTGTCCCGGCGGCGGATCTATCACAGCCTCAACCCGCAGGGCGTGAATATCGTTGCGGCGTCACTGTTGTCGTTTGGCAACGACGAACAGAAACGGCGCTGGGCGGTGCCGATCCTGCGGGCCGAGATCACCGCTTCACTTGGGATGAGCGAGCCCAGCGCCGGTTCCGACCTGGCGTCGCTGCGCACCCGCGCGGTCCTTGATGGCGATCACTTCGTGGTTAACGGGCAGAAGGTGTGGACCTCGGGGGCTCACGACGCCGACGTCTTGCTGACCTTCGTGCGCACCAATCCCGATGTGCCCAAACATAAGGGAATCAGCGTGCTGGTGATCCCGACCGACACCCCGGGAATCGTGCGCAGGCCGTTCCCGTCCATCTGCGCCGTTGACGACCTGGATTTCAACGAGGTGTTCTTCACCGACGTGCGGGTGCCGGCGGAGAACCTGGTCGGTGAGCTTGACGGGGGGTGGCGGGTGGCCAACGGATCGCTGGGCCATGAGCGCACCATGATGTGGCTGGGTTTCGCCGACCGCATGGACAACCTGATCGACGACTTCCACCCCACGTCCGAGCTCGAACGCGACCATTACGCCACCACGATCATGGACAAACAGGCGCTGCGCCTGTTGGGTTCGGTCGCCCTGGCCCGCGCCGCTCGCGGCGACGATGACGTGGCCGCGATCTCGGTGCTCAAGCTCCTCGGCTCCGAAGCCGAGCTGCGGGGGTTCGAGTTCGCTTTGGAGGCCGCCGGACCCGACGGGCTCATCCACCCGGGGCAGACGGGTCCGTATGCGCCGATGAACCTGGACCACTATTTCGCCAGCTGGTTCGAGCGCTACGCCCGCAGCTTCTCCGGCACCATCGCCGGGGGCACCTCTGAAATCCAGCGCAACATCATCGCTCAGCGCGTGCTGGGCCTGCCGCGCGGGTAGGGCGAGCAGTCCCCCGCAAGCGGGGAGGTACCCCCCAGCAAAAGCCCCCGCACGCTCGGGGGGCGGGTCGGGGGCTTTTACGTCTGCTCGCCGGCCTAGTCGATGACGGCCGCTTCCTTGCGTTCGGTGACGGGCCGCGCGAGCTCCTGCTCGTCGCAGATGCGCTGCAGTTTGTTCAGGGTCTCGTCGAGTCCCGCGCCGACCTTGGGGCCGGGCGTAAAGGTGGCCGGCAGCTTGCGCATGCCCTGGATGACGCCGATGCTCTCGTAGTGCACGGCGCCGTCCGGGTCGCAGCGGTAGTCGGGCATCCGGTCGAGGACCGCGGTCAGCATGGACTTGAACACCGTGCGCGCCACGTTCGATCCCACGCACCGGTGCACGCCGATGCCAAAGCTGAAGTGCCGGTTGCCTTTACGGTCGAGAATGACATTGTCCGGGTCGGCGAACACCAAGGGGTCACGGTTGGCCATGGCCCACGAGATCCACAGCCGCTCACCCTCTTTGAAGTGATTGCCGTCGATTTCGACGTCTTCGGAGAAGGTCCTGCCGTCGCCGGGTGCCGGGGTGAAGAAACGCAGGAATTCTTCGGTCGCCGGATCGAGCAGGGTGTCGCGGTTCTTGGACAGCCGCTCGCGCTCGTCGGGGTGTTCCGAGAGCCATTCCAGCGAGTGTGCGGTCAGCGCCGTGGTGGTGTCGAAGCCGCCTCCGATGACTAATCCAAGATTGCCCAGTATCTCCAGATCGGGCGCGGGCTCGCCGTCGATCCGCATCTGGAGCAAGCCGTTGACGATTCCGGGGCGCGGATTCTTGCGGATCTCGAGCATGTTGTTGACCATGTCGAGCCCCATCTCCCGGTGCATCGCGGTGACGCGCTCGATGTCGGGGGAGTGTTCCGGGGTGTAGACCGCTGCGTGAACCGGCTCGCTGTACAAGTTCCACTTCTTCAGCGGGATGCCCAACATCGCCAGTGTCAGGACGGCGGGCACGATGTTGGCCAAGTCGTCGACGAAGTCGATGCTGCCTTCTTCAATCTTCTCGTTGAGGCAGGCGCGGGTCACGTCGTGGATGAACGGTTCCCAGCGCTTGACCGCGGCTGGTGACAGGTAGGGATTGAGCACGGTGCGGTAGGTGCGGTGTTCGGGGTCGTCCATCTCGAGGATGCCCCCGCGCACCACGCTGACGCGGCTGGCGGTGGGGATCGAGATGCCCTTGTAGCCGCGGCGTTCATTGTTGATGTCGTGGTCGTTGGAGACCGCGGGGCAGCGGGCGAGCTCGAAGACCTCGTTGCTGCCGGCCGCGACCCAGTGCCCACCGTAGGTGTCGGTCCACGCCATCGGGCAAGTGGCGTGCATGTCCTCGGTGATCTGCTTGAACTGGGAGCGGTACTCCGCGGTGTGCCGGTCGAAGTGGTAACGCTGCTTCTTACGGTCGCTGTCGCTCACGACGTCGTCGACACTCAACGTGCTGTCTCCCTTTACGTTTCGTCCGTGATCATGATCGCCTGCTCCGGGCAGGACTGCGCGGCTTCCCGTACCTGGTCCTCCTGGTCAGCCGGCACCACTTCGTTGACTGCCGACGAACTGCCGTCGATGTCGCTCAGCTCGAACGAATTCGGAGCGATCATCGAGCACAGGGTGTGTCCCTGGCAGCGTTCTGGATCAACCCAGACCTTCACGGTGTCTCCTATGGTTTCAGGTGTTCCGGCCGCCGTTGACGCCCAATATCTGACCGGTGATGTAGCCGGCCTCCTCGGACACCAAAAAGGCGCACGCCGCGGCGATGTCTTCCGGCTTGCCCATCCGGCGCACCGGGGTCTGGGCGATGGTCTGCTCGATGTCGCCGAGGAACCCTTGGGCCTCGGCGTTGCGCAGCATCGGGGTGTCGATGAAACCGGGCGGAACAGCATTGACGGTGATGCCACTGGGCCCGTACTCGAGTGCCAGCGACTTGGTGAGCCCGTTGACCGCGGACTTGGCCGCGACGTAGTGCGACATGTACGGCGCGCCGGAATGGGTGCTCGATGACGAGATGTTGACGATCCGTCCCCAGCCGGCCGCGACCATGTCGGGCAGCACCGCCTGAATGGTATGGAAAACCCCGTTGAGGTTGACGTCGATCACCCGTTGCCAGTCGTCGAACGTGAGGTTGTTGAAACGCTTGAACCCGTCCAGGCCGGCGGCGTTGACCAGGACGGTGACCGGTCCCAGCCGGTCACGGATGGCCGTCAGCGCGGCGTCCACCTGGGCCCGGTTCGTCACGTCGGCGGTGAAAGCCAGATCAGTATCCGACGGCTTGAGGTCGACGATGGCGACGTCAAGACCGTCGGCGCGCAGGCGATCCGCCACTTCCGCGCCGATGCCGGACCCGCCGCCGGTGACCACCGCGGTCTTCATGTCTGCAACATCCAAGCCCCGACCGAAAATGTGACAGTCTCAAGCACAAAGAATCGCCCTTACAATTATGAGAACCTTACTCTCGCGCCGGAACGGCTCGCAAGGTTGCCCTAAAACCGCGCTCGGCCAGCATAGTAACGCCTCGAAGGCTCAGCGCTGTGCGATTGCACAGCATGTCAGCGGCGGATGCCCATTCCTGAGAGTTTCTTGAATTATCGAGACGCGAATGTAAGATTCGCGACGACCGAGAATTGAATTATCGTGACGACCACTGCACAGGGGGCTGGATGCGGTTACGGGACACGGCTGCGACCAACGCGCGGACTGTGGCGGGAGCGCGAGTGGGCGCTGGGGCCTACCGATGAGGCCGCTGGAGGGCATCCGAGTCCTGGAAGTCGCCATGTACGGGTTCGTCCCGTCGGCGGGCGCCGTGCTGGTCGAATGGGGCGCCGACGTGGTCAAAGTGGAGCACGCGGTGACCGGCGACCCGCAGCGCGGGCTGCGCCAGACCGGCATGCTGCGTGTGGACGGTGACCCCAATCCCAACATCGAGCACGCCAACCGCGGCAAGCGAAGCATCGGGTTGGACATGTCGGTTCCCGAGGGTCGCGAAGTGCTCTACGAGCTCGCCCGGCGAGCCGATGTGTTCTTGACCAGTTTCCTGCCCGACGCACGGCAGAAGTTCGGCATCGACGTCGACGACATCCGGGCGGTGAACTCGTCCATTATTTACGCGCGCGGAAGCGCGCTCGGCCCGCGTGGCGCGGAGGCCGACAAGGGTGGTTACGACATGACCGCTTTCTGGTGCCGGGCCGGAACCGCGGCCACCATCACCCCGCCGGGGATGCCGGGCATGATCGGGCCGCCCGGGCCGGCGTACGGCGACACCATCTCCGGCACCAACCTCGCCGGCGGCATTGCGGCAGCGTTGCTCAAGCGCGAGCGCACCGGCGAGCCGTCCATCGTCGATGTGTCGCTGCTCGGCAGCGGGCTGTGGTCGATGGGGCACACGGTGGCCTTGACAGTGCACCTGGGTCAGCGGATGGAAGCCTTCCCGCCGGGCGTGCACGGCTCACCCGTCAATCCGCTGGTGGGTCTGTACGCGACTTCTGACGACCGCTACATCTCCTTCGTGATGATGCAGCCCACCAAGTTCTGGGCGGACGTGTGCCGCCACGTCGACCTGCCGGAGTTGGCCGACGATCCGCGCTTCGCCACCGTCGAGAGCATCGCCGCCAATACGTCAGACGCGGTGGAGATTTTGACCGAGGTCATCGCGACCCGCACGCTGGCCGAGTGGAGTGAACGCTTTGCCACGCTCGCCGGGCCATGGGCGCCGGTGCAGGACACGCTGCAGGCGGCCGACGATGCACAGATCCGGGCGAACGAGTATGTAGTGCGCGCAGGCGAACTTGAACTGGTCGCCAACCCGGTCCAGTTCGATGTGGCCGCGCCCCAGACCGGGCCGGCGCCCGGATTCGCCGAGCAGACCGACGACATCCTGATGGAGCTCGGGCTGGATTGGGACCGCATCATCGAACTCAAGACGGCCGGCGCCGTCACCTAGGAGCTGCCCCGGATGTGTAAGCCGAACGTCGCCGTTCAGGCTCACCCCTACTGTGCGGGTGCGACGAGATCTTGGATAGCGGTTGTGCAGTTTTTGCTCCACCTGGACGTGGCATGAGTCACAATGGCCGGACGCCTCAAGGAGTCGGGGCTTGGCCGGCCAGCATTCCTCGGGAGCGCCAACTCGCGCGACGGAACGGAGGGCCGGGCGTGAGGTGCGGGACCGTCGACACGAGTCTGGAAGGGCCTCGAACCAATGGCGAGTAAGAGCACGGGCACAGAACGTTGGTCCTCCGGGATCTCGTTCGGGCGTGGCTCCAAGCCCATGGAGGGGATCGGGGGCCTGTTTGCGATGGCGGCCGACGCGGTCAAGTTCGCGTTTCGCCGGCCCTTCCAATGGCGCGAGTTCTTGGAGCAGTCGTGGTTTGTCGCGCGCGTCGCGATGGTGCCCACACTGCTGGTGGCCATTCCGTTCACGGTTCTGGTCAGCTTTACCCTCAACATCCTGTTGCGCGAATTGGGCGCCGCGGATCTGTCGGGTGCCGGCGCCGCGTTCGGCGCGGTGACGCAGGTCGGCCCGTTGGTGACCGTGTTGATCGTGGCGGGTGCGGGCGCCACGGCGATGTGCGCAGACCTGGGTTCGCGAACGATCCGCGAGGAGATCGCCGCGATGGAGGTGCTGGGCATCAATCCGGTGCAGCGCTTGGTGACGCCGCGGATGCTCGCTTCGGGGCTGGTGGCCCTGTTGCTCAATAGCCTGGTCGTCATCATCGGCATCGTGGGCGGCTACATCTTTTCGGTGTTCGTCCAGGATGTGAACCCCGGCGCGTTCGCCGCCGGCATCACTTTGTTGACCGGTGTGCCCGAGGTCGTCATTTCGTGTGTCAAGGCAGCGCTTTTCGGTCTGATCGCCGGACTGGTCGCCTGCTACCGCGGGCTGACGATCACCGGTGGGGGCGCCAAGGCCGTCGGCAACGCCGTGAACGAGACGGTGGTGTACGCGTTCATGTCGCTGTTCGTGGTGAATGTCGTTGTCACCGCTATCGGCATTCGAATGTCGGCCAAGTAGCGCGAAGGAGGGTTGAAAACACGCTGTGGCACTGCGAGCCGTCTATCCGCGACTGACGCGACAACTCGAGAAGCCGGTCGGAACTTTAAGCCGACTCGGCGATCACACGCTGTTCTATGGCAGGGCGATCGCCGGGATACCCTTCGCAACCGTCCACTACCGGCGGGAAGTCATTCGTCTGGTCGCCGAGATCAGCATGGGCGCGGGCACTTTGGCGATGATCGGCGGCACGCTGGTGATCGTCGGTTTCCTGACGCTGGCCGCCGGCGGGACGCTGGCGGTGCAGGGTTACAGCTCGTTGGGCAATATCGGCATCGAGGCGCTGACCGGGTTCTTGGCGGCCTTCATCAACGTCCGGATTGCGGCGCCCATCGTCGCGGGAATCGGTTTGGCGGCCACCTTCGGCGCCGGGGTTACCGCACAGCTGGGAGCCATGCGGATCAACGAAGAAATCGACGCGCTGGAAGCGATGGCGATCCGGCCGGTTTCCTATCTGGTCAGCACCCGCATCGTGGCCGGGATGCTGGCGATCACCCCGTTGTACTCGATCGCGGTCATCTTGTCGTTCTTTGCCAGTCAGTTCACGACCGTGGTGTTGTTCGGTCAATCGGGTGGCTTGTATCAGCACTACTTCACGACGTTTCTCAACCCGATCGACTTGCTGTGGTCGTTCTTGCAGGCCGTGCTGATGGCGATCACGATCTTGTTGATCCACACGTATTTCGGCTATTTTGCTTCGGGCGGACCGGCCGGTGTGGGCGTCGCGACGGGTAATGCGGTACGAACCTCGTTGATCGTGGTCGTATCGGTGACATTGCTTGTGTCGCTGTCCATCTACGGCACCAACGGCAACTTCAACTTGTCCGGGTAGGGAGGGTCGACAAAGGACGTGACACGCAACCTCGGGCCGGGCCCCATTCACCGCTCAAAAACCAGCAGCGCCGCAACCCCTGTCGCGGGTTCAGCCGGCCGCCACTTCGGGGTGAGTTCGTACGCGCGCCCATTGGCCGGTTTGGTGACCGTGGTCGTGATACTCGCCATCTTCGCCGTCGCGGTGGGCCTGTTCCGGGGCGACTTCACCACGAGCGTGCCGGTGACCGTGGTTTCGCCGCGAGCCGGTCTGGTGATGAACCCCGACGCCAAAGTGAAGATGCGCGGGGTAGAGGTCGGCAAGGTCGACACGATCGATGTCCGTCCGGACGGCAAAGCCGTCCTGCACCTGGCGATGTATCCGTCACAGATGCACCTGATTCCGTCCAATGTGATCGCTGACATCGCGTCGGCGACGGTATTCGGCGCCAAGTTCGTCGAGCTGATCCCGCCCGCCGAGCCCTCGCCGAAGCCCTTGAGCGCCAATCAGGTTCTCGACGGCCAACACGTCACAATCGAAATCAACACCGTGTTCGAGCAACTCACCCAGTTGTTGGGATCCATCGATCCCGCGAAACTCAACGAAACCCTCGGCGCAATAGCGTCAGCGGTGAACGGGCGCGGCCACAAGATCGGCCAGGCGCTCTCGGACCTGGATTCATTTCTGGCCAAGAATGATCCGAGCCTTCCCGCGTTGAGCCACGACATCGAGGCCTTTACCACGGTGGGCAACGCCTATGCCGACGCGGCGCCGGATCTGCTCGCGACGGCCGATAACGCGGTCCGGATCAGCAAAACGATCGTTGACGAGCGCCAGAACCTGGATGCCTTCCTGATCAGCTCGATTGGCCTGGCGGACATGGGCAATGACGTCGTCGGCGGTAACAGGCAAGCGCTGACCGATTCCCTGCACCTCGCGGTGCCGACCACGGATCTGCTCAACGAGTACCACCAGGCGCTGTGGTGCGGCCTTGCCGGGTCGCTGGCGAATCTCCATGCTCCCAACCAGACCGAACCGATGATCAAGGTGGACGTCTACCTTGGCTTCGGCGCCGAACGGTACCGCTACCCGAGCAACTTGCCCAAGGTGGCTGCGACCGGAGGTCCGCAGTGCCACGATCTACCCGTGGTGCCCTTCGATAAAGCACCACCATTCGTGATCGCCGACGTCGGGGCCAACCCGCAGGAGTACGGCAACCAGCAATTGCTGCTCAACTCCGACGCGCTCAAGCAACTGCTCTACGGGCCCATCGATGGACCGCCGCGTAACTCCTTCCAGGTTGGACAACCCGGATGACCGGCTCGCGCGGGATGATCATCAAGTTCGGAGCGTTTGCGCTCATCATGACGCTGCTGACGGTGTCGTTGTTCTTCATCTTCGGTCAGTACACGACGGGTTCGACGACCGGATATTCGGCGCTGTTTACCGATGTCTCGCGGCTGAAGGAGGGACAGACGGTTCGCGTCGCCGGTATCCGGGTAGGGACCGTCAACAGCGTCAGCCTGCGCGCCGACAAGAAGGTCCTCGTGAAATTCGACGTCGACCGGTCTGTCGTGCTGACCGACGGCACCCGTGCCGTCGTTCGATACCTCAACCTGGTCAACGACCGCTATCTCGAGCTGCAAGAGGGTCCCGGGTCCACCAAGCCACTGCCGGAGGGCGCCGAAATCCCGATCGACCACACCGCGCCGGCGCTCGATCTTGACTTGCTGCTCGGTGGACTCAAGCCGGTAACCCAGGGCCTCAACCCACAAGACGTCAACGCGCTTAGCGCCTCGCTCATTCAGGTCTTCCAGGGCGAGGGCGGAACCCTGCAGTCGCTGCTGTCCAAGACGTCATCGTTCACTAACGCCTTGGCCGACAACAGCCAGACGGTGCAGGAGCTGATCGACAACCTCAACACCGTGGTGGCCACCGTCAACAAGGAGGGCGGCAAGTTCTCCGACGCGATCGACCGCCTGGAGAAGTTGATCAGCGGATTCTCGAAAGACCGCGACACCATCGGCACCGCGATCACCGCGCTGGACAACGGCACCGCCTCGATCGCGGATCTGCTCGGCCGCGCCCGCGCGCCGCTTGCTGGCACCGTGGACCAATTGAATCGGCTGGCCCCGTTGCTGGACAAGAACCCGGACCTCATCGACATTTCATTGCAGAGGCTGCCGCACAACTACAAGAAACTGCAGCGGCTGGGTTCGTACGGCGCCTGGTTCCCCTACTACCTGTGCGGACTGGAGATACGGGCCTCGGACCTGCAGTACCGGACGGTGGACGTGGGCATAGCGCACCAGACCACCGGACGGTGTGCGGAACCCAAGGACCCCTATGAATAAGTATCGTGGCGCGGCCCTCATCAAAGCCGGATTCATCGGCGCCGTGCTGGTGGCGCTGGTCATCGCTGTCGGGTTGAATCCCGACCAGCTGGTACAGCGGGCCACCGCGGTCCGCTATCAGGCCGTGTTTGCCGATGCCGGCGGCTTGCAGCCCGGCAACGACGTGATCATTTCGGGAACGAAAGTCGGCAGCGTGTCGGCGATGTCGCTGCAGCGCGGCGACGTTCTGGTGACGTTCACCACCAAGGGGAGCATCCTGCTGGGGTCGGGCAGTACCGCACACATCCGGACGGGTTCGCTGCTGGGCCAACGGGTGCTCACCGTCGAATCCGCGGGCAGCGGCAACCTACGTCCGATGGACGTCATCCCGGTGTCGCGCACCTCCTCGCCCTACTCGCTGTCCGAGGCGCTCGACAACCTGGCCACTGACATCCAGGGAACCGACACCGCGGCACTCAACCAGTCGCTTGACACGCTGTCGGAAACACTGAATCAGGTTGCGCCGCAACTGGGACCGGCTTTCGACGGGCTGACCCGGCTTTCGCAAACCCTCAACTCCCGCAACCAGACCCTGGGTGAATTGCTCAAAGGCGCAGCCGATGTCACCGGCATCCTCTCGCAACGCAGCCAGCAGGTGAACACGCTGATCCTCAATGCCAACGATCTGCTGTCCATGCTCGTCGCGCGGCGGCAGGCGATCGTGCGGCTGCTGTCCAGCACGTCCGCGGTGGCCAAGCAGCTGACCGGCGTGGTGCATGACAACGAGTCGAAGCTAGCGCCGTCGCTGAAAAAGCTCAACGATGTGACCGCGATGCTGGAGAAGAACCGCGACAACCTCTCCAAAGCGCTGCCTGGCCTGGCGAAGTACGAGCTGACGCAGGGCGAGACCGTGTCCAGCGGGTTCTACTACAACCCGTTCATCCCGAACTTGTTCTTCTTGCAGTTCTTCCAATGGTTGTTCGATTACTCGTTTGGGTTCCGCGCGTACGGCGCCCCCGGCCAACCGCCGGACCACGCCGGACCGCGGGCACTGTTGCCGTTCCCGTTCAACCAGATCCCGGGAGGGTCGCGATGATGCGGCTGCTCGAGGCGATTCCGCGCAACAAGCTCAAGGTGGGGCTGGCGATTGTGTTGGCCGGGCTCGTCGTGCTGGGCACGGTGATCGCCATGCGCAACACCTTCTTCCGCCCGACGACGATCACCGCGTATTTCCCCACCGCGACCGCGATCTATCCGGGCGACGATGTGCGGGTGTCCGGGATGAAGGTCGGCACCATCGAGTCGATCCAACCGCAGGGCACGCAGGCGAAGATAGTGATGCATGTCGATCGCAACGTGGCCATTCCGGCGGACGCCAAGGCGGTGATCGTCGCCCAGAACTTGGTGGCCGCTCGCTACGTGCAGCTCACCCCGGCGTACCGGTCCAGTGGCCCCACCATGCGGGACGGCGCGGTGATACCGATCCAACGGACCGCGGTGCCCCTGGAGTGGGACCAGGTCAAGGACCAATTGATGAAGCTGGCAACGGAATTGGGTCCCAACAGCAAGGTGTCGACCCCGTCGGTGTCGCGGTTCATCGACAGCGCCGCCGACGCGTTGGGTGAGGGTAACGGTGAAAAGCTGCGGCAGACACTGGCCCAACTGTCGGGGGTGGCGCGGGTCCTGGCCGACGGCAGCGGCAACATCGTCGACATCATCAAGAACCTGCAGACTTTCGTCACGGTCCTGCGGGACAGCAACGTGCAGATCGTGCAGTTCGACAACCGGCTGGCAACCCTGACCAGCGTGCTCGACGACAACAAGTCCGATCTGGACGCGGCGCTAACGGACCTGTCGGGCGCGGTCGGTGAGGTGCAGCGGTTCATCGAGGGTAGCCGTGACGCGACCTCTGAGCAGGTCAGCAGGCTGGCCGACCTGACGCAGATCCTCGTCGACAACAAAATGTCGTTGAAAAACGTTCTGCACGTGGCGCCGAACGCGCTCGCCAACGGCTACAACGACTATGACCCCGACGTCGGGAACGTCCGCGGCGGGGTAGGAATCCAGAACCTGACCAATCCGACCCAGTTGTTCTGCGGACAGATCGGGGCGCTGGAGAACGCCACCGCCACCGAGACCGGCAAGCTGTGCGGCTTGTACCTGAGCCCGGCGCTGAAGGTGTTCAACCCGTTGTTGTACTTCAACTTCAACTATCTCCCGATTCCAGTCAACCCGTTCCTGGCCCCGGCGTTCGACTCGAGCAACGTGGTGTACACCGAGAAACGGCTGGCGCCCGGCGGGGAGGGACCGAAGCCCGCACCGCCCGAAATGCCGCCCGCGGTGTCGGCGTACACCGGGTTACCGGGCGACGTTCCGGAGGCGCCGCCGCCACCACCGCCGCCGGGGCGGATACCGGGAGCGGCCATGCCGGAGCCGCCGCCACCGAGCACGCCCGTCGAACCGCCGCCGGCGAGCCCGGCGAACGTGCCGCAGATGCTGCTCCCGGCTGAAGGAGCACAACCATGACGCCCCGGGTGCTGATGCGGAGAATCTCCGTCCTGTGTGCGGCCGTCATGCTGGCCGTAACAGGTTGTGCATTCAACGGATTGAACTCACTGCCCCTGCCGGGTGCGGTGGGGCGCGGGCCGGGCGCCCGTGTCTACCATGTCGAACTCGGTAGCGTCGGCACGCTGGAAGCGAATTCGCCGGTGATGATCGATGATGTCATCGTCGGCAGCATCAGCAAGATGACCGTGCGTAATTGGCATGCCTTCGTGGACATCTCGGTAAATCCCGACGTCGTGGTACCGGCGAACGTGGTGGCCAGGGTGGGTCAGACCAGCCTGCTGGGATCCATGCACCTGGAGCTGAATCCGCCCTTGGGCGAGCCGGCGAAGGGACGGCTGCAGCCGGGTGCGACAATCCCGCTGAACCGGACGTCGACCTATCCATCGACCGAGCAGACGCTGTCGTCGTTGTCGGTGATCCTCAACGCCGGGGGGTTGGGGCAGTTCGGGGACATCATCCACAACTTCAGCGCCTCCCTGTCCGGGCGAGGGAGCGACGTTCGCGATCTGCTTGTCCGCCTCGACCGCTTCGTGGGCACGTTCGACGGGCAGCGCGACAACCTGGTGGCGTCGATAAAGTCGTTGAATCGGCTGGCCGGCACATTCGCCGCGCAGCGCGACGTCATCGCCCAGGCGCTGAACAAGATTCCGCCGGCACTGGACGTGCTCATCAATGAGCGGCCGCGCATCGTCACCGCGCTCAACAAACTGGGCACGTTCAGCGACACCGCCACCAGGCTGGTCAACGACGCGGGATCGGATTTGGTCAAGAACCTGAAGAATCTCGGGCCGGCGCTTGGTGCGCTTGCCGACATCGGGCCGGATCTCGATGCCGCGATTGCGTACGCGCCCACATTCCCGTTCCCCCAGGGCTTCATCGACCGGTTCATCCGGGGCGACTACGTCAACGGATACTTCATCATCGACTTGACGAACGCCGGGCTGCGCAAGAGCATCCTGCTGGGCACCCACTGGGGTCGGCTGGGCGCGGAGAACGTTCCGGTACCAGGGGATCCGGAGTACTTGCAATACAAGTTCGGAGCGCCGCCCGGGGCGCCGGGGTCAGTGGTCGCGCCCGGGCCCGTCGGGGAACCGATGCGTGGGGTGAACGGATCACCTTGGGTACCTGGGGTGCCGCCGCCGAACGCGGGACCACCGCCCGGACCGCCGCCCGCGGCGCCGCTCAACCCGCAGTCGGCCTACGCACCGGTGCTGCCCGGCCCGCCGCCCGCGGCACCGGTGCTGCCCGGGCCGGCGCCCGACTCGGGTGCCCCGGTCCCCGGTGCGGTGCCGGTTCCAAGTGAGCCGACGGATGGGGGGCGCTGATGCTAACCCGTTTTGTCCGTATCCAATTGGTGATCTTCGCGATCGTGGGAATCATCGGTGTGATTGTGATGACCGTGTGGTACATCCAGGCGCCGACACTGCTGGGCATCGGCAAGATGACGGTCACGCTGAAGCTGCCCGCCGGCGGTGGGCTGTACCGGTTTTCCAACGTGACCTATCGCGGGGTGCAGATCGGCAAGGTGACCGCGGTCGGCCTGACTCCCAATGGCGCGCAAGCCACTCTCTCCCTTGATACTTCGCCGAAGATCCCTGCTGACCTGAGTGCGGAGGTGCGCAGCATTTCTGCGGTGGGCGAGTACTACGTGGATCTGCGACCACGCACCGACTCGCCCCCCTATCTGCGCGACGGCTCGGTCATCGCGGTGAACGAGGCCACGATTCCACAGCCGATCGGTCCCGTGCTCGATCAGACCAGTGCCTTGATCAACAGCATCCCCAAGGGCAAGCTCAGCACATTGCTCGACGAGTCATTCAAGGCATTCAACGGGGCCGGTTACGATTTCCAATCGCTGTTCGACTCTTCGGCGAAACTCTCGGGTGACCTCAACGGTGTCGCCGACCGCACCCGAACCCTGACCGAAGACACCGGGCCTTTCCTCGATGCGCAAGCCCAGACCGCCGACTCGATCCGAACGTGGGCGCGCAGCCTGGCTGGTTTCACCGGGCAGCTGGTCAAGGACGACTCGGAATTCCGCAGTCTCCTGGAAAAAGGGCCGGGGGCGTTCGACGAGGCGTCTCGACTGCTCAACCAAATCAAACCGACTCTGCCGGTGCTGCTCGCCAACCTCACCACGGTCGGCCAGATCGGCGTGGCCTACCACGCCTCACTCGAGCAGATATTGGTGCTGCTGCCGCCCTTTACCGCCGCGATTCAGTCCTTCCTGCCGACTAAGGAGGCCATGGGGTTGGCTACCGGCGCTTTCAATCTCATCATCAGTGATCCGCCCGCGTGCACGGTCGGATTTCTGCCGCCGAGTCAATGGCGTAACCCTGCCGACACCCGCACAGTCGACACGCCGGACGGCCTGTACTGCAAGCTGCCGCAGGATTCACCCATCGGAGTGCGCGGCGCGCGCAACTATCCGTGCATGGAACGGCCAGGCAAGCGAGCGCCGACCGTCGAGATCTGTGAGAGCGATAAGCCGTTCGAGCCGATCGCGATGAGGCAGCACGCGTTCGGCACCTACCCGCTGGACCCGAACCTGATCGCGCAGGGCATCCCGCCCGACGACCGGATGAACTGGAACCGTGAGCGAATCTTCGGACCAGTGGAGGGAACGCCCATGCCTCCCGGAGTGGTTCCACCCGGGGCACCACCTCCGGCGACGGTCGCACCGCCCATGGGGCAGGTGTCGTCCATAGCTCCGCTTGACGTTGGGTCACCCGTACCGCCAAGCGGTGCTCCGATGGTGGTGCAAAGCGGCGCTCCGCCGGCGGCACCAGCCGATGTTCCGCCGGCAGCGCCGAGCGACCCTCCGTCGGTGGCGCCGAGTGCGTTCGGACACAACGGGTCTCAGCCCGGGCCCTCGAATAGCTCCCTGAAGGGCCCCTCGGTGGCGATTGCCCAGTACAACCCGCGTACTGGGAGTTACGTCACCCCGGATGGCCAGGTTTATCGCCAATCGGATCTGGTCACGAAGAAGGGCCCTAAGACGTGGAAGGACTTGTTCCCCACGTAGATTCGGGCGCGTTAAGGCGGTTAAAGGCTAGAGCCGTTTCGGCTGAACGCGCGCGGTCAGCCTATCTTGTCCAGCCTGAAAGGCTGTTCGATGTCCAGCGGGGTGTTCTGGCCGCAGACGCCGGTGGTACCGATCGTGTTATCGTGTCCGGCCAGGACTGACGACCCAAGTGAGTTTTCGCCGGTGTCCGGGTTGGCCGGATAGAACATGATGTAGTCGGTGGCCGGGAACGAGCTGCCGTCCGGGCAGGTTTCCCAGTTCGGGATCTCGCGTCTCAGGTACCAGTTGAGCCCGTCGAACATTCTCAGCGGTGCGCTCCAGCCCTGGTCGCTGACGACCTGGCCGGTGCAGTCGTAGGGGGTAGAGCACGATGTGGTGATCTGCCACGTGCTGCGCACCACCGCCTCTTGGTGGTACACCTGCCTCGACCTGGCCCAGCTGCCAACGACCGTGGCGGTGTATGTCCCGTTGATGGATGGGTCGTACTTTGCCCGTGCAGACGGCGCCATGGCCACGCTGCCCACCAGGCTTGCGCCCGCCAATGTTGCGCTTAACGTCACGCTTATTGAACGCATCACGTACTCCTCGACGCGCTGAATACCGCTATTTTCAACTCGATTTCACAGACTAACACCGTTTCCGTTATCACGGTCCGGTTCAAAAGAAGGGGCCGCTGAGCCGTTCGGAGCCGTACTCATGGGGTATTGAATTTCGCGATAAGCCACCTGCCATTGACCTTCGTCAGCGACACCTCGATTTTGCTCGATGTCACCACCGGTTGCGGCTTTTCCTTGCTCGCGATCTTCTGTTTTAGAAAAACGAGCACAACAGCTGAATTCGGGTGCAGTTCCGATACGGCGGCCCTGATGATGGTGGCGGTCGTCGTGACCCCCCCGCGCATTGCCGCCGGCCCGACGATCTTTTCGGCGAACTGTTGGTAGTAGGCCAGGTAGTCCTCGGTGACAAGGGACTTCGCGTTGTTGAAATCCTGGGTGAGAGTGCCAGGCGAGTAGGACAGCAGCACCACGGCGCCATCGCTGGCGACCTTGATAACTTGGCGTGCCGCAGCGTCGTCGGTCTGCAGGTCCGCTCGGTACACAAAGAAGAAATAGCCGGCACAGAACCCCGTCGAGGCAACAAGCAGCATCGTCAATAGGATTGGACGCCACCGTGCCAGGCACCTTGCCAGCCAGCCATGCATCCAGCGCCCGATCATGCCGGCTCGACCACGACGCGGTTTCTTTTGCTTAGCTTCTTCAACCGCTTCATTGTCGACCGTCACGGGACGAACTCGACTCTCGAAATCCTGAGCTGGCCGCCATCTCTTTGGACGTTGACGACGATCCGCATCGGCCGCGATTCCGGCTTGGCCTCACCGGGTTTGGTGACTTCGGATTTCGCCGCAACCAGAACAATCGCCGAATCGTCGGTCATCGATTGCACTGCCACGGCCTGCACGGAGCCCTTGCTGCTGCCCTTCGACTCTTCGACTGCTTTGACAAAATCCTCGGCGCTGATCAAGATGCCGACCTTGAATTGCCCGGTGGTGTCGTCGACGAAGCGCTGCACATCGGCTCTTGCCGTGGCGGCATTGACCGTCAACATCGTCACAATGGCGTCGCGGGCCGCCGCCGAGAATTCCGCGGTGCGCTGCCTTTCCTGTGCGGCGTGGCGGTGGTACCACGCCACATAACCGCTCGCCGCCAGTGTGGTGCAGCTGAACAGGATCGCTGCGGCGAGTGCCACGGCTTGGCGGCTCGGGTGGCGCAGCCTATGTAGTCCATGCCACCGCGACGGCGCCGAGTCGGCCTGCTTTTCGGCGGCGGGGACGCTGATGTCGCTGGAGGCGTCGCGTGACGCTGCCTCGGCTTGTTGGCGCAGCAAGGTCGCGCGGGCACGAGCGGCCTCGGCCCGGGCTTCGGCCTGGGCGAGTTCATCTGCTTCGGCGACCGGAATAGACGCTGGCGCGGAGACGACCCCCCCGGCCCGCGCAACGTTGGCCCCAACAGGAAGCTTGAGCGCCTTAGCGGGAAACGCGCGCCGCGGCAATGGATCACCTCCTCGTCCGCGCCTTCAGGAGAGCCACGTTATCACTGCCAGGCGGGGCGCCTGCCCCAGCGCCGGCGATATTCAAAGCGCATCTTCTCCGAACGAGAGAATTCTATTCCCAGCGGTATCGGTGCTGTGGCAAAGTAATAACGTGCGATTTATCGTGGCGTCGGTCGTCGTATTGCTGGGGCTGGGTTTCCTGGTGGCGCCGCCAGCTGCCGCCGGACCGGTTAATTGCGATTATCCCGACTGCACGCCGGGTATCAGGCCGCATGTCATCCTCGGTACCTACTGTGACAACACCACCTATTACGTGTTCGGGACTGCCGACTACTACGTCTCCTTCGCAACGCAGCCGGGGCGGCTGATGTTCTGTGGCTCACCGAGAAGGTATGAGCCCCGATGGTTCCGGTCGCCTCCGATGGCAGGTGTCAAGCAGGAGGGCTCGTCGTGCGTTGACTACCAGGAGTATTACGTCGCGCAGGCGCCGGATGGCCTATTCCTGGTCTGCAACGCCCACGACGACACCCAAGTCTGGGAGCGCGGCGACACCTAGCCCGTTTCGGGGCCTGTTTCGGGGCCTGACGGATTTTACGGGCGGGTGTTCGGTATCTCGGGCCACGTTTGGAAGGGGCTGGGTCCCCAGTAGTCGTTGCTATGAATCGTGCCGTCCATGTCGCGATGGTGCGCGTCGTGGCAGGTGCTCGCGTCCCACTGTGGTCCCCATGACGGGTCGAACGGCTGGCCCGGGCACCAGTGGTACCCCACGAACGGCCACGGGACGTCGGCGTGAGCGATTGTTGAGGTGCCCACATTGGCCAGTCCATAACCGGTGCCGACCATTATCGCTGCGACGGCGAAACGCGCGACTGTGCTCATGAGTTTCTCCTATGTCAAGCCGCTGCCGGTTGGCAAGGCTGAGTTCGGTTGTTTTGGTCGGTGTGTAGGTGGCCGAAGACGACGCGGGCGAGGCGTCGTTTGAGGCAGCGAAGGGCTTCGGTT
>NZ_JBKQQD010000205.1:0-29589 GCF_052144515.1 Mycobacterium sp. | reverse complement strand
CGGCCTTGCCGCCGAAGATGAACGCCCGCGGCGGAATCGACAGGCCGGGATTCTGCTTGAGCCGGTGGTACAGCGTGATGATATGCAGGATGTTCAGATGCTGGCGCTTGTACTCGTGGATGCGCTTGACCTGGACGTCGAACATCCAGTCCGGGTCCAGTTCGACGCCCGCCACTGAGTGGATGTACTCAGCGAGGCGCGCCTTGTTGCTGCGTTTCACGTCGCGCCACTGCTGACGGAAGGAGGCAGCGTCGACGAACGGCTCCAGTCCGCGCAGGCGCCCCAGGTCGGTCAGCCAGCCGTCACCGACCGTGCGGTCCAGCAGTTCGCGCAGCCCGGGGTTGGCCAGCGCGAGGAAGCGGCGTGGCGTCACGCCATTCGTCTTGTTGCTGAACCGCTGGGGCCACATCTCGTAAAAGTCTTTGAGCACACTGTCTTTCAGTAGCTCCGAGTGCAGTGCGGCGACGCCGTTGATGGCGTGGCTGCCGACCGTCGCGGGGTGCGCCATCCGGACGTTCTTGTTGCCGTCCTCGCTGATGATTGACATCCGGCGGAGCCGGTCGCCGTCGCCGGGGAACCGGGCGTGCACCTCGTCGAGGAAGCGGTGGTTGATCTCGTAGATGATCCCGAGGTGGCGGGGTAGCGACTCGGCGAACATCTCCAGTGGCCACGTCTCCAGCGCCTCCGGCAGCAGGGTGTGGTTGGTGTAGCCGAAAGTCGCGACCGTGATGTCCCACGCCTCGTCCCAGTCGAGGTGGCGCTCGTCGATGAGCAATCGCATCAGCTCGGCGACTGCGATCGAGGGATGGGTGTCGTTGAGCTGCAAGGCGAACCGGTCGGGGAGTTCGCGCACGGAGACATCGGCCAGGTCATCCACGATGTGGAGCACGTGCTGCAGCGAGCAGGACACGAAGAAGTACTGGTGGAGCAGGCGAAGCCGCTTGCCCGCCTCGGGCTCGTCATTGGGATACAGCACCTTGGTGACCGTTTCCGACGTGACCTCGTCCTCGACCGCCTTGTAGTAGTCACCGATGTTGAAGGCCTCCACCGCGAACGACTCGACGGCCCGCGCGCTCCACAACGTCAGAACATTGCACGTGTTGACGCCGTAGCCCTGGATGGGCGTGTCGTAGGCGACGCCTTTCAGCAGCCGCCCCGGCACCCACCGCACGCGGTCATGGCCGGCCCCTACTTCTGGGTCCGTGTAGTGCTCGGCGTAGCCGCCCCACTTGACCAGGTAGCTGACGTCGGGTTTCGCTATCTCCCAAGGGTTTCCCTTACCCAACCAGTTGTCGGTTTTCTCGACCTGCCAGCCGTCGTGGATCTCCTGGTCGAAGATGCCGAATTCGTACCGGATGCCGTAGCCGATCGCCGGACGCTCGAGGGTGGCCAGAGAGTCCAGGTAGCACGCGGCCAGCCTGCCGAGGCCGCCGTTGCCCAGTCCCGGTTCCTCCTCGCAGGCCAGGACCTCGTCGAGGTCCTGGCCCATCTCCGCGAGCGCCTCCCTTGCCGCCTGCTCCATGCGGAGGTTCAGCAGGTTGTTGCCCAGCTGCGGACCCATCAGGAATTCGGCCGACAGGTAGCACGTCACCTTGCGGCCGAGATCGAGGGAGGTCTGCGTCGACGCCACTCGGCGGTCCTGCATGCGATCCCGCACGGCCAGCGCGAGCGCCCGGTAGTAATGCTCGGGGCGCAGGGCTGCGGCCGGGCGGCCGATCGAGTAGCGCAGGTGATCGGTGATCGCGCGCTGCAGCGCGGGCGCCTGCATCCCTGTGCGCGTCGGCTCGACCGGGCCGGCCGGTACCGAACCGGTGGCCGACATTCCGTCCGAGGGTGTCTGATCCACATCGGTCATCGTGACTCCTACTCCCTAGGGATGGTGGCAGCATCGCACCGATGCGACCGCGGCGCGCAGCTCGTCAGTTTGGCAGCGACGCTTGCACATTAGGTGCGCAACTGGCGTCCGCCAGGTGAACGCAAGTCCTCGTATTCGTGACGGAACGGCGTTGCGGGCGGGAAAGGATCGCGAGCGTTATGACCTCAGCGCGATATCCGCGAGTCGTCCAACATGTTCGGCGGTGAGGTGGCCGGCTTGGTACATCCAGATCAGCGTGTCACGGTAGGTCTCGACGGCCTCTCGAAAGTGCAGCCCGAGTTCACGGGTGGTGCGGCCGGCGTCGGCACCGGGCCATCGCGTCATAAACTCCATGCTGTCGCGCGTCAACGGAAAGTCGAAGTCGTAGAACCGCTTTACCACGTCGCCTGCCGAACCGGCGGCGCGCAGCAGTCCGCCCGGCACCCGTATCCGTCGGATGCGATGGCCAATGAGGTTGTCCAGCAACTGGAAATAGTCGGACCAGGTAAGCATCTCGCCCGCGGCGGCATAGCGATGCATTCCGGCCGGCAGATCCAATAACTTCAGATGCAGCGTTGCCAGGTCGCGGACATCAACAACCTGTAAGCCGGTCGATGTGATTATCCCCAGATCACGCACATGCGCGAGTACGCCTTCGTTAGCCGCACTCATGGTGGGGTCGTCTGGGCCGGAGATGGCGCACGGATAAGAGATGCTGATCGGTGCGCCGTTCTCCTGCAGCAGACGCACGTAGCGCTCGGCTTGCGCCTTCGAGCGCGCGTATGCCGTGGTGCCGGGCGCGATCGGCAGCTCGGGTGACAACGGCGGGCCGCCCGGCTCGAAGAAGACCCCGAGACTCGACACGTAGACGATGCGGGGCAACCCACGCCGCACCGCGCCACCTACCACCAACTCGACGCCACGTGAGTTGGTGTCCTCGACGAGGCGCGCCGCCGCCCGGCGCAGGTCGACGAGCGCTGCCGTATGCACGACCCCGTCGCAGCCAGCAAGGGCTTCGTCGACCGCGGCACCGTCCGTCATGTCGCCGACCACGACGTCGTCCGGGACAAAACCGTCGGGCTCGAAGACGCTGTGCACTTTGGCGGGGTCGCGCACCAGGAGGCGCACTTCATGGCCGGCAGTGACCAGCGCCCGCACGGTGTGCGAGCCGGTGAAACCCGTGCCTCCCGTGACGAGCACCTTCACCGGGTGCTCCTTCCTCGTCGCCCCCGGCAGGACGCACAACACCTAGCACTCCCACGGCGGATTTCGCACGAATTCGCGACAGCTGCATAGGAAGTCCATAGCAACCAAAAGGTCCCGGTAGACGCCGTGCGGGCCAAGCTCGGGCCTAGCTCGTGACGGTCATTTGCTGACCACTGCTGTCCCACGACCTGACGAAGACGTCGATCGGCACCATTTCGTCCCGGCCTCTTCTGCTGCCGCTGTCGTTGAGGTGCACCAGGCCCCTCGCGGTGTCGACACCGGTCACCACCACGGCGTGGTTGGCCTCGGGATCGCCGTCCTTGTTCTTGTCCTTGACGGGCTCGCGCCAGATGACTTCGGCGTTGACCCCGGCGATCACCTTGCGGCCCTTGGCCAGAGCTTGTTGGAGTGACTCCATCCCGGTGGGGAGACCGGTTTTTTCGGCCCTTGTCTTGTTGGTGCTCACCGCCTGGATGCCGTAGTGCGCGAGCAGCACCGGTTCATCGTTGAAAGAACTTCCGTCACCGTGCTTCTGTTTTTCCGGAATGGTGTAGATCGGTCCGGAGTGGGTGATGCTGGGGGTCGAATGCGCCAGTTCGACGATGGCGTGCTCGGACGGCTGGTTGCTGGTCAGTTCACCGACCACGTCGGCGACAGCCATCGGCACGCAGTCGTCGTCGTACTGCTGGTAGTGCCAAAACGGCGCAGCCGCTTCGGGGTCGCCGTAGAGGGTGCCCCAACTGTTCGGCGGGTTGGGCGAGTGGGGAGCGGCTTGGGCGATGTCCATCGCCGGGCCCACCGCCATGCCGGTTGCCAATCCCAGCGCGGCCGCAGCGGCCAGCACCGCGGCACCGGCGGCCCGTGCCGCGGTCGCAACGCCGGTCCTGACCATGCTCCGTCCCTCGCTTTAAAGGCGTGGCTTCGACAAATTCTCGGAGAGATTGTCGCTGAACCCC
Source organism: Mycobacterium sp. (assembly GCF_052144515.1). Taxonomy (GTDB): domain Bacteria; phylum Actinomycetota; class Actinomycetes; order Mycobacteriales; family Mycobacteriaceae; genus Mycobacterium. The sequence continues at coordinate 25,572 of NZ_JBKQQD010000205.1, read as the reverse complement.
TGGGGCTCGCGCGGCTGAATCGCAGAATCAGTCCGCCGGCATTTCGGGCGCGGCTATTCTGGCGTCGCGATCGAATCGCGAAGGAACTTGCGCCTATGACTTCTCCTGCCCAACACCGGTCACCGATGCGCTTCGACGTCAGCGACGTGGTCGGGGAGCAAGCGTCGTTGGCGGCGACCTACTACCCCCGGCGCACTCGCGATGCTGCCGGCGCAGTACTGGTCTGCCTGCCCGGTGGCACCTACAGCCGCGAATATTGGGACCTCAACGTTGCCGGCCATCGCGGGTACAGCTTCGCAGACTTCGCCGCCGAGCGCGGCTACGCCGTCGTGACGATCGACCCGTTGGGCACCGGCGAAAGCTCTAAGCCTGTCCGCGATTTCGATTTCGCCGAGATAGCCGCCACGCTCGCCCGTGCCGTCTGTGCGCTGCCAGCCGAAACCGGCGAGCGCCTACCGCCCGTGGCCGTTGCGCATTCGCTGGGTGGGTACCTGGCGATCACTCAACAAGCGCTGTTTTCCAGCTACGCCGGGCTGGCAGTCCTCGGGTGCACCAATCAACACGTCGCGCCGCTGAACCTGGATCCGGCATTCATCGCCCGTTCCGCGACCCCGCAAGGCCGCGCCGCGCTGGCCGAGGAGATCCTCTCTGCTCTTCCGCAGCCCTATTTCGAGGGCCCCCGCGAGCACATGTTGAGCTGGTTTCACCTTGCCGACGTCCCCGCCGATGTCGTCGAAGCCGACTCCGTCACCACCAAATCGGTGGTCCCGCGCGTGTTCGGCACCGCCATGATCCCCGGTGTCGTCGCCGAGCACGCCGCGCAGATCGACGTTCCAGTGCTTATCGGCTATGGCGCCGTTGACGTTTCACCAGACCCACGCGCGGAGGCCCGGCTGTACCGCAACAGCCCCGACGTCACCACGGTCGTCCTGGCAGGTAGCGCGCACTGCCACAACATGGCCTCGAGCCGGCATCAGTTGTGGCGGCGACTGCTCACGTGGGCCGCGACCGTCACTCACCCCACCGAGCGTGCGACGCGGCCAGCTCCAACAGGGTGATGCCGTCGGTTTGGCGTTCACGTAGCACCCCGCCGGGCAGCGAATAGGGCGGGGCCGCTGCAGGGGTGCGTTGCGCGACGGCGACGATCGCGTCCATCAGCGAGCTCGCACAGCGGTCCGCGCCGGTCGGCGATGCCGAAGGAGGTGTGCAAAGCGATGGCCTCCCACACCGCGTCGATTAAGGCGCGTTCGCAGCCGTGCTCGGTCAGCAGCGCGGCCGCCAGGTCGGCGCCCTCGACTTCGAATCGCTGTTTGCCGGGGGCCGCACTGCCGGCGCCGAGATCGTGGAGTACGCAGCCCAGAAATAGAGCCTCACTGTCATAGTCCGCGCCGGGACGCAGACCCTCACGTGCGGCGAGCAGCTCGCCGAACAGGTAGCTGCGCACGCTGTGGTTGAACACCGATGGCGACTCGGTGGAGCGGGACAACCGGAGCGCGGCCCGCGCGACGGCTGTGTCGAGGAGATCAGGAACTGACTGCATGGCAGTCACGGTAGGAGCCGGGGCTGCGACGTTGGGAGTGGCTATAACGACGCGATGCGCACCATTTAGGCCAAAACGCGATGCATATACCTGGGAGCGACTGATAATGACATTCTCTACTTTGGAGAAGCCATTTTCGGACGGTCCCGAGGAGGGCGACGATGGGAGCTGACCAACGCTGTGACGGAATGGTGGCGCTCGTTACCGGAAGCAGTCGGGGGCTGGGCAAGGCGATCGCCGCGCGGCTGGCCAGGCAGGGGGCCACGGTCGCACTGACCGCCCGGACGATGGATCCCGATCCCAAGTACCAGGGCTCGCTGGGCGGGACGCTGGATGAGATCGTCACCGCCGGCGGTCGGGCCGTCGCGGTTCAGGCGGATCTATCCAACGCCGAGGAACGCGAACGGCTTTTTGCCGAGGTGTCCAGCGCCGTCGGCGCTCCGGACATCTTGGTCAACAACGCCGCGGTGACCTTCCTGCGGCCCCTGGACGGGTTCCCGGACCGGCGGGTCCGGCTGATGATGGAAATGCACGTCCTGGGCCCATTGCATTTGATTCAGTTGGCGATTCCCGCGATGCGCGAGCGGGGACGGGGCTGGATTCTGAACCTGACCTCGGTGGGCGGGGACCTGCCGCCCGGACCGCCGTTCTCCGAATTCGACCGGACCGCGGGTTTCGGCATTTACGGCACGGCCAAGGCCGCGCTCAATAGGCTGACCAAAAGCCTTGCCGCCGAACTGTATGACGACGGCATCGCCGTCAACGCCGCCGCTCCGACGAATCCCGTCGCGACCCCGGGAGCGGGCACCCTGGATCTGGCCAAGACCGACACCGAGGACATCGAACTGATCACCGAGACCGCGTTGCGGCTGTGCACCGGCGATCCGAAGACCCTGACCGGGCGCATCGCGCACACCCAGCCCTTCCTGGCCGAAGTCGGCTGGTCCGAACCGGCCCGCTGACTGGTCACGCATGGTCGAACTCGACCTCGACGAGCTGCGTCGGCGACTCGTCGGCGCGGAGATCACCGACGTCACCCCGCTCGCCGGAGGCGCGTCGAGCCTGACCTTTGGCGGCACCCGCGACGGACGGAAAGTGGTCATCAAGGTTGCGCCGCCGGGCGTCGAGCCTGTTGCGCACCGCGACGTCTTGCGTCAAGCGCGCATCGTCAAAGCGCTTGCGGAGACACCGGTTCCGGTCCCCGAGGTGCTGTGGGAAGATGTGGGAGATCCTCCGCATGCCCCGCCGCTGTTCGTGATGTCACATGTCGAAGGCGACTGCGCGGAGCCGCTTTTCGACGGCGTGGCGGCTTCGGATGATCTGGCCGACCTGACTGAGCGTTATCGCAATGCGTGCCGGACCATGGCGGCATTGCACAGCCTCACGCCGGCCACCCTCGGCCTGGATGGCGAACCTGTCGTCGATCCGGTCGCCGAAGTCCATCGCTGGTGTGACACGTTGCAGACTGTCGATGCGGCGCTGGTACCGGACTGGCAGGCGGTGCGTGACGCGCTGTTGCATTGCGCGCCAACAGCGTTGGAGCCATCGGTGGTGCACGGTGACTTCCGGCTGGGCAATCTATTGGCCATCGGAGCCCGCATCAACGCGATAATCGACTGGGAGATCTGGTCGGTCGGTGATGCGCGTATCGACGCGGGCTGGTTTCTGATCAACTGCGACCCGGACACCTACCAACGCGTTCCCGCATCCGCCGGCATCGCGCCGCCTCCGGCCGAACTCGCCGAGGTCTACCGGCACGAGGGCGGGTCGGTCGGTGAGTTGGCCTGGTTCACCGCGTTGGCGTGTTTCAAGTCCGCGGCGACGTGGTCGTTGATCGTCAAGCACAACCGCCGGAGACACTCGCCGCGAGCCGAATTGGAGGCCATGGTGCCCACGCTGCCGAGGCTGCTGGCGCGGGCGCTTTCACTAGTCGGCTAGGGCGCCTCGCGCACATTCGACTTGACTGGGTGCAGCCGCGGGGAAAGATTACTTCCGCTATGGCATGACCGCGAACTAACGACTCGACCGGGAGGTATCATGTCCGACGACGATTTCAACCGCCGCAACATTGAAGAGTTCCGCGCCAACCACGGCCGCATTCGCGGACAGTTCGAGGGCGCGCCAGTTCTATTGCTGCACAGCATCGGTGCGCGCAGCGGCGAAGAGCGGGTGACCCCGATGATGTACCTGCCCGACGGGGACCGTTACCTGGTATTCGCATCGGCGGCGGGCGCCGACCGGAATCCCGCCTGGTACCACAATCTCGTGGCTCACCCCGATGTCCGCATCGAGGTGGGGGACGACAACGTCGAGGTCCACGCGATCGAACTACACGGCGCCGAACGCGACGCCAAGTACGCGGTCCAGGCCGAGCGCTATCGGGGCTTCGCCGAGTATCAGCGCAAGACCACACGCACCATTCCCGTCGTTGCGCTCGTCCCCAGTGAGACTCACTCGTGACCGACGCCGTCGGCAGCCTGCGTGCCGAAATGCCCGACGTCGTTCATGAGCCCGGTGACGAGGAATATGCGAACGCGACAAGCCCGGATAACAGCAGCTACCCTCAGCGGCCGTTCGCCGTCGTCCGACCGCACTCGGCTGAGCAAGTGGCGCAAACGGTCAAATGCGCGTCGCACCTTGGTATTACCGTCGTTGTCCAGGCCACCGGTCACGGCGCGGGACGTGAGATCACTGATGATGAGCTACTGCTCGACACCTCCGCGCTGGCCGGCGTCACGGTCGACAGGTTCCCGGCCACCGCGCGGGTCGGTGCGGGCGAGAGGTGGCCCGCCGTGCAAGAGGCGGCTATCCCGCACGGTCTGCTCGGCTTGAGCGGAACGTCGCCGACCGTCGGCGTGGCCGGATACACCTTTGGCGGAGGAGTGGGCTGGTTCGTCAGGAAGTACGGCCTTGCGTCGGCGGCACTGCGTGCGGTGGAATACGTCGACGGCGCCGGCCAATTGCGCCGTGCCACCCAGGACGCCAAAGAACAGTTTGATCGCGCAGCGCTGTGGGCGTTTCGCGGCGGCGCGCCCGTCGGCATCGCCACGTCGATCGAGATCGACTTGTTCCGGGTTCCGGAGCTGTGGACCGGCTACCTGTTGTGGCCGGCAACCGCCCTCCCACGAGTCATCGAGGCCTGGACATCGGCCGTTGGAGCGGTGAGCCCATCGGTGACCAGTTCGCTCTCGCTGCGAAAGTTGCCCCCCGAGGGGCCGTTCCCCGACGAGCTGCTGGGCGCCGCGGTCGTCCATCTGTCCTACGCCTCACCGGACGGCGGAGCACACCTAGACGTCATGCGGGACGCGGTACGCGGCGCGGCCGAACCCGTCGTGGACACCACCGCTCGAGGGGACGTGCAATCGCTGTCAGCAATCCATCTCGATCCGCCCACGGCCGTGCCCGCTCGGGGAACCGGTCGGTGGATGGCGGACAACGCGCCCGATGTCGTCGGTGCGATGTTCGAGGCCGCCCGCATCGGCGAGCCCGGCGGCTTGAACATGATTGAGTTGCGCCACACCGATGCTGCCGCCGGTCCCGACGGTGCGCTGGCCAGCGTTCCGGCGCCGTTCCTCATGCACGCTGTCGGGGTCGGCGGCGACGACGACGCGCGAAGTCGAGCGGATAACCTCCTCGGTCAGGTCGAAAGCGCGGGTGAAGAGGCCGACATCGGCTGCGCGGCCCCGCCATTCCGCGACGGGCAACCCGATGTCGCCGACGCGTGGTCGGCGGCCGAACGGGCGAGCCTGCGCAACATCAGAGCCGCGCTGGATCCCGAGCGCGTGCTGGCCTTTCAGCGACACCCGGCGTTTTAGGTTTATTGCCGGGATCGAGCGTGCGCAGTTGTACGGCTGTAACGGCGTGTCGGCGCACAAACACGCACGCTCACGGCTAGTTCTAGCCGCGTGGGATGCCCGCCAGCTTGTCGGCGAACTTCGCCTCGGCGGCCTCGCGCAATCGCAGCAGATGTTCGGAGGGAAACAGATCGGGCGACGGGGTACGGTCTTTGAGCAACTGGCGGGCCAGCGTCACCTTGTGCACTTCGGTCGGACCATCGGCCAGGCCGAGCACGAACGACTCGACCAGGTACTGCACGAACGGCATCTCGTGTGTGGTGCCCAACGATCCGTGTAGCTGAAGTGCCCGCGCTGACACGTCGTGCAGCACCTTCTGCATCATCGCCTTGACCGCCGAGATGTCGGCCCGCACCGCCTTATAGTCGTTGAATTGGTCTATTTTCCAAGCTGTTTGAAGTGTCAGCAGGCGGAAGGCTTCGATCTCCATCCAGGAATCGGCGACCATCTCCTGGACGAGTTGCTTGTTGGCCAGCACCTCGCCCTGGGTGTAGCGCGACACCGCCCGCTCGCAGATCATGTCGAAGATGCGCCGGACCAGTCCGACCGTGCGCATGGCGTGGTGGATGCGCCCACCGCCCAAACGGGTTTGGGCGACGACGAAGGCCCCGCCGCGCGGGCCCAGCATGTGATCGGCGGGCACCCGCACGTTCTCGTAGCGGACGTAACCCTCGCGCCCGCCGCCGGTCGGCTGATACCCCAGTCCGACATCGCGTAGCACGTTGATGCCAGGGGTGTCGCCGGGGACAACGAACATCGAGTAGCGCTGATAGGGCGGCGCGTCGGGGTCGGTCATCGCCATCACGATGATGAACGACGCCATCGAGGCAAACGACGAGAACCACTTCTCCCCGTTGATGATCCAATAATCACCGTCGGCGACTGCGGTTGTGGTGAAGACCTTCGGGTCGGCGCCGCCTTGCGGTTCGGTCATGGAGAAGCAGGACACGATCCGGTTGTCCAGCAGCGGCTCGAGGTAGAGCGCCTTGAGCTCTGGCGTGCCGTAGTGAGCGAGGATCTCGCTGTTGCCGGAATCGGGTGCCTGCGAGCCGAAGACGATCGGCGCGCACTCCGAACGGCCCAGAATCTCGTTGAGCAGCGCCAGTTTTACCTGCCCGTAGCCCGGCCCGCCCAGGTGCGGTCCGAGGTGGGTGGCCCACAACCCGCGCTGTTTGACGATCTCCTGCAACGGGGGGATCAGCGCCTGGCGTACCGGGTCATTCAGATCGTGGGACTCCTTGACGATCAAGTCGATTGGTTCGCACTCGGTGCGCACGAAGTCCTCGACCCATTCGAGTTGTTGCGCCCACTGCGGGTCGGTGGAGAAGTCCCACGACATCTGTCATCCCCTCGTGCTCTGTGTCACCACGCTGGCGTGTTCGAGCGCGGTGATGGTGTCCAGGTCGAATCCAAGCTCGCGCAGCAACGTATGCGTATGGTCGCCCGGCAGCGCCGGGGGTGTGGGTGCCGCGGGCCGCGTTCGTGAGAAGCGTGGCGCCGGACCGGGCTGGGTGACGCCGCCGACGTCGACGAACGTTTCGCGCGCGACCAGGTGGGGGTGGTGCGGCGCCTCCGACAGCGAAAGCACCGGTGTCGCACAGCATCTCGGCGAGTCGAGGATCCGTTCCCACTCGTCGCGGGTCTTTTCGGCGAAACGCGCGGCCAATTTCGCCCGGTGTGCCGCCCATGCTGCCGGCTGGTCGTCGTCATGCGGCACGTCGACCGCGAGGCGGTCGCACAGCTCGGCGTAGAACTTCGGCTCCATCGCGCCGACCGCGACGTGGCGCCCGTCTGCGGTGGCATACGCACCGTAGAAGTGGGCGGCACCGTCGAGCAGATTGTCTTCGCGGCGGTCGCGCCACGTGCCCTCGGGAACCATCCCGAAATACGGCGCCAGCAGGGTCGCGACGCCGTCGACCATCGCGACGTCGAGGACCTGACCCTCACCCGACTCGCGCGCCTCCAGGATTGCGCTGAGCAGGCCGACCGCCAGCAGCATGCCGCCGCCGCCATAGTCGCCGACCAGATTCAGTGGCGGCAAAGGTGTTTCGGCCGTGCCGATGCCGTGCAGGGCACCGGCCAAGGCGATGTAGTTGATGTCGTGGCCGGCGTGTCCGGCCAGGGGGCCATCCTGGCCGTATCCCGTCATGCGGGCATACACCAGTCGGGGATTGCGCTCGCACAGCGCGTCGGGGCCGATGCCCAGCCGCTCGGCCACGCCGGGCCGGTAGACATCGACGAAGGCATCGGCGTCGGCGGCCAACCGGTGCACCAGGTCCCTGCCGCGGGGATCCTTGACGTCGACGGCAAGCGAACGCTGGCTGCGGCGGACCGTGTAGTCGATGGGCAAGGGGCCGTCCACACCCGCAACGGGATCGACCCGTATCACGTCTGCGCCTAAGTCTCCCAACAGCATTCCGCAAAACGGCCCCGGCCCCAGGCCGCCCATCATCACGATGCGCACCCCCGTCAGTGGGCCGCTCACGATTGCCACTTCTTGCGGCGTGCGGCAGCCTCGTCGGTCGCGTGCGAGATCACCTGATTGCGGTTCTCTAATTCCAGCGCCGACGAGAGGCTCGGCGCATCGGTGTTGACCTGCAGGGCACGCTTTGTCAGTTGCACGCCCAGCGGGGCGAGGTCTGCGATCAGCGCGGCCAGCTCGACTGCGCGGTCGGTCAGTCGATCCGGTTCGACGATCTCGCTGACCAGGCCGCGCCGATCGGCCTCGGCGGCCGATATCGTGCGGCCGGTGAGCATCCAATCGGCGGCGACACTGGTGCCGACGATGCGGGGCAGGTGATAGCTCATGCCCATCTCGGCGCCCGACAAGCCGAGCAGGATGGCGGCGTTGCCGAACGATGCTGCCGTCGAACAGATTCGGATATCGCAGGCCAGGCACAACGCGAATCCCGCCCCGACACACGGGCCGTTGACCGCGGCGACGACAGGCTGTGGCAAGTCCCGGATGGCTTCGGCCAGTGCGGCCATTTTCTGCTGGAACCGCATGCGGTCGAGCGCGGGCGCATCAGCCTCCGGCATGCTGGGCCCGAAATCGTGCACGTCGATCCCGGAGCAGAAGCCGCGACCGGCGCCGGTGAGAACGACGGCATGGACCGCGCGGTCGGCGCCTAAATCGCCCAGTGCCTGGGCCAACTCGGATTGCATGGCCTCGTTGATGGCGTTGAGCCGGTCCGGGCGGTTCAGCCGTACGACGGCGACGCCGTCGCGCGCGCGTTCGAGATCCAGTGTGTCCGACACCGTTACGCGGTGACCAGCCGCGCGAGATTGCCGCCCATGATTTCGGCCTGGTCGCCCACCGGCAGGTGGCCGAGCACGTCGGCGAAATGTGTCGGTTGGGCCAGGCCCTCGGGGTGGGGGAAGTCGGAACCGCACAGCTGGGTCTCGTACAGGTGGTTGTCCGCGTCGAACAGCGGATACGGCAACGTCACCGTTGGCGTGGTAGACATGACGACCTCCTCGAACGATGACCCCCCATCGAGCACTGATCGTAATGCCTCTCTCGACTGGGGAGAACAGTCTTCTCCTAAAAAGGGAAGCGATTCTCGTGACGCTCCGCGACGTGGTGAGCTGGCCCGGACAGGCCAGATCTGGCGCGTGTGGGCCGTCCGCGCCGCGGGGCCGCCGCCGATACTGGCACCAGACCGCTGTATCGGGAGGCGTTTATGCACATCACCGTCGACTATGACCTATGTGGACCTATGTGAGGGACACGCGCAGTGCCTGCTGGCCGCCCCCGACGTGTTCGACCTTCCCGACCGTGCCGATCAAGTCGCCGAACAAGTGGTGGTGCTCAACCCGGATCCGCCGGAAACCGACCGTGACCGCGTGATTCGGGCCGCCGCGATGTGCCCCGCGCAGGCGATTCGAATCCTCAACTGAGCCGGTCGGATTCGGCAAGATCGTCGAGCAGCCGGAAGCGGCCGGCCAACGCGGCGGCAGCGATCCGGTTGCCGACCCCGAGTTTGTGCAGCAGTGCGGCCACCATGCGTTTGGCCGTGCGCTCGGATACCAACATCCGGCGGGCGATGTCGCCGGTCTCCATACCGGTTGCCAGCAGCATCCACAGCCGAAGGTCGTGGGCGCTGAGACTATCCAGCAGCGTCGACGGCGGCTTGCGAACATTGCTCAGCAGCGCGTCCAGCAGCGCGCCGTCGATGACCCGCAAACCCTCGGCGATCGTCCATAGCGGTCCGGCCAGCGCCTCGGGTCGCGCGGTCTTGGGCAAGAAGCCGTCGGCACCGGCTCGCAACGCCTCCTCGGCCAGCGCCAGGTCGTCGGTCCCCGACAGCGCCAGGATCCGGGTCTTCGGGTGGCGCGCGTTGATGTGCCGGATCGCGGCGACCCCGCCCAGCGGCGGCATCGACAGGTCGATGATCGCGACATCGGCATCGCAACGGGCCACCAGGTTGGCGGCCTCTTCGACGTACGTCGTCTGGCCGCCGACGGTGAACAATTCGCCCCATTCGCGGGTGAGCAACAGGGCCAGGCCCTGCGCGAACAGCTCGTGGTCGTCCACGATCACGACGACATATCGCGAGCGGGTCATTGCCGCGATGCTAGCCCCAACCCTATGGTCAGCCGGGTGAGATCGCTCGGTCAGCTCAAAACCACCGTGGACTTCGACGGCGCGGCCTATGGGCTTGCCCGTACCGTCGTCGCGGTACGGGTCGCCGTTGTCATCTCGATCGGTGTGCTGCTGGCGATCGGACCGTACTGGGTCCGCCAGCACGCCACCGCCACCTTTACGGTGCTGGGCGCCGCAATGGTCTACGCGGCCGCAGTGATGGCCTATCCGCAGCTAGAGGTCCGGCGCACTCGGTATTCGTGGCTCGTTACCGCCTTTGACTCCGCGTTCACCCTCGCGCTCATCGCGCTGAGCGGAGGGGTGTACAGCCCGGTGGTGTCGGTGTTGGCGCTGGCGGTCATCGCGTCGGCGGCCCGGCTGTCCTTCGCGGAGACATTGCTGGTCGCTGTCCTTTTGGCCGCCGCCTTCATTCCCGTCGCGTTGACGTCGTCGCCGAGTCTCCCGGTCTCCGCCGCTCCGGCGCTACAGGCCGGCTGGTCGGCGCTGTATCTGGTGTTCGTCGCGATCATCACCGCAGGGCTGTCCGCACTCGCCGAACACGAACACCGCTCCCGGTTGACGGCGCTGGTAGAAGCCGAGGCCGAACACGCAGCCGCCGAGGAGGAACGCGACCTGCGGGCACGCCTGCTGCGGTCCTACCAGTCGCAACAGGATGGACTGCAGGTGCTGGTGCATGAATTCCGCACCCCCGTGACGTCATTGGAGGCGCTGACCGAGGCGCTGACTTCCCCGCATCCGATGTCGCAGGCCGATCGTGACACCGGCCTGGAGCTGGTGGCCCGGCACGTGCGCCACCTGGGCGACATGCTCGACGCCCTGTCTGACGTCGCGCTGAGCCGCCGCCCGACGTTCTCGGCTGGCCGGGTCCGCCGCGTCGATGTCGCCGACCTCGTCGTCGCCGCCGCCGATTCGGTCGGCCTGGCGCCGCCTCGGTTGCGGTTGAGCATCAGCGGCGACGTCGACGCCGTGGCAGTGAACGCCCAGGGGCTGCGCCGAGTGCTGACCAATCTGCTGGAGAATGCCTCCCGGCACGGCCGAGGCGAACCGGTCGATGTGACGTGCTCGCGCGACGGCGACGACTTGGTCCTGGCCGTGCTGGACCGCGGACCGGGTATCCCGGCCGAAAGCCTCGGTGAGCTGACCACCAAGTACGTCAGCGTCGGCGGGCAGCGCGGCACCGCCGGGCTGGGCCTGTGGATCGTGCAGCAGATCGTCGAAGCGATGGGCGGCCGCGTCGACTTCGCCGCGCGCGACGGCGGCGGGCTGGCCGCCACGTTCCGTGCACCCGTCGCCTGATCGTCGGTCCACGCATTGGCCCGGGTAGGCCAGTGATTGGCACGCGCGTCTGTGCCGCGCCGGTTGTGCGCTGGCCACCATGGGTCCTAACGCCGAGGTGATGTGCACCAGAGCACCACGCCAGCGGCGGTAAGGAAAGGACCGACGAGGACCGCCATGACCACAGCCATGAGCCAAACCGCTACACCCACTACCCATAAAGACATCGACCTGAGCGCGCGATCGTTCTGGGCCAAACCCCGTGACGAGCGCGACCGCGATTTCACCGTCCTGCGCCGGGAGAACCCGGTGCCGTGGAGCCGCCCGGCCGAGTCCGATCTGCTGCCGCCCGAGCTCAACACCAAGGGCTTCTGGTCGCTGACCAAGCACGAGGACATCCGGATGGCTAGCCGGCACCCGGAGATCTTCTCCTCGGCGGAGGGCATCACGATGGAGGACTTCGCGCCTGAGATGCGGGAGGTGGCGCAGTCGTTCATCGCGATGGACGCGCCCCGGCACACCCAGTTGCGCGGCATCACCTTGGATGCGTTCAAGCCGAAGAACATGCGCCGGCTGGAGGGCTGGATCCGCGGGCACGCCCGCGACCTGGTCAGCGAAATGGCTCATCTGGGTGAGGGCGACTTCGTCGAACTGGTGTCGGTGAAGCTGCCGTCACGGATCTTCGGCAGCTTCTTCGGCTTACCGCCCGGCGACGTGCACGAGAAGACGATCAACGCCGCGCAGCGGCTGCTGGGCTGGACCGACCCCGAAATCTGCGCGGGCCGCACCGGTCTGGAACTGTTCGCCGGCGCCGTGATGGACCTGCACGAGACAGCCGCGCTGCTGATTCCCGAGCGGCGGGCCAACCCGGGCGATGACCTGCTGACCTGGATGGTGCAGGCCGAGTTCGACGGCAAGAAGATGACCGACGACGAGCTCAAGGCATTCTTCGTGCTGCTAGCCGTGGCCGCCAACGACACCACGCGGCACGCCTCGGCGCATGCGATCCACGCCTTCTCCAAGTTCCCCGACCAGCGGGCGCTGCTGTCGGAAGACGTTGCCGGGCGAGTGGATACCGCCGTGGAGGAAGTACTGCGCTGGGCCTCGCCGCTGCTGCACATGCGCCGCACCGCCACCCAGGACGTAACCGTGCGGGGATCGGAGATCAAAGCCGGGGACAAGGTGGTGCTGTGGTACATCTCGGGCAACCGCGACGAGGATGTGTTCGAGGACCCGTTCAGGTTCAACATCCTGCGAAACCCCAACCCGCACATTGCTTTCGGCGGCGGTGGCCCGCACTTCTGCCTGGGCGCGGCGCTGGCGCGCACGATGCTGCGGTCGTTGCTGACCGAGGTGTACACCCGCATCCCCGACATCTCGGCGCCCGAGCCCAATTTCGCGGTCGCCAACTTCATCAACGGCATCAACAGCCTGCCGGCGACCTGGACGCCCGAACGAGTCTGACGATAGGACATTCAATGAAAACCAAAGCCGCGGTGCTGTGGGGGCTACATCAGAAGTGGGAGGTCGAAGAGGTCGACCTCGACGGCCCCAAAGAGAACGAGGTCCTGGTCAAGCTGACGGCTGCCGGCTTGTGTCACTCCGACGACCACCTGATCACCGGCGATATGCCAATGCAGCTACCGGTGGTCGGCGGGCACGAAGGTGCGGGCGTCGTCGTCGATGTCGGTCCGGGTGTGACCGAAGTGGCCGAGGGCGATTCAGTGGTGCTGAGTTTCATTCCGGCGTGCGGCCGATGCGAACCGTGTGCGCGCGGCATGAGCAACTTGTGTGTGCTCGGCGCGGCCATCATCGCCGGCCCGCAGCTCGACGGCACCTTCCGGTTCCACGCCAAAGGCCAAGGGCTGGGCCAGATGTGCGTGCTGGGCACATTTTCGGAGTACACGGTTGTGCCACTGTCCTCGGTGATCAAGGTGGATCCGTCCACTGCACTGGACACCGCGGCCCTGGTTGGGTGCGGGGTCACGACTGGTTACGGCAGCATGGTGCGTACCGGTGAAGCACGTGACGGCGACACTGTGGTGGTCATGGGTGTGGGCGGGATCGGCATGAACGCGGTGCAGGGCGCACGGATTGCAGGCGCTCGCGTCATCGTCGCGCTCGATCCCGTCGAGTACAAACGCGGCCGTTCCCTCGAGTTCGGCGCGACTCACACCGCGGCGACCGTCGACGAGGCCCGGTCCCTGGTCGCCGATCTGACGCGTGCCCAGATGGCCGATGTCTGTGTGGTCAGCACCGACTCGGCTGAGGGTGTTTATGTGGCACAAGCACTCAGTCTGGTTGGCAAGCGTGGCCGGGTGGTGATGACCGCGATCCCGCACCCGACCGACACCTGTGTCGACATGTCGCTGTTCGATTTGACCCTTTACGAAAAGCAGGTTCGGGGATCGCTTTTCGGATCATCGAATCCCCGACACGACGTTCCCCGCATGCATGAGCTGTATCGCGCCGGACAGTTGAAGCTCGACGAACTCATCACCCGCGAGTACAGCCTCGAGGAAGTCAACGAGGGCTACGCCGACATGCACGCCGGCGTGAATCTACGCGGGCTGATCCGCTTCTGATCAGTGAGAGTGAGCAGGGCATAACCGGGGCTTCGGCGGCGTGAGGCAAAGCGGTCTCGGGCGGGAGCTCGGCGCCCTGGCCCAAGAACTCATCAACTACGTCCGTGACCGGATCGCCCACTACAAGGCGCCCCGCCCGGTCGACTTTGTCGACGACTTACCTCGGACCACGACTCGCAAACTCGCCAAAAACGAGCTGCAGGAACACGTTACGGCCCCAGCCGCCTCATGACCTCCAACGAGCAAGTTGGTTTTGTCCTACCGAGGCAAGGCTATGTCTGGCCGTGGCCGGCCCGCGCCGCGGCGCGCCGCGCGGACTCGGTGTGCTCGGCCGCGGTCACGACGACCGCGTCACTCCCGGGGTACACCGTCGCCTCGTGGCCGGTCACCAGCCAACGCACCACGTACGGCGGCGAACCGTCTGCAGAGCGCACCTCGATGATCTCCGCATGCTGATCATGCCGTTCCGTGGTTGTGCCTTTAACCACGAGGAAGTCGCCGACTTGGGCTTTCATCGCCCGCTCCCTTCTCGATCTGTGAGATCCTGTGAGATCCAGGGACCCCTCCATCGTGCGCGCGTTCGTCGCCGAACGGAAGCGTGCAGCGTCAGGAGTTGAAGTTGGTGGCGGTGGTGAGCTTCTCCCAGTTGGCGATCTCGCTCGCCCGTCCGTCGGCGATGTAGCGGTAGGCGGCCAGGGCGTCGGGTCCCAGCAGCAAGAAGGCGGGGGGCTCGCTTGATTCGACGGCCGCGATAATCGCCGCGCCGGCCTTGGCGGGGTCGCCGGCCTGGTTGCCGTGCATGGTGTCGTTCTCTTTGCGGCGCTGCCCGGCGGTGCCGGCGTAATCGTCGATGACGGTGGCCGACTGGACCAGTGAGCGGCCGGCGAAGTCGGTGCGGAACGCGCCGGGCTCGACGACTGTCACCGAGATGCCGAGCGGAGCGAGCTCGCCGCGAAGGGCTCCACTGAGGCCTTCGATGGCGGCTTTGGCTGCCGAGTAGTAGCCCGACCCCACCGGGGTCAGCTGAACGCCGATCGAGGAGAGGTTCACGATGGCGCCGCTGCGGCGCGACCGCATACCGGGCAGGACGGCTTTGATCATCGCGACGGTGCCGAAGAAGTGCGTCTCGAACAGGGTGCGGACGTCGGCGTCGTCGCCTTCTTCAACGGCGGCGCGATAACCATAGCCGGCGTTGTTGACCAGGACGTCGACGCCGCCGAACCGCTCCTGGGCCTGTTGCACAGCCGAGCCGACCTGCTCGGGGTTGGTGACGTCAAGGGCAACGGCGAGCACCCGCTCAGGCGCCGCGTCGGCCAGGCCGGCGACCTTCGTAGCGTCGCGCGCGGTGACCACAGCATTGTGCCCGGCGCCGATCACAGCTTCGGCGAGCGCGCGGCCCAGCCCGGTCGAGCAGCCGGTGATCAGCCAGGTGGACATGAGGGATGTCTCCTTTCAGTCGAGCCGGCTCAGCCTTCAAGCGCTGCGCCGTCGAACCGTTCGAGGGTGACGAACTCCGCGACCGGCCGGCGGCGCAGCTTTCTCAGCTGTCGCGTGGGTTTGCCGAGCGGCACGATCGCGGCGAGGGCGTGGGTGTCCGGGATTCCCAGCAGTCGGCGGACGCGGTCCTCCTGAGCAATCGCCATCGTGGTGATGGTGCCTCCGTAGCCTTCGTTGCGACCGGCCAGCAGGATGTTCCAGATCAGCGGATACACCGATGCCCCGCTGGCCAGGCCGACGCGGTCCAGGTTCTGATCGACGGAGGCGACAACGCTGAGGTCAACGGTGAAGACGAGGACAACAGGGGCGTTGATGATAGGCGCGGTGAAGGTGTCCGGGATTTCGGTGCTGTCGATCACCTCCTGCGGTACCTCGCTGGGATGCACGGAATTCCAAGGATTTTCGCCGGCCGTCAGCTGCGCGAAGTAGCGCCGGGCGGTGGCGGTGCCGAGTTCGGCCAGCTGGCGACGGACGTCGGCGTCACGCACCACGGTGATGTGGGCGCCTTGCCGGTTGCCGCCGCTGGGGGCGAACCGGGCGTTGTCGAAAATGCGCCACAACACGTCGTCGGGCAGGGGGTCGTCGGTGAACTCGCGCGCGGCGAACGTCGTTCGCATGACGTCGTACAATTCCATGTCTCACAACCCTGCGGACAGGCGTCGTTCGAGCCGGAAGGTGCGCTTGAAGCCGGCCGGCTGCGTCGTCAGGGTCACTTCCACCGCACCGCTGGGGGCGACGACGTAACGCTCCTCGACCTCCGGTCCATCGTTCCAGCGGCCGACCGGCTGGCGCCCGAGATCCTCTCGGTCGTGCAGCGCCGGGTCGAACGGGAAGAGGACCGGATCGTAGGGCACCACGTCCCCATCGGGACGTCCGTTGACCAGGCGGCTGCACTCCACAAACCGGAAATGTCCGATGTTGTGCGCCGCTCGGTACGTCCGGCTGACGACCAGCGGGGAACGCCCGTCCGCCGGAAGCGAGGCGTCCTTGGGTACGATCGGATCGAAGACGACGTCGTCGCCGGCCCGCGCCTCGCGGAACACCCCGAAATGGCGCGAAAAGCGTTCGGACAAAGCAAAACCGGACTCGGTGTCGAGGAAGACCGCGAGCCCGATGGCGGTGGCGGCGAAGGGGTGCGGCGAGCGCTTCACCCGCCGCTCGCCGAACGTCGTGCGCAGGATCCGGGAAACCAGCGGGAAGCCCCCGGTTCCGCCCACCACATAGATGCCGGCAACCTCCGACCACTCGACGGACCGCGCCGTGTCGCTGTCGCCTCGCGTCGGGTCGCGCAGCACGCGGTCGAGAAGTTCGGTCGTCTTGTCGACCAGCGGCGAGCACACCGAGTAGACGTCATCGATGGCGCAGGAGAACGGCGGCCGCTCCCTGTCGTCGATCGCCGTGAGGTCCACCAAAAAGCGGCGCGTCTGCGGCCCGACGGCCTCCTTGCGTGCGGCGCACTCCTCTCGCAAGAGATCGCGCGCGGTGGCATCCACGGTCAGCTTGGAGCGGGCGAGCACGAGTTGCGTGATCGCCTCGTCGAAGTCGTCGCCGCCGAGGCGTTGGATGCCCTCGCTGATGACCACTTCGTTCACCTGCCCGGTCATTTTCAGCAGCGAGGCGTCGAACGTGCCGCCGCCGAGGTCGTAGATGAGCACGTACTCGCGTTTGGCGGTGATCGTGGAGCGGTACCGATGGGCGTATTCGAGGCCCGCGGCGGACGGTTCGTTCAGCAGCGCGACGACGTGGAAACCCGCCGCCACGAAGGCATCCAGCGTCAGCAGACGCTGGGCGCTGGACGCGTTGGCCGGAACGCTGATTGCGGCCTCGACGGTTTCACCCGGAGCGAGGCCGGCGTTCGAGCGGTTCTGTAAGTCGCTTTTCAGCTGAGCCAGCAGGCCGGTGAGCAGGTCGGCCAGCCGGTAGTTGCGCCCGGCCAGGGTTACTTCGGTCCGCGGACCGGCCTGATTGAGCAGACGTTTGACCGATCGCAGCACCGACCAGCCCGGCTCGCGGCGCACGGCGGCAGCGTCCACCCCGAAGCGCAACTGCCCGCCGGTATCGGCGGCGATCAGCGAAGGCCAGGTATCCACGCCGTCGAAGGAGACGACCGGGTAGTTACCGCGGTCGACGACCGCGACGACGGTGTGGGTGGTGCCAAAGTCGATACCGACTCTCATCGCGCAATCTTAGGGCGGTGCCGCAAGCTTCGGCATTACCCATTTCCCGGCGCGCCGCGGGGCGGTCAATCCTCGAAATGGCGCTTGTAGTCGATGCGCTCCAGCCACCATTGCAGGTTGTAGATCCCGGTCGCGAACATCACCATCACCACGCCGGAGCCGAGCGAGACGACTACGTTCATAATCTCTCCATTGCGCGTGCCATGGCGGCGTTCTCGATGTATGCGTAACGCTTCGCGTAGTACTGGGACCGCGGGCGTGATGCCTTTGTTGACGTCGCAAACATTCGCCGCACGACGGCGACGAGCCGGCCAGCGGTGTTCTCGCGGTGCACCCCCGCAGCGGCTGCCGTGCTGAAAAGCACCTGCTCCGTGGTGATCAGAACCTCGGTCGATGACGCATCAACCGGGGAGGGCCCAGCCGAGAGCGATTGGGGCGTGGGCTGGTCGACGGGCTCGGTTGCGCTGGCGAGTCCCGCTGGTGAAATCAACATTTCGTGTACCTCCTGCGCGATCGGCCGTGGTGAGGGGAGTCGGCCGGTTCGTGCACTCACCGTAAGGTCGGCGACCACCCCTTGGGATGCGTAGTCGACTACCTGCTTTTGCGCCGCAGCACCGCGGTGAGCTAGGTACTTCGAGCAGCGATCAAGGCTGCTGAGCGCCCACCGACCCGCGAGACGACGCCGGCAGCGCGTCCCACTGGGTTTGCACCTCTCGCTCTGTGGCAGTAGGAATCAGACCGCGGGGCGCGAACAATTTAGAAGGCATCGGGTCGTCTTCGCTCAACGGCCTGCCGCCACCGCGAATTGCCCTGAGCGCCACGATTACTCCGGCGATGAACACGATGACGACAACCAGCGCGAACACAATCGACAGGGTGCCCTGGATGAAGGTGTTCCTGATGACCGCATCCAGCTGGTGGGCGTTCTTGGCTGACCCGAACACCGCCTTGCCCGCGTGCTTCGCCGCCACATAATTGGCGTGCTGTTTCCAGTAGCCGACGGCCGGATCCGCGGAAAAGATCTTCTGCCACGACGCTGTCAGGGTGACCACCAGATCCCACAGCAGCGGGATGGCGGGAATCCACGCCCACTGCAGTAGGCCCTTCTTGATAACCACCACGGTGACCACGGTCAGCGCGATCGCCGCGAGCAGCTGGTTGGCGATACCGAACAGCGGAAACAGCGTGTTGATGCCGCCCAGCGGATCGGTCACGCCCATCAGCAGGACGCTGCCCCATCCGGCGACCACGGCCACACTGCAGATCCACACGCCGAGGCGCCAGCTCGGATTCCTCAACTTGGTCAGCGGACCGCCCAAATTGCCCAGCGTGTCGGAGAGCATGAAACGCGCGACCCGGGTGCCCGCATCGACGGTGGTCAGGATGAACAGCGCCTCGAACATGATCGCGAAGTGATACCAGAACGCCCTGAGACTGTCGCCCCCGAAAACGCGGTGCAGCACGTCGGACATGCCTAGTGCCAGCGTTGGTGCTCCGCCGGTGCGCGACACGATCGAGTGCTCGCCGACACCGCTGGCCGCGTCGTTGATTTGCGCGGCGGTCGCCGGGGCGCCCGACAGCCCGAGTTTGTTGACGTACTCAGCTGCGGTGGCCGCGGTGCCGCCGGTCTGCGGGGCCGGCGCATTGAGGGTGAAGTACAGGTGTTGGTTGATGATCGACGCGGTAATCAGGGCCATGATCGCGACGAATGACTCGGTGATCATGCCCCCGTAGCCGATCACCCGCATCTGGCTTTCCTTTTCCAGCAGCTTGGGCGTCGTGCCCGATGAGATCAGCGAGTGGAATCCGGACAGCGCGCCGCACGCGATGGTGATGAACAGGAACGGGAACAGCGAGCCGGCGAACACGGGTCCGTCGCCCCGGGTGGCGAAATGCGAGATCGCGGGCGCCTGCAACACCGGGTGAGCAATGAAGATACCGATCGCCAGCAGGGCGATGGTACCGACCTTCATGAACGTCGACAGATAATCCCGCGGCGCGAGCAGCAACCACACCGGCAGCACCGACGCCGCGAAACCATAGATGATGATCAACCACGACAACGTGATCGGTGACAGGTTCAACCATGATGCGCCCCAAGACGTTTTGGCGACCCAACAGCCGCCGGCCACGGATCCCAGCAGCAGCACGGCGCCGATCACCGAAACCTCTCCGACTTGACCGGGACGCAGGAACCGCAAGTAACAACCCATGAAGAGCGCGATGGGGATCGTCATGGCGATCGAGAACACGCCCCACGGGCTTTCCGCTAGCGCCTTCACCACGATCAGCGCCAGCACCGCGATCAGGATCACCATGATGACGAGGACCCCGAGCAGGGCCGCCGCCCCGGCCGTGGCGCCGAGTTCTTCGCGGACCATCTGGCCCAGGGAGCGACCCCGTCGCCGGGTGGAAATCCACAACACCAGGTAGTCCTGGACGCAACCGCCGAGCACGGCACCGATGACGATCCAGATGCTGCACGGCAAATAGCCCATCTGGGTGGCGAGCACCGGTCCGACGAGTGGCCCCGCTCCGGCGATGGCGGCGAAATGGTGGCCGAAGAGCACGCGCCGGTCGGTGGGCACGTAGTCCGTGCCGTTCTCGAAGATTTCCGCCGGTGTGGCGTGGTCGTCGCGCGGGCAAACGATCTTCATCTCGATCAGCCGCGCATAGAACCGGAATCCGATGATGTACGTGCAGATCGCCGCCACCACCAACCACACCGCGTTCAGCGTCTCGCCCCGGAAGAACGCGATGATCGCCCAGGCGATCGCACCGATCACGGCGATGATTCCGAAGACGATCTTGTGGCGGACGGTGATGGGGGAGCGGTCGATGATCGCGACGGGCGGCAGGTCGTCGTCGGTGCGGATCAAGCTGACATCTTTGTCATGCACAGTCACGGTCAAACCCTACGACGCCTCGGAATCTGGCGCCCGGTGTCTCAGTACAGTGCGCGCACCGCGTCGATGGTGTCGGCTTCGGCTGGGCTCTTGTCGTCGCGGTAGCGGACCACCCGGGCGAAGCGCAGCGCCAGCCCACCGGGGTAGCGCGTCGATTTCTGCACCCCGTCCAACGCGATTTCGACCACCTGCTCGGGGCGCACGTGCACGACGTAATCCTTCGTGCCACCAACATCCTTCGTGCCACCAAGGGCGAGTTCGCTGAAATGTTTGGTCTGCCAGTCCAGCATGGCGTCGGTCATGCCCTTGAAAGTCTTGCCCACCATGATGAATTCGCCGGTGACCGGATCACGCGCGCCCAGATGAATATTGGACAGCTTCCCGCGACGCCGCCCCGAACCCCATTCCACGGCGAGTACTACCAGGTCGAGGGTGTGCACCGGTTTGACCTTCAGCCAGCCGGCGCCGCGACGGCCCGCCTGATATGGCGCGTCCGGTGACTTGGCCATCACCCCTTCGTGACCGGCGGCCAGCGTCGCTTCCAGGAAGGCGGCAGCCGCCGAAGGGTCGGACGTGGTCAGCCGGTCCACCCGGTGGCGCGGCGGCACCAACGCGTCGAGCGCGGCCAACCGCTCGGTCGTCGGCGCATCGAGCAGGTCGACGCCGTCGCGGTGCAGGATGTCGAAGAAGAACACTGAAAGTGGCTCGGCCTTTTGGGCCGAAAGGGCCCAAGCCACATCGACCGAGCGGCCGAAGCGTGACGCGGTGACCTGGAAGCGGTGTGGGCGGTTGTCCGGCCGCAGCGCGATCGCCTCTCCGTCGGCGATGAGCTCGGTCACCGGCAGCGCCAGCGTTGCCGCCACCACCTCGGGCAGCCGGGCGGTGACGTCGTCAAGGCTTCGGGTGTAGACCGTGACCTCGTCTGCCGACCGATGAATCTGCACTCGGACGCCATCCAGTTTTGCCTCGAAAACTGTTGTGCCGCTGTGGCGTTCGAGCGCATCGGCCACGCTGGTCGCGGTCTGGGCCAGCATCGGCCCCACCGGCCGCCCCACCCGCAGCGTGAACGCGTCCAGTGCCGGAGCTCCACCGGAAAGGGCCGCCGCCGCGACCGCCGGCAGATCGCCGCCCAGCATCGCGGCGCGCTGCACCGCGGTGGCGGGAATGCCGGCGGCCTTGGCGACGGCGTCGGCCATGATCCCGGCCAGCGCACCCTGCCGCAGCTCACCGCCCAGCAGCCGCAGCAGAAAGGTCTGTTCGAGTCCGGTCGCGGCGCCGAACAACCCCGCCACGAGTTCGGCCCGCCGAGCCTGGGACCCCTTGCCCGACACGGCGCCGATCTCGGAGAACGTGGCGTCGACGTCGGTGACGGTCAGCGCCGGATCCGCTGGATCCGCAGCCGCGGGCGGCCGCGACCGTAGCGATGCCCAGCCGACGCCGATCTGGCGTTGCGGCAGCTCGCCCGAGAGCCACGACACGATGATCGCTATTAGTTTCGGGTCGGGCGCGGCCCGGCGCAGCAGCTCGGCGATGTGGGCGACCTTGGTCAGCCGCGACGAGGTGCCGCCCACATTAAGCGATGTGCTTGCTACGTCGACAAGGAGCACGATTCAGCTTGGCATGGCTCGCCGACAACCCGTCGGGGCGCACGCGCTAGCGTACCTAGGCAAACGTTACAAATGGCAGGGATTCTGACAAGCCTAGAAAGTGAGGTCCGGATGGAGATCAGCGGGAAGAAGGTCGTCGTCATCGGCGGCGCGTCGGGGATGGGGCGGGCCACCGCCGAGCTGCTGCACGAGCGTGGCGCGCAGGTCGCGGTGCTCGACCGCGAGGGTTCCGACGGCAAGGAGGTCGCCGAGGGTATCGGCGGCAAGTTCTATCCGGTTGACGTCACCGACTTCTCCGGGACCGAGGAGACGTTACAGGCGGCCGTCGACGAGCTGGGTGGGCTGCACGTCATCGTGACCACCGCCGGGGGCGGCATCGCCAAGCGGACGATGACCAAGACCGGTCCCCATGACCTGGAATCCTTCCAGTCCGTGGTGGATCTCAACCTGATCGCCAGCTTCAACATCAGCCGGCTGGCCGCCGCGCACATGAGCAAGAACGAGCCCGAGGACGAGGAGCGCGGCGTCATCATCAACACCGCGTCGATCGCGGCCTTCGAAGGCCAGATCGGGCAGGTCGCCTACACCGCCGCCAAGGCGGGCATCGCCGGCATGTGTCTGACCATGGCGCGTGACCTGGGGTCGCTGGGCATTCGGGTGCTGGCAATCGCCCCAAGCCTATTTGCCACCGGGTTAACCAAGGGTATTCCCGACGAATTCGCTTCGGCGCTGACCAAGGACGCGGCGTTCCCCAAGCGCCTCGGTCGTCCCGAGGAGTACGCCAAGCTGGTAGCGGCGATCGTGGACAACCCGATGCTCAACGGCCAATGCCTGCGACTGGACGCCGGGCAGCGGTTCGCACCCAAGTAGACGCCCCGGGACCGGGCGGGCTCGGGTTCGCGCGGATTAAGTACACTCTTTGTCGGCCCCCAGCGACGATGATGTGGGCCGCAAAGCCGCGCGAGGAGGGGCCCGATGGGTATCGCACTGACCGACGACCACCGCGAGCTCGCTGAGGTCGCCCGCGCGTTCCTGACTTCGCAGAAGGCGCGTGCGGCGGCACGGTCCCTACTGGATGCGCCGGAGGAGGCACGACCGCCCTTCTGGCAGGGCATCGTCGAACTGGGCTGGCTTGGCCTGCACATCGACGAGGAGCACGGTGGCTCCGGCTACGGGCTGCCCGAGCTCGTGGTGGTGGTCGAAGAACTCGGCCGGGCGGTGGCGCCCGGCCTGTTCGTCCCGACGGTGATCGCATCGTCGGTGATCGCCAAAGAGGGCACCGCCGACCAGAAGGCCCGGTTGTTGCCGGGGCTGGTCGACGGAACCGTCACCGCGGCAATCGGTCTGGACACCCAGGTGCAGATCAAGGACGGGCGGGCCGACGGTGAGGCCGGGGTGGCCTTGGGCGCGGGGCTGGCCGAGTTGCTGCTGATCGCCTCGGGTGACGACGTGCTGGTGCTGGACCGCGATCGCGCCGGCGTTTCGGTCGAGGTGCCCGAGAACTTCGATCCGACCAGGCGGTCCGGACGCGTCCGGCTGCAGAACGTGAGCGTGTCCGACGACGACATCCTGCCGGGGGCGCGGGAATCCGCCCTGGCCCGCGCGCGGACGTTGCTGGCCGCCGAGTCGGTGGGCGGGGCCGCCGACTGCGTCGAGGCCGCCGTCGACTATGCCAAGGTGCGTCAGCAATTCGGCCGCACCATCGCCACATTCCAAGCGGTCAAGCATCATTGCGCGAACATGTTGGTTGCCGCCGAATCGGCAATCGCCGCCGTGTGGGACGCCTCGCGGGCGGCGTCCGAGGATGAGGAGCAGTTCCGGCTGATCGCTGCGGTGGCGGCGGCACTGGCCTTCCCCGCCTATGGGCGCAACGCCGAGCTCAACGTTCAGGTGCACGGCGGCATCGGCTACACCTGGGAACACGACGCACATCTGCATGTGCGCCGGGCGATCGTAACCGCGGCACTGCTCGGAGGTGACGGGCCGGCCCGGGATGTCTTCGATCGCACCGCTGCCGGTGCGGCCCGGGAAAACAGCCTGGACCTGCCGCCCGAGGCCGAGGAACTGCGCACCCAAATCCGTGCCGACGCCGCCGAGTTGGCCGCCCTCGAGAAGCAGGCCCAACGCGACAAGCTGATCGAGACGGGCTACGTGATGCCGCACTGGCCCAAACCGTGGGGCCGTGCCGCCGACGCGGTGGAACAGTTGGTCATCGAGGAGGAGTTCCGCGCGGCCGGCATCAAGCGTCCCGACTACGGGATCACCGGATGGGTGATCCTGACCCTGATCCAGCACGGAACCCCTTGGCAAATCGAGAGATTCGTCGAGAAGGCGTTACGTAAAGACGAGATCTGGTGCCAGCTGTTCTCCGAACCCGAGGCCGGGTCCGATGCGGCGTCCATCAGGACCCGGGCCACCAGGGTGGACGGCGGCTGGAAGATCAACGGGCAGAAGGTATGGACCAGCGGGGCCCACTACTGTGCGCGCGGCCTGGCCACCGTGCGCACCGACCCAAATGCCCCCAAGCACGCCGGCATCACCACAGTGATCGTCGACATGAAGGCGCCCGAGGTCGAAGTGCGCCCACTGCGGCAGATGACCGGCGGCTCCGAATTCAACGAGGTGTTCTTCAACGACCTGTTCGTTCCCGACGAGGATGTCGTCGGGGCGCCCAACTCCGGGTGGACCGTCGCACGGGCGACGCTGGGCAACGAGCGGGTCAGCATCGGCGGCAGCGGGTCGTTCTACGAAGGCTTGGCGCCGGAGCTGGTGAAATTGGCCCAACAGCACGCAGATCGCTTGGCGGGCGCGGCAATTCGAATGGGCTACTACCTGGCCGAGGAAACCTCGCTGCGGCTGCTCAACCTGCGCCGCGCCGCGCGCAGCGTCGAAGGTGCGGGCCCGGGCCCGGAGGGCAACGTCACCAAACTGAAGCTGGCCGAGCACATGGTGGAGGGGGCCGCGATCATGGCGGCGCTGCAGGGGCCCGAGGTTGCGCTACTCGACGGACCCGGCGCGTTCGCCGGGCGACTGATCATGGGCGCGCGTGGCATGGCGATCGCGGGCGGCACCTCGGAGGTGACCCGCAATCAGATCGCCGAGCGAATCCTCGGAATGCCGCGCGACCCGCTGATCAACTAGCGAATCGCGGGCACTAAGCCGGGCGGGGGACCGCCGCCAGGCTCGACTGACCCAGCCAGCGCGGTACCGCCCGGCGGGCATCGGCGACCCCGTGGACGGTCACGCCGCCGTTGAGCATCGCGCGCGACCACGATACGTCGCCGCGCCACAGCTAGGTCAGCGCACGCATCCGCATACCGTGGGCTCGCGGGAGACGCGGACCGAGTTGACGCGCTGGACGCGCGGCTGGCCGAACTCGGCGACCGCTACCTGGTCGGGACGTCGACGATGGAGTGGGAGTTCCTGCTGGTCACCGCGCGCAAGCGCTAGCGGCCAGAGCGGATTCCCCGCTCCTAAACTCCGCAGCGATGCCCGATCAGAACTTCCCCCTGTTTCCGCTCGCGG
>NZ_JBKQQD010000204.1:0-5856 GCF_052144515.1 Mycobacterium sp. | reverse complement strand
GTCGGATGTGCGTCGAACGTCCGCTTCAACGCCGGTGAGTTCATCTTTCAAGAAGGCAGAGAAGCCAATACCTTCTATCTCATCCGCGAAGGAAAAGTCGCGCTCGAAGTCGTTGCTCCTGGTCACGGCAGCTTGACGATTGAGACTCTGGGCCGCGGCGAGATGCTCGGATGGTCTTGGTTGATACCCCCTTATCGCTGGCGGTTCGACGCGCGCGCGGTGGAGACGACCCGAGCGTTCGCGCTGGATGGCAAGTGCCTGCGCGCAAAATGCGAAGAGGATCACGAGCTGGGATACGAGCTGGTTAAGGAAGTGGCTTCGACTCTGGGCCAGCGTCTCGATGCGACACGATTTCGACTCCTGGACATTTACGGCCTCGTCTAACAACCTGATCGGGCGTGCGGGGCCTCGCCGGAGCGGAGCAGTCGACCGTCCTCGGGGATCCCGAGCGGGGTTTGTCGGCCGATCACCGGTCAACCGTGGGTTAGGGGTTGCGTGCGTGCATACGTTGGTGAGATCCGTCTGATTGAACGACCAATCAGGTTTGTCGGATGGCTGCTTCATCGAGTGCGTCGCGTCGGGACCGGCTGGTGGATGCCGCGCTGGCGGTGTTCGCCCGGGAAGGGGTGGACGCCGCCAGTATTAAGAAGATCGGCCAGGCCGCAGGGGTGGCCCCGGCGCTGATCTATCACTACTTCGAAAGTAAAGAAGCCCTGCTGGCGGCGGTGGTGCAGCGGCATGGGTTCTTGCCGCAGCTGCGGCGAATGTTGACTGTGCCGCCGGCAGCACCCGCGGCCGTCGTGCTGCCGCAGATCGCGCGGCAGATGTATGAGCTGCTCACCGAACGGGCAGATCTGGTACGAGTGGTGATGGCGACCTCGCAGACCCATCCGGAAATGCGTAAACGGATGGACACGCTCACCGACGAGGCGCAGGCACTGCTCGCCCGCTATCTGCAAGCCCGAATGGAGGCCGGTGAGGTGAGTGTTCGCAACACGCGGGCGGCGGCGCGGATGCTGCTATTCACCGTGGTGATGTGGCGACTCGCAGACGCTCCCGCCGCCGAACTCGACGACGCGATCGCCTTGTTGGTCGCCGGACTGACTACCGCCCTGCCGGACCCCGCGGCCGACGAGCCCGAGCCCAAGACCGCCCCGACGGCAAGGAGAAGCACCGTATGACAGCACAATCGCTGCCCCGCCTCACGCCCACCGGCATGCTGATCATCGCGGCCACCGTGGTCAGCGGGTTGTTCGGTTCGATCCTGGATCGCGCTCTTGTCGCCACCCCCGCGTGGCGCGACCTCGGCGTGCAGGCATGGGCCGACTACAGTCGCCACGCCGATCTGCGGAACGGCTACATCGTCTATCCGATCGGCGGGATCCTGTGCTGGGCCTTGGTTTTCGCCGCGGCATTGGCCTATCGCCTCGATCGGTCTGCGCCACGGCAGGCCGGTGCGCCGATCTATCTGGCGGCGTTGGGCGCGGCTGGCGCCGCGCTCACCACCATCGTCGCGGCGCCGGTGATGATGCACGTAGGCCAGCTCAGCGACACCGACATCGCCGCTCTGCACGATGCCTTCGAAACTTTCACCCTTTGGGGCGTTTACGTGCGCGGCGGCTGCTTCGCGGCGATATTCGTGTGCTTGGTGTGGGCGCTGGTTGCCTATTTCCGAAACCAGTCACCGCCCCTGGCGCAGCATCGTAGTAACCGAGACCGTGTGACGGTCACGCCTGCTGATCGGGATGCGACCACCCCACACGGCCTTGATGACTGAATTCCTCACCGTCACAAACCAACCCGGAGGGTTTTGATGTTGACGCTCGGCGGCGAGGTGGTTGCATTAGTGCGGCAAAGCCAGGCCGGCGGTGACGAGGATGGTGCCGGCCGCTGCGGAGGCGAGCAGGGTCAGCACGACGCCGCGGCGGCCGACCAGCAGCACGAGGGCGGCGGCGGCGAGGACGGCGTATTGCCACGGCTCGGTCAGTGCGCGGGCGAGGGTGATCGCCGAACCAAGGATGGCGCCAATTGCGGCCGGCCCGGCGCCGTCGAGAAATGCCCGCGCGGTGGCGTTGGTGCGCAGCTGCTCGAAGTGGCGCGCGCCCAGCAGCACGAACGTGAACGAGGGGCTGAAAGCGACAACGGCAGCAACGACACCACCGAGTAGCCCGGCAGCGGCATAACCCACGACGGCGACGGTCTGCACGACGGGGCCGGGGGTGATTTGGCCCAGAGCGACTGCGTTGAGGAACTGCCCGCCGGTCATCCAGTGGTAGTGGTTCACGGCGTCGTTTTGCATCAGCGGGATGATCACAAACCCGCCTCCGTAGGACAGTGCGCCGACCTTAAACGCCACCCAGATCAGGGAGACGAGCGTGCCGGCGCTCAGGGTGCCGATTGCCAGCAACAGCATGGGCGCGATCGCGGCCGGCCCGGCGGTGTCGCGACGCTGCCGTCGGCTGGTGATCTCGAGCGCGCCGCAGGCCAGCAGCACGAACACCAGCCAGGGCCCTATGGTCGCCGCCGCGATCAGGCCCGCCGCCAGATACGCGACCCAACGCAGCCGGGCGGCGCGGCCGCTGTCGCCGGCGCGCCGCCAGCTTGCCGGTAGCAGGCCGGCCGCGGCGTGCACCGCGACCGCGGCGACTGCTGATCCGGCGCCAGCCCCGGCGGCCAGGACCGTGCGCGGGGGTGCGCCCTCGAGAAACAGCGCAGCCAAGGCGAGGATGAGGATCAGGCCGGGGATGATGAACGCGGCTCCGCCCAGCAGCGCGCCGGGGCGGCCGCGGACTCGCCACGCACAGAAGATCGCGAGCTGGGTGGAGGCGGGCCCGGGTAGCAGGTTGCAGGTGGCCACCGCGTCTTCGAACTCGACCGATGTCAGCCATTGCTTGCGCTCGACGCACAGATCGCGCAGCAGCTTGATGTGGGTGGGCGGTCCGCCGAAGCCGATACATCCGATGCGCCCCCACTCCCGCACCACCGCGGCCAGGCTCGGCGGCCGTGCGACGCGCGCGTCCGCGTGGGCGTCGCTCATCTCGCCTGGCCGAGGTGGGTGGTGTAGAAGTCGACCGCGACGGCCACGTCGTTCACCAGGTAGCGGACGTCGAGCACGCTGTCGCCGATGTCAGTCACGGCACGTTTCCCTTCATCGCTTCGTGGGTTGGCGCGATGGCTTGGGCGAAGAACCCGATACGGCTGTACAGGTCGGCCGCGACCGCCCGGAAGGCCGGGTAACTGGCCCGTCCGCTCCCCGCAGCAGCCGGGTCGGGGATGCTCCAGTGGTTGGCCTGCGTGCCGGCACGGAACTCGGGGCAGACCTCGCGGACCTTGTCGCATAGGGTGATCACGTAGTCGAACTGCCGCCCGGCCAGGGTGTCGAGGTGCTTGCTGCGCCGGCCCGTCACATCGGTGCCGTACTCGCGCATCACCCGCAGAGTGTTGGGGTGCACCGGTTTGGGATTGCTGCCCGCGCTGGCGACCCGCACCCGCGTGCCGGCCGCCCGTTGCAGCAATGCTTCGGCGATCTGCGAGCGACTGCTGTTGCCGGTGCACAAGAACAACACCCGCACTGGTGTCGAGCTGCGGCGGTGGGTGGCAGGGGCCGCGGTCGTCGCGAGTCCGGGGTGAAGCGCGGCGCCGGTGGCCGCCAGCACCTGTGCGCAGCGGGTCAGCTCGATGCGGTAGTAGCTGTCGCGGCCGTCGGCCGAGCTGCGCCGTGTCGACACCAACCCGCCGGCACGCAGCCGGCTCAGGTGATAGGACACGGCGTTCTGCGGCTGTCCGACCAGTTCGGTCAGCTCGCCCACCCGCCGGTCACTGCGCGCTAACTCAGACAACAACCGCCAACGCACTGGCTCGCCGGCCAGCCGCAAAAATGCCGGCGGCGAGACATCAGCGACCGCCAAGCCCGTGTGCACGGGCACTAAAATACATCAATCAGATTTGATACATATGCTCCGGGGGAGGCCCAATGCTCGTACGCCACGGCTGGATTGTCATGGATTCATAACGGTGAATGCGCTGCGCCAGAAAGGAATATGGAAAACAATGCTCCCGATCAAACCCGCTTCGTGGCTGAACTCGCTGGTCTTTACGCGCGCGCCCGCCGCGGTGGTGCTGATCCGCCTGTATGTCGGGCTGGTGTTTGCCTGCGAAGGCGTGTTGAAATTCACGCGGGTCACCTCGCTGGGTACCGGCCGGTTCCACAGGGCCGGCATCCCCGCACCAGCGTTCTTCAGCACCTTTGACGGAGTCTTTGAAATCGGCTGCGGGGCACTCATTCTGGTAGGGCTGCTGACCCGGCTGGCGGCCGTGCCGATGATCATCGACATGCTCGGCGCGCTGCTGATCACCAAGCTACCCATTTTCTGGGGCCACGCCCCACTGTTTCGCGGCGAACACGGCTGGTGGGACTTCATCCACGAAGCCCGTGTCGACCTGGCCCAGCTGTGCGGCAGCCTGTTTCTGCTTCTGGTCGGGGCCGGCGCCTACTCGCTAGATGCCTACCTAACGCGCGGTAGAACCCCCGTCCCCGCCACTTCTTGTGGCCCGCCGCCGCGCTGACCTGCGGGCTGACACGATGCGATCACTGAGGACTTCGCGCGCCAGTTCCTCCAAGGCCGCGCCCTATGCCTCAAGCGCCCGAACGACTCATTACCGTCCCCTGGCCAGGAAAGAACCGGGCGGTATCAGTAACACGACGTTCTACGAACTGGTCAAGGCTGGTGACCTGCCGACCATCAAGATGGGCCGACGCACGTTCGTCGCGACATCAGCACTCGATGCCTCGTCAAACGACAGTGTTCGCAGCAGTCAAACTGGCCAGGACTTGTGGCCCTGACCAGCATGTTTGGTGTGGAGCTGCCGGGAATCGAACCCGCTACAAAAAGTGGCGTGAGCTGCGAAAACACGGAATTTGACTACGCGAAACGACGCGAAAAGACGTGAGGCGAACTGCGGATACATCGAAAGGTGTTGACGCCGTCAACACGGGTCCGGCAGTAAAGTGGGAACATATACAACGATCGTGAGGCCGGTGAAGGAGTCTGCGGGTTGCTGTGAAAATTTGTCGCGCGCCTGCGGTCCGGTGTTTGCGTCGCAGCGGCGTTCACTACATGTCCTCCGTGCGTCAAGCTCCGCCGCGCCGGCCGGGTTCCGACTTTTCCAATCCAAACGGAAGTCACGCTATTGACCGATCTAGGCTTGGGCCGGAAGGCGTTAGGCGCTCCATCGGTGCCTTTGGTCCTTCGGCTTGCATCTCTTCAGCCCTACCAATCACGGCCGCCCTGAGTGATCGTGCCGGTAGGTACATAGCCGATCAGAAGCGAACTGAATGTTGCAACCAGCACGTCGCGCGATCTTGGTAGGTGTTGACGGCTCAGCAGCGGCACTGGGTGCCGTACGGTGGGCGGCCCATGATGCCGCGCTGCGGAATGTGCCGCTGACCCTTGTTCATGTCGTCAACGCCCCCGTACCGGGGTGGTCCCAGGTCCCCGCGCCGGCCGGCTTCAGGCAATGGCAGGAGAAGCGGGCACGCGAATTCATCAAGTCGGCGATCAAGGTCGCCGAAGAGAGCACTGGTGAGCGCGGTCCAGTGCAAATCGATAGCAAGGTGTTTCATTCGGCCACCGTCCCGACGCTCGTCGGCCTTTCCAAAGAGGCGGAGATGGTCGTGGTGGGCTATCGGGGGCATGGCGGCGTGTTGGTCCGCACCTTCCTTGGCTCGGTGAGCTCGGGATTGGTCTACCACGCGCATTGCCCAGTCGCCGTGATCCACGACGAGGAACCGCTGGTCGCCAATGTCGCACGGGCGCCGGTCCTGGTGGGCATCGACGGCTCGCCGGCGTCGGAAGC
>NZ_JBKQQD010000203.1:0-6427 GCF_052144515.1 Mycobacterium sp. | reverse complement strand
GAGTCGAGGCCGTACTCGAAGAGCGGACGGTCCGGATCGACGGTGCGACGCAGAATCAGGCCGACCTGCTCGGAAACCAGACGCCGAAGTCGGGGAGACCACTCGTCGAGGGGTAGCTCATTCAGCTCCCGGCGGAATTTGCTCGTGCCCGACCGGTTTTGCCCCGCGGATTGGAACAGCTCAGCAAACCGGCTGCGTTGCGCGAGGGCAGTCAACCATGGTGAACCGACGACCGGCGCATACCCGGTGTACCCGCGGTCGTGGCGCAGCAGTACGTCAAACGCGTAGGCGCCCTCGTCGGGAGTGATCATCCCGATGTCGCCGCTTTCCGCCAGCGCTGCGGCGCGGCCGATCTGGGCCCACGCTCCCCATGCGATCGCGGTGGCTGGCAGGCCTTGAGCCCTTCGCCAGTGGGTGAAGGCGTCCAGCCAGCTGTTGGCCGCGGCGTAGGCACCCTGACCCGGCGAGCCCAGCAGGGCGGCTGCCGAGGAGAACGAGCAGAACCAGTCCAGTGGCTGTCCGGCAGTGGCCTCGTGCAGGTGCCAGGCGCCGTAGACCTTGGGCGCCCAGTCGCGCTCGATCAGCTCGTCGGTGATGTTGCTCAAAGTGGCGTCCTCGACCACGGCCGCCGCGTGCAGCACACCGCGCAGCGGAAGCCCGGTGGCGGTTGCCGTTGCCACCAACCGCTCCGCAGTGCCCGCCTGGGCGATATCGCCACACTCGACGACGATGTCGGATCCGATGGCCCGGATGAGCTCGATTGTCTCCAGCGCCTCGTGATTCGGCTGGGCGCGCGAGGTGAGCACGATCCGGCCGCAGCCCGCCGTGGCCATCTTCTCGGCAAGGAACAGCCCAAGTCCACCCAGACCGCCCGTGATGATGTAGGCGCCGTCAACTCGGAAGGGCTGAACCTGCTCCGGTGGTATCACCGCGCTGCTGCTCCCCGCACGCGGGGTGTCGAGGACGAGTTTGCCGGTGTGTTCGGCCGCGCTCATCACCCGAATCGCGGTGGCCGCCTCGGCAAGCGGATAGTTAGTGTGCTCCGGGGGTGGCAGCACACCGTCTGCGACGAGCCGGTAGACCGTGCGCACAAGGTCCTGGATCCGCTGGGGGTGGCTGTCCCACATCAACGAAAGGTCCAAATAGTGGAACGCGAGGTTCCTCCGGAACGGATACAACTCCAGCCGGCCGTGAGCGTAGACGTCACGTTTGCCGATCTCGATGAACCGCCCGCCTAGCGCCAACAGTTCCAGCCCCGCGCGCTGTGCGGCGCCGGTCAGGGAGTTGAGCACGATGTCGACGCCATACCCATCGGTATCCCGGCGGATCTGCTCGGCGAACTCGATGCTGCGCGAATCGTAGACGTGCTCAATGCCCATGTCACCCAACAGCGCTCGACGCGCCGCTCTGCCGGCTGTGGCGAAGACCTCGGCTCCCGCCGCTCGGGCTATCGCTACCGCCGCTTGCCCCACACCGCCGGTTGCGGAGTGGATCAGCACCTTGTCACCGGAGGTGATCCGGGCCAGATCGTGCAGCCCATGCCATGCCGTGACGTGCGCGCTGCTCAATGCGGCGGCCTGGTTGGCCGTCAGGCCGGGCGGCAGGGTGATGACAAATCGGGCGTCGCAAGTGACAAACGTGCCCCAGCAGCCGCTATAGGGGACGTAACCGCCAACATGGTCACCTACGTGATGGTCAGTGACATCCGGCCCGACCGCGGTTACCACACCGGCGAAATCGCTGCCCAGCTCTAGTTGACCTCCGTCGATGCCGGGTAGTCGGCCCATGGCGAGCAGGACATCGGCGAAGTTGATGCTGGATACGCTGACCGCGACCTCGACCTGGCCCGGCCCCGGCGGGACCCGGTCGATCGCGACAAACTCTATCGTTTGCAGGTCACCGGGGACGCGAATCCGCAGGCGCATGCAGTCGTGCTCGTGGTCGACGATGGTGGTTCGCCGCTCCTCGGGGCGCAGCGCAGTGGGGCACAGGCGCGCGGTGAACCACGCATCGTGTCGCCAGGCGGTCTCGTCCTCGTCCGAGCCGGCCAACAGTTGGCGCGCCACCCGCTCGGCGTTGGTTTGCTCGTCGATGTCGATCTGAGTGGTGCGCAGGTACGGATGCTCGGCGCCGATCACCCGCAGCAGGCCGCAGAGCCCGCCCTGCTCGAGATTGGCGACATCATCGGCCAGCACCGTCTGCGCGTTCATGGTCACGACATATAGCCGCGCAGATTCGCCCGCGATTTCGGGCAGCTCGCGGGCGATGCGCACCAGGTGGCGTACGCACTCACCGCCGCGCACAGCGCACTCCTCATCCGGGTTGCCGTTACGCGGACCATTGAGCACGACCACACCGGTGAACCCGCCGGAGCCGAGCTGACCGCGCAACCGCTCGGCATTGGCCACCTGATCGGCATGCTGCGGCCAGCACATGGTCGTGCAGTGCGCGCCGTGGCGCTTTAACGCGTCAGTAACGTGTGTGGCCACCACATCGGCAGCGGCGGAGGTGCTGATCAGCAGCCATGTTCCGGCGTCGGCACCGTCCACCTCGGGCAGCTCTTGCTGTTGCCATTCAATGGTCAGCACCCGCTCGCTGAGCACACGATCGCGGCTTGCGTGCTCGGAGACCCCGGTTCCCATTTGCAACCCACGCACGGCAAGCAGCACCATGCCGTGCTCGTCGAGCACATCCAGATCGGCTTCGACCCCGGCAGCGTCAGCATTAGTTACCGTCGTATAGCAGTAACGGGCGTTGCGGGCAGGCGCGTAGGCACGTAGCCCTCGTACACCCAACGGCAGCAGCAGACCGCTGCCCTGGACGGCGGGGTGGGCCACAACGGACTGGAAGCAGGCATCCAGCAGGGCGGGGTGAATCCTATAGCCGCTCTGTTGTGAGCGAATAGAACCAGGCAGCGCGACTTCGGTCAGTATCGTGCTGACCGAGCTGTCGGCAGCGTGCGCGGCCGTCACACCAGTGAAAATGGGCCCATGGTGCACACCATGCTCGTCGAACCACTGCCTGAGTTCGGCCCAGTCCAAGTCGAACGAATACGCTGTCAGCAGAGCGGCCATATCGTAGTCCGGTGGTTGGTCCTGACCGTCTCCCGCGTGCAGCACCGCTTCGGCCCGCTGAACCCGATCACCTTCCTGGAAGGTCTCCACGACGAAGTCGACGACGCCCGGCGATGTCACCGATGCGAGGGCGAACACCGGGGTCTTGTCATCGAGCAGCAGCATCTGATCGAAGCGGATATCGCGGACCTCGGACTCTTCGCCGAGGACCATGCGCGCGGCGGCCAGCGCCATCTCGCAGTAGGCGGCCCCGGGAAGGGCGGCCACATTGTGGATCCGGTGATCGCCCAACCAGGGCAGCGCCGCGGTGCCTACATCGGCCTGCCAGGCGTGGCGCTCCGGCTCCTCCGGCAGCGGCACATGCGCGCCCAACAGCGGATGCACCGAAACGGTATTCGCGTCGTGCGCAGGGCGATCCGGGGCGCGAAGCAGGTGACGGTGCGTCCACGCCGGCAGCGGTGCGTCCACCAGCCGCCCACCGGGATAGAGCACAGAGAAGTCCACCGCGGCACCCACGCTGTGCAGATCCGCCAGCAGACCACGCAGCCCGTGCGGCAGCGGTTGTTCACGCCGCATGCCGGCCAAGACGGCTACCGTCATGTCGAGGCTGGCGGCGGTCTGCTCGACGGCGTGGGTCAGCAGCGGGTGTGGTGCCAGCTCGGCGAATACCCGGTACCCGTCCTCCATCGCCGCCTGCACCGCCGCGCCGAACCGCACGGTGTGACGCAGATTGTCCACCCAGTAACCGGCATCGCACACTGGCCGATCACCGGGGTCGAACAGGGTCGCGGAATAGAACGGAACCTGCGGTGCCATCGGGGCGACCTCGGCCAACAT
Source organism: Mycobacterium sp. (assembly GCF_052144515.1). Taxonomy (GTDB): domain Bacteria; phylum Actinomycetota; class Actinomycetes; order Mycobacteriales; family Mycobacteriaceae; genus Mycobacterium. Next base: position 2,516 of record NZ_JBKQQD010000203.1, on the reverse strand, counting down.
CTCGGAGAGCTCGTCGAGGATCGGGTCGACCTGCGGAGAGTGGGATGCCACGTCAACGGCGACCTCGCGGGCCATCACCTCACGCTGCTCCCACGCTGCGACGAGATCGCGAACCGTTTGGGTGGACCCGCCGATCACCGTGGACTGCGGAGAGGCCACCACCGAGATCACGACGTCGGTGACGCCGCCAGCCACCAGTTCCGCACGTACACGTCGAGCCGGCAGTTCCACCGACGCCATCGCGCCAGCACCGGCCAGTCTTACGCACAGCCGGGAACGGCGACAAATGACGCGCACCCCGTCTTCCAGCGACAACGCTCCCGCGACGACGGCCGCCGCCACCTCTCCCATGGAGTGCCCGACGACGGCGCCCGGGGTGACCCCGTAGGATTTCATCGTGGCCGCCAGCGCCACCTGCATGGCGAACAGAGTCGGCTGCACCCGGTCAATGCCGGTCACGGTCTGCGGCGCCGTCATCGCCTCGGTCACCGAGAACCCGGACTCGGCGGCAATCAGCGGTTCCACCGCCGCGACAGTGGCGGCGAACACCGGTTCGTTGGCGAGCAGGTCGGCGCCCATCGCCGCCCACTGCGAACCCTGCCCCGAGAACACCCATACCGGACCCCGGTCGTCCTGCCCCACAGCGCCCTGATACGGAACATCCCCCTCAGCGACCTGACGCAATCCTTCGATTAGCTCCTCAAGACCAGCGGCTATGACCGCCGTGCGCACGGGCCGGTGGGCACGGCGGCGCGCCAGCGTATAAGCCAGATCCGACAACACAATGGAGTCTTCGTGTTCTTCCACCCCGTCGTCGAGCCGGCGCGCGGTTTGCCGCAGCCCGTCGGCGGAGGTCGACGACAGCGCAAACAACAGGGGGGAGGCCATACCGGATCCGGCTTCCCCGCTCTCCTGGGCAACGGTCTCTGGAGCTTGCTCCACAATGGCGTGTACATTCGTTCCCGACATTCCGAACGACGACACCGCCGCCCGCCGGGGTGCTTGGTGACCGTTGGTGGGCCACGACGTGATTTCCCGCGGCACAAAGAGTTTCGTCTCGATTGGGGCAAGGTCATCAGGCAGCCGGGTGAAATGCATCATCGGCGGTACCACACCATGCCGCAGCGCGAGGATCGCCTTGATCAACCCCACTGTGCCGGCGGCGGACTCAGCATGTCCCAAATTACTCTTGACCGATCCGAGCGCACATGGTTTCCCGCTGGTGCCGTAAACCCGTGCCAGGCTCCTGAATTCGATCGGGTCACCAACCGGGGTACCGGTGCCGTGCGCCTCAACCATGCCGACGGTGCCGGCGTCTACATCAGCGGCAGCCAACGCCGCCCGATACACCAGCTCCTGCGCATCCAACGACGGCGTTAAGTTGTTGACGGTGCGACCGTCTTGGTTGGCGGCCGTGCCACGCACTACGGCCAGGATCCGGTCACCATCGTTCAGCGCGTGCTGCAACCGCTTGAGCATTACCACGGCGCAACCCTCGGAACGCACGAACCCGTCGGCGGCGACGTCGAACGTCCGGCAGCGTCCTGTAGGCGAGAGCATGCCCTGCGCGGAAGCGGACGTGAACTTGCGCGGTTCCAGCATCACCATGCAGCCACCCGCCAAGGCAAGGTTGCTCTCACCGAACTGCAGACTGCGGCAAGCCATGTGCACGGCAAGCAGGCCTGATGAGCACGCGGTGTCCACAGTGACCGCAGGACCACGCAGCCCCATCGCGTAGGCGACCCGCCCAGACGCCATGCTGAAGGCGGTGCCGGTGAACCCGTATGCATCGTCCAGCGCACCCGCTTCGCTGGTAACGGATGCGTAGTCATCGTGGGCCAATCCCACGAACACACCTGTCAGGGAGCCGGCCAACGATTTTGGCGCCAGACCGGCGTGCTCCACCGCCTCCCATGAGGTTTCCAGCAACAAGCGGTGCTGCGGGTCGATCGCGGTTGCCTCCCGCTCGGCGATCCCGAAGAACTCGGAATCGAAGCCCGCTATATCGTCGAGGAACCCGCCCCATCGCGACACCGACCGACCGGGCACACCGGGATCGGGGTCGTAGTACTCGTCAGCGTCCCAACGGTCGGCGGGAATCTCGGTGACCAGGTCGTCGCCGCGCAGCAGCGCTTCCCACAACAGGTCGGGCGAATCGATGCCCCCGGGAAGCCGGCACGCCATGCCGATGACAGCAACCGGACTCACACGTGCCTTGCTCACGGCCGCATACCTGCCTCCCTTGCAGTGCCCAGGCAGGGAACCCCGCACCGTCGCATCTAGCGACCCTAGACCTACGAACTTAAATCCAAGCCAATCACCAATTCGTGAAGCGATCTACTTATATCTGACTTTCCGCACTTCTGGAGCCGGTTTTGCGCTCCCCCCGGAAAACGCAAGACACCTGCATTCTTTGCGTACTCGCGGTAGAACGACTCGACGGCGGCCTGCGCCACGCGGGCGAATTCCTCGCACCAGCCTTCACCATTGGGGTGAGGGTTGTCTTAGCATCCTCA
>NZ_JBKQQD010000202.1:0-60176 GCF_052144515.1 Mycobacterium sp. | reverse complement strand
CCCACCGCCCTACCCGACATCCGCAAAGGCATCCGGATCAAGGCCAGCTGAACCGGCCCGTTTCGCGGGCATTCCTACCTGAGGCACGGACAAAATTTCGCGGGCATCTTGATTTGAGGCACTACGGAAACCCCGGATCAGCCGCTCCTAAACGGCCTGCCGGTGGTATCGGCCAGCAAACCGCCTCCAGGGCGGGTCACGCTATTGTGTCGGTCCGGCCGGCCAGACAGGCGCTGTTTACGTGCTGGTCGGCGGGGCAGACTGCCGGTCCAACTTAGATGCGAACACTGCTGCCTGGGTCCGCCGTTCCATGCCGAGTTTGGCCAGCAACCGCGATACGTAGTTCTTCACGGTTTTCTCGGCCAGAAACATCCGGGCGGCGATCTGCCTGTTGGTCAAACCCTCGCTGAGGAGCCCGAGTAGCGTTCGCTCGCGCTCGGTCAATCCCGACAGTGGATCTTTGTGGTCGGCGGCGCCGCGGAGTTTCGACATCAAGGCGGCGGCGGCTCGGTTATCCAGCAGCGATTTGCCGGCACCGACGTCCTTGATCGCCTGAGCCAGCTCCATACCCCTGATGTCTTTGACGACGTAGCCGCTGGCACCCGCCAGGATCGCCTCGAGCATCGCTTCATCGGAGGTGAACGACGTCAACATCAGACACCGCAGCTCGGGAAGCTCAGACAATAGGTCGCGGCACAGTTCGATTCCGTTGCCGTCGGGGAGACGCACGTCGAGCACGGCGACGTCGGGTTTGGCCGCGGGTATCCGCACCATCGCTTCCGACACCGAGCCGGCATCACCGATGACTTCGAGGTCGGGGTCCGCTGCCAACAGATCGGCAAGGCCGCGACGAACGACTTCATGGTCATCGACCAAGAAAACCTTAACCATTGAGAGCCTTTCCTGCTGACCGTTCCAAGCAAGAATCATGGAACCCTGATTCAATATCCCACATCTTCATAATCGCCCCCGCTTTCACAAAGATTTTGCCGATCGACGATGAGCAGCGAGCGCTTCCAGATCTAGTGCCGGACCAGAAGCACTGAGCAGTCGGGATAGCCCACAATCGGGTGACAGTTCGGGGTGGCGAGCCCGGGCAGCTCATCGGCGTCGGCCTCGCCCACAACGGCCAGGTCAATTGCGTTGCTGTGGTTCTCAGAGCCTTTCACGCCGGAGCCCGCGGCAACGATCTGGACGGGTACATCGGGATACCGGCGGATCCAGCTGTCCAGGCGGCGATCGATCTGCCGCACTGTAGCGCGGCGACGCCGTGCTTCCTCCATCGCCAGGTGCACGACTTCGTCATTGTCGGGTTCGTCATTGAGAACGACGGCGATCACACCAAGCTGCGTCGGCGATCCGTCGGGATTAGAGCGGATGATCGCCACCGGGCAGCGCGCGTGCGCGACCAACGCCGTGGCGGTTGGGCCCAACAATCCGTCAGCCGCCCACCCTCGCCTCGAGGTGCCCACGCAGACCAGCGCTGTGTCCTGTGATTCGTCGATCAGTACTTGCTCGGGATCCCCTGCGCGAATCGCCCATTCGACCTCGACCGGTTTCCCTTCGCTCTGTATGGCGCAATCTGCTTGGGACAGCGCCATTTCACCGCGTTCGACCTCCCACTCGCTGCGCGGCGAGGCGCCTCGCGCTCCTGCGCGCGGGATCACATAGACAAGCCGAAGGGGTACCTGCCGGCTCAGGGCCTCGTCGATCGCCCACTTGGCGGCGTTGACCGCGGCTTGCGAGCCGTTGACTCCGACGACCACGGACTTGGCGTCCAGCTGGTTCATTTCGGCTCCCGGTTCGTTCGATTCACTCAACGTCAGGTTATTGCGCCACCGCTCGTTTACGGAGGGGCCGTTAGGCCCTACCCGTGCTTCCGTGACGATCACGAGTCAGCGGCACACACCTGATTGATCTCCGCAGGTTCGGCGACCAGCTCGAACAGCTTCTCGACATCCGCGCGCTCGCAGGCCGCCGTACCAGGCGTCATCAGCATGGCCGCACCCGCGGCAATTCCCAACCGAACGGACTTGACCAGCGGCCATCCGCGACCGAGGCCCACCGTGATCGCGGCAACCATCGCGTCGCCGGCCCCAACGCCGCTCCCACTGGCCATCGGGATCGCCGAAAAACGATGGCTTCCGTGTTGTGTGGCGAGTAGCGCACCATGCGATCCCAACGACACCACCACGACTTCCGCGCGTCCCCTGTCGATGAGTTCGTGTGCGGCCGCCAGTTGCTCGGTCTCGGTGAGGAGTTCGCGACCCACACATTCGCGCAGTTCCCGGACGCTCGCTTTGAGGAGAAACACCCCGGAGGAGATGTGTTGCAGGCCACCGCCCGAGGTGTCCAAAATCAGCAGGGCGCCCACGTCCTGGCACACGTCGGCAACCCGCTGATAGAAGTCAGCGGGCACGCCTCGCGGCAGGCTGCCGCTTGCCACCACGAATTCGGCTGCCGCCGCTTCTATTCGCAATTGGCCGACGCATCGCTCCTGTTCTGCGAACGTCAGCTGCGGCCCGGGAAGGACGAACCGATACTGCTGCCCGCTGCTGGTTTCGTTGACGGTGAAGCTTTCTCGCGTCGGTGCGGCAATTGCGACCTCTCGAAACCGCACGCCGGCGTCAACGAGCAGCCTCGTGATCAGGTCGCCGGTCGGCCCGCCGGCGGGAAACACCGCTGACACCGATCCACCGAGGACGTGAGCGATGCGAGCAACGTTGATGCCGCCGCCGCCTGGGTCGTAACGTGGTGTCCCGCAGCGTAATTTGTCGGTCGGTCGCACCACGTCCACACCACTTGTGATATCCAGCGCTGGGTTCATGGTCAGCGTGACAATCTGGGCTGGCGCCTCCATGTTCGTCGACTCCCCTCGTTCGTCAAAGGCCGCTCGGGTAGGTCTCAGGTGTTTCGCCGGCAATCCACCGACTCGTCGGCTCCAGGGGTTCCAGCGCCCGGGTGCTATCGATATGAATCATCGCGTCGAATTGGTCGGCGGGCCTGACATGGAAGTAGTGGCTTTGCCGTTCCGTTTCCGGCCGGTAGATCACGCCGATCGCGCGTCCCAACCGAACGACGCTGAGCGCCTCTGCGGCTTCCGGGCTGATGTGTGCGGACACCAGGAAGGCGTTCCTGCCGGTTTCGTGTAGGAGTTCTTCGATGCTCCCATTGAGTGCCGGCCGCACGACCTTTCGTTCGGCGACGCTTCCCCACTCGCTGGCAGCAGTGACGGTGCCGGCGTACGTGCTGAGCCCGATCAAGCGCGACTCGTCGCCATACCGCTCGCGGACAAGTTGACCGAGCGTGAGCTGTCCGTCGGACCACACTTCAGTCGCCCGGGCATCCCCGACATGGGAATTGTGGGCCCACACCACTATTCGGGCGGATGGGACATCGTGATGGCGGTCCAGATGTTGCAGCAGTGCCTCAAGGGTCTGCACCATGTGCTTGTCACGCAGGTTCCACGAGGTGACCCGCCCGCTGAACATCGCGCGGTAGTACACTTCTGCGTTGCGCACCGTCTGCGCATTTTGCTGGACGTAAAACAGCTCGTCCTCGGCGAGCAGTCCGTCCCTGCGGGCATAGGCCAAGGCATTGCGCTGGATTTCGACTAGCTGCTCGATCGCTTGATTCTCACACGATGGACCGGCACCGAACGCTGCCGAAAAGCCGTACGCCTGAGCATCGTCGGCCGAAGCGTGGTCGAAACACGCGTAGCGCTCCCGCGCCCGTGCCGCCGCCCTTGGGTCGATCTTGTCGAGATAGCTGATCACTTCCTGCATGGACCGGTGCAGGCTATAGAGATCCAATCCGTAGAAGCCGGCCTGCTGCTGACCGTTCGACTCGTGTCGGCGGTTGCGGATGCGTAGCCAATCGACAAAGTCACGAACGACGGTGTTGCGCCACATCCACGCTGGAAAGCGCTCGAATCCGCGCAACGCCTCGTCGGCGTTCTCGTCAACGCCGAGGCCGCGCACGTATCGATTCACGCGGTAGGCATCGGGCCAATCCGCCTCCGCGGCGACAGCGCAGAAACCCTTCTCCTCGATCAGCCATTTCGTGATCTCGGCCCGCGCTTCGTAGAACTCGTGCGTCCCGTGCGAGCTCTCGCCGATCAGCACGACCCGCGCGTCCCCGATCAGTTCCTCCAGCGTCTCGCGCGGCGGAATACCGCCCGGGGCCTCGATAGCCACACTGGCGACCACTTCGGCTGCCGTCCGCGCCGCGGGTCGGCTGGTCGAGACCCCCGTCGTCGGAGTGGCGAGCAGCTGACGAACCTCGTCGTCGGAAACCTGTCGGAAGTCCCAGAACGACTCCCCGACCGCGAAAAATGGAGTGGGCATGCTCGCGCAGACAACGTCGTCGACAAGGCCGGCGAATTCCCGACAGGTGGATTCCGGAGCGGCCGGCACCGCGATCACGATCTGTGCGGGCTCGGCTTCGCGTAACGCCTGCACCGCCGCGAACATGCTCGCCCCGGTGGCCAACCCGTCGTCGACGAGAATGACCGTCTTGCCGGTCACGTCGAGCGGTGGATGTTTGCCGCGATACGCGGCCTCGCGCCGCACCAGCTCCCGACCTTCACGCTCGGCGATGGCGCGCAGCTCCTGCGGTTTAATCCGCAAGCCCCGCACCACATCGTCGTTGACCACGACGCGGCCCCCGCTGGCCAACGCTCCAACGGCGAACTCTTCGTGGCCGGGGGCGCCGAGTTTGCGCACGATGAAGGCGTCCAGCGGGGCGTGCAGCGCGGCTGCCACCTCCCACGCGACGGGTACGCCGCCCCGCGCCAAGCCGAGGACGACCACCTCGGGCCGGTCGCGGTAGGCGGTGAGGAGATTTGCCAGCACCTGGCCGGCCTCCCGGCGATCGCGGAACACGCGCCGCGGCGAGCGCCGGGTGATATCAACTGCTCTGGTCATTAGGCACCTCGGTTGGGGTCAGTTGGGCGGACTGGACCTGAATACGCCGTTTGGCAGGCTTAGGCTCGGAGACCGCCACCGAAACGGTGAGAATGCCGTGGTCGTAGGTGGCATTGATGTCGTCTTCGTCAGCGCCCGCCGGCAGCGATACGGTGCGAACGAATGAGCCGTACGAGAATTCCGACCGCCCGTTGAAGTCTTTCTTCTCGCTACGCTCGGCTTTGATGGTCAGTTGTCCGTCGCGCACCGTGATGTCGACATCCTTCGCAGGGTCGACACCCGGCATTTCCGCACGCACTACGTAGCGGCCATCGTCCAGCTCGTCCACGAGCCGCATCACGCGAGTATCGAAGGCAGGACGGAGTCTGGCCATCGAGGGGAAGCCGGCGAACAGCTCCGCGAGCTCCGGAAAGAGCGACCTTGATTGACGTTGACCGGCAAGCGTGCTCATGGATATCTCCTAGATCTCGAGATTTGCCACATTGACGATGTCCATCCGATCAGTCGGCCGCAATCGGCGGTAGGGACCGAAGTCACCGGCCTTCAGGGCCGTTCGTATGAGGTATCGGCGCGGACCGCCCGTGGTCTGGGATGATCGGGCGGCGTTTCACCAACCGACGGCGAGTCAGGCACCTCAATACATCAGTTGCAGCCACAAACTGGCAGTTAGTACCAGACCGACGCGAGGTAGGTGCCGCGCGGTTCCGAATACAGCCCAATCGTCATGAGATTCAAGACCACAAACACGCGCAAGCCGTGTGCCAGACACCAGCGCACCAACTCGGTGTTGCGCATCGGAACAAGGAACCCCGGACCCGCGAATCCCGCAGCGGCCCCGATCAAGGCCTTCAGGTCGTCGTTGGTCTCTGCCACCGCGTGCCCATAAAACCCAATTCCGCCCGTATACCCGGTGATTAGCCCATCACGCTCAACCACCCTGGCCGTCCCTTGAGCGAGCGCATCCCGCAGCCCGCCACCCCGGCCGTGGCCGTGCACGCGTACACACAGTGCGTCGCATGCGGGCAGATCGTCGGAGGTGGCTGCCCGCACCGTGTATCCCGGAGTGTGGAGAGCCAGCGGATTGCCTTGCATCGCGGCGAACGGCTCACGCACGTCGAAGCCCAGCTTGGCGTAAAGGCTCATTGAGCGGTAGTTATAGGCAGCCTGTAAGAGCCGGACGCCGGGCACCCCACGCTGTGCGCACCGCTGCAGCATCGTCTCCATCAGCGCCCGGCCGATACGACGGTCTTGGACAGCGGGATCCACCGTGACATGGCCGACTCCGGAAATCATCGCGCGCTCGTCAAGGAAGCCGCTTCCCGCGATCTGCCCGTCGGTCTCGGCGACCAGAGAAAAGAAGCCGGGATGTTCGATCAGTCCGGACAGCAACTCGGTCGCCACCTCGACTGAGGCGAAATCCGGCGAAAAGCCATGGCGCGCAGCGACATCGGCGAACGCGTCGTAACATATGTTACCACACTTGGACGCATCCGCTGCGGTCGCCTGACGGATCGTCAGAGCCGTCGACGTCATCCCGACCTCCCAGTCGCAGCAGGGCTCCGTGTACTCATGTCGTCGCGTTGGCGTTCGCCAACACCGAGCGGACCAGCGCCTGCGGTGCATTGGGATTGTGCGGCAGCCACCTCTCCAAGCCGTCACGATCTTGCGGTAACCAGCCGGCTAGGCGCCGCACGTCGGCACTATCGGGAAGCGTGGTCACAACGCCCAAACCTAACAGGAGCTGATCGGGAGTCCATTGTCGCTTGTGCGGAGGGCGAATGGCCCTATCTCAGACACCATGGCTGTCCATACATTGGCGCCAAGGGCAAAAGACGACTAGGGACAAAACCATGTACCGGACCACAAGCGTCGCGGTGGTAGGAGCCAGCGGCTATGCGGGCGGAGAAATCCTGCGGCTGCTGCTAGGCCATCCGGCCTACACCGCCGGACGTTTGACGATCGGCGTGTTGACGGCGGCCGCCAGCGCGGGCAGCCCGCTCGGCGAGCACCACCCGCATTTGCCGCCGCTCGGGCTCCGGGTGTTGCAGCCCACCGACGCAGGCCTGCTGGCCGGTCACGACGTTGTGTTCACAGCGTTGCCGCCCGGCCATTCTGCGCCGCTGGCAGAACAGCTCGACCCCGGCACGGTGATCATCGACTGCGGTGGCGATTTCCGGCTGCGCGATGCGGCGGTGTGGGAGCGGTTCTACGGTTCTCCGCATGCGGGTACCTGGCCTTACGGGCTACCCGAACTTCCCGGCGCCCGCGACCGCCTGCGTGGCGCCACCAGGGTCGCGGTCCCGGGGTGTTACCCCACCGCGACGCTGCTGGGGCTGGTGCCCGCCATCGCCGAAGGCCTCGCTGAACCGTCCGTGACCGTAGTCGCCGTCAGCGGCACCTCGGGCGCCGGACGCGAGGCTAAGACCGAGTTGCTCGGATCGGAGATCATCGGGTCGGCGCGGGCTTACAACATCGCCGGCGCGCACCGTCACACCCCCGAGATTGCCCAGGGACTACAGGCGGTCACCGAGCGCGCCGTTTCGGTGTCGTTCACCCCGGTGCTCATCCCGACGACCCGCGGCATCCTGGCCACCTGCACCGCACCCTGCACAGCACCGCTGGCCCAGGTGCGCGCGGCGTACGAAAAGCACTACAGCGGTGAGCCATTCGTTCTTCTGTTGCCGGAAGGAAAGCTGCCTCGCACCGGTTCGGTGGTCGGCAGCAACACCGCGCAGCTGGCGGTCGCAGTCGACAGGGACGCCGGAAAGCTCGTGGCGGTCTGTGCGATCGACAACCTGGTCAAGGGCGCCGCCGGAGCAGCCGTGCAGTCGATGAACTTGGCGTTGGGCTGGCCGGAGACCGAGGGCCTGTCGGTGGTTGGGATGGCGCCGTGACCGCAGTCGGTGACGTCAAAGATGTCAAAGATGTCAAAGCCCCCGCCATCACCCGCGATGTCCGGGCCACCGTGCTCGCCGAAGCGTTGCCGTGGCTCAAGCACCTGCATCACAAGGTCGTCGTGGTCAAATACGGCGGGCACGCGATGCTCGACGACAATTTGCGCCGCGCCTTCGCCGCCGACATGGTGTTCTTGCGCAACTGCGGAATCTATCCCGTCGTCGTGCACGGAGGGGGTCCACAAGTCAGCGCCATGCTCAAACGGCTTGGGATCCCCAGTGAATTCAAGGGCGGTTTCCGGGTGGTGACCCCAGAGGTGCTCGATGTGGCGCGGATGGTGCTGTTCGGTCATGTCGGCCGCGAACTGGTGAACCTTATCAACGCGCACGGCCCGTACGCGGTCGGCATCACCGGCGAGGACGCGCAATTGTTCACCGCAGTCCGCCGTAGCGTCATGGTCGACGGGGCGCCCACCGACATCGGGTTGGTCGGCAATATCCAAAACGTCAACACCGCGGCGGTCCGCGACCTTATCGCCCAACGCATCCCAGTGGTCTCGTCGATCGGCCCGGACGCCGACGGCGTGGTCTATGACATCAACGCCGACACCGCCGCGGCCGCGTTGGCGCAGGCGCTGGAGGCCGAGAAGCTACTGATGCTGACCGACGTGGAAGGGCTCTACACCAACTGGCCTGACCCGGATTCGCTCGTCAGCGAGATCGACACCGTGAAGCTGGCCGCGCTCCTGCCGTCGATGCAGTCGGGAATGAGGCCCAAGACCGAGGCCTGCCTACGCGCGGTCGAGGGCGGGGTGCGCAGCGCGCACATCATCGACGGCCGGGTCGAGCACAGCGTGCTTGTCGAGTTGCTCACGAACGACGGCGCCGGCACCACGGTAGTGCGCGCGTGACTTACACCGAAGCGCTACAGAAACGCTGGGACGCGGTAATGATGCCCAACTATGGCACCCCACCGATCGCTCTGGCCTCCGGGCAGGGAGCGGTGGTTACCGACGTCAATGGCAAGACCTACCTGGACCTGCTCGCCGGGATAGCGGTCAACATCTTGGGACACTGTCATCCCGCAGTGACCGAAGCAGCTAGACGGCAGCTGACCACGCTGGGCCACACCTCCAACCTGTACGCCCACGAACCGGGCGTCGCGCTGGCCGAAGCCCTGGTCACCCAATGGGGCGTGGCAAACGCGCGCGTGTTCTTCTGCAACTCCGGCGCCGAAGCCAACGAGTTGGCGTTCAAACTGTCCAGACTCACCGGCCGCACGAAACTCGTTGCCACCCGCCGCGCATTTCACGGCCGCACGATGGGATCGTTGGCCCTCACCGGTCAGCCCGATAAGCAGGCTCCCTTCGCTCCGCTGCCGGGCGAGGTCACACACGTGCCCTACGGGGACGTCGACGCGCTGGCGGCTGCCGTAACCGCCAAAACCGCCGCCGTTTTCCTCGAGCCGATCATGGGTGAAGCCGGCGTGGTCGTGCCGCCGCCGGGTTATCTAACCGCAGCGAGGAAGATCACCGCCCAGCATGGCGCGCTATTGGTCATCGATGAGGTACAGACCGGGATGGGCCGCACCGGAGCGTTTTTCGCCCACCAGCACGAAGCGATCACGCCCGACGTGGTGACAATGGCCAAGGGGTTGGGCGGCGGGCTGCCGATCGGGGCATGTCTTGCGGTCGGGCCGGTCGCCGCGCTGCTCAAGCCCGGCCTGCACGGCAGCACCTTCGGCGGCAACCCGATCTGCGCGGCAGCTGCGCTGGCCGTGCTGCGCACCCTGAACGACGGCGGACTGGTTGAACGTGCAGAGGTGCTCGGCGCATCGCTGCGCAGTGGCATCGAATCGCTGAACCACCGCTTGGTGGACCATGCGCGGGGCCGCGGCCTGCTGTGCGGCATGGTGTTGACTCAGCCGTCGGCCAAGGCGGTCGAAGCTGCGGCACGCGACGCGGGTTTCCTTGTCAATGCCGCCGCGCCCGACGTTATCCGGCTGGCGCCGCCGCTGGTGATCACCGACGCGCAGGTCGACCGGTTCGTGGCAAGCTTGCCAGATGTGCTGGACCGGGCCGCAGAATGATGCGGTCTCCAACCGGGTGAACATGGCTCACGCCGCCACCGACAGACCCTCGTCGGTTTCCACCAAGATGCCACTCTGAATGAGCCTTCGCACGTCAATTCCGTAGTCCGTCACATCGCCGCGCTGCGTGGCGGTGCCACCCCACTGATCGGCGAGAACCTTTGAGACTGCGTTTCTTTCCGCAACCGTAAGCGAACGCGACACCGCGGCGAGCTTATGCAACAGATTCAGTGCGCGAGTCAAACCCGTGACAGTATCGCGCCTGACAAAGGCTACTGCGGTAGCCGCGGCATTTTCGGCGAGATTCCATTCCGAGCGGCGCAACGTTAAATGCACGCGGTGTGTGGTCACGTGTGCCGCTGCCGCAGTGTGGGTCGTTTCGGTCATGTCGTCGATTTCGAGATACCCTTCGTCGAAGCAGACGACTAGGTCGCCAACCGCTTGTTCCAGCCGGTCGAGCCCGACCAAGGGCACGTCTTCAACGGATAGCTCTACCGGTTGTGGATTTACCCGGGATGCAAGTCCATGCGTCAGCGCACGCAGCGACGACTTTCGATCGTCTTGCTGGACGATCCATTCGGTGGTTTCCCACCCATCGGCCCCATTGTTCTGGATCATCACAATTCCCTCAAAGCCGCTCGCGGACGAGAGTTGTCATCAACCCGTGCATCAGGTTCATCAGGTTCCGGCAGCCGGTTCCTACCCGACGGATGACGGCGCATCGACTCGCTGCGCTCACGTGCGCGCCGTTGAGCCGCAACCCAGGCCGGGTGTGATTGCAGGACAATCACATTAGCCCCTAAAGCAGGTGCCGTCATCGGACACTCCCCTCACAGCGAAAGCCCACGAGCGGATCGGAGACACAGGGGGGAGAGTCCAGATGCCCCTGAACGGGGAGTGTTTCCATTGAATCACCCTTACGGCCAAAAGTGAGTCATTTACCACCTTTATCTCAGCAGTTGCCTGCGCTCGCCGATAGGGACTGAAGTCCCTCAAGTGGAGGCCGTTAGTTTGCTCTGCCGCTGCGATCAGAGATACACCAGCACGACCACATCCGTGTGGTATTAGCGGCCCGGCCGCGCAAAACCGACGACGAGCAGGGAGAACTCGCTGCCGCGCAAGGCGTGAGCACCAGCGGCACCGAGCAGCTGCTGCACGTCGCCGGTCCGGGTAGCACCGATCATCACCAGCTGGATAGACGCGGCATGCTCGGCGAGATGGTCGAGGAAGGAGCCCTCCAAACGGACTGTCTCGATTTCGACCTCGGGATGGTTGTCCATGCAGCGCTTTAGATGAGAATCACCGGTTATGGGACCCCGCTTCTTGTCCTCGTCGAGGTCACCGGATCGCGATTGCGCTGCTATCAGCACCCGCAAGGGAGCGCCCCTGTGCCTGGCCTCGTGGATCGCCATATCGAGAACGTCGATGCCATCGGGCGACTCATCTACCAGAGCAACGATCCAACCGCCGCTCGTCGCGTGCGTTTCGCAGCGGTCGCCCCGGACGACGACGACCGAGCAATGGCCGGATTGCGCCAGTTCCTTTGCGGTGGAACCTAACCAGGCATCCGGGTGCTGAGCGGCTCCCGTGTCTCCGACACACAGCAATGTGGTGGAACGTGAAGCAGCAATCAGCTCAGGCACCGGGTCCCCGTGGAGGACTTCCGTCTCAACCTTGAGTGGCTTGCCCATTTCATCAACAGCGTGGTACGCGTCGTGCACAACCTCCTCAGCCATCGTTAGGGCTGCCCGCGCTTCGCTCGTGCCGGCGCTCGGGTTCGCCTTGGCGATATGGAGCAGACGCAGCGGAATGTCGGTGCCGGCTACCTCGTCGACGGCCCACCGCGCAGCGCGAATTGCCGCCTGCGATCCGTCGACACCGACCACTACTGACTTCGGCGGATACCTGTCAAACATCGTGAACCCCTGGCAGTGAAAGACGTTTAGGAGAAGCTATGCAGAACCGTACGGATTACGCCGGTTCTTGATCAGAGGCCTTGGTCCTCACCTCTAGATCCCTAATTCCCACCTCCCGATCCCAAGGACGAGCCGGCAAGCCCCCCGTCTCAGGGGCGAATCTCCAACACCTCGCTCAAGGGTCGTCGCGGCGTCGGTGGCCGAACCAAGTCGCCCTCGGGTTCGATGCCGACTCGAATCAGAACCTGAGGTACCACCGCGGAATCGCTCATGAGATCCCGAATGATGTCTCGGCTGGCTTCCAGCTCGGTGATGTGCGTTATCGGGCAAGTCGCCAGTCCAGCCATCGTGCACTCGAGCAGAATCGCTGAAAGCGCCTCGCCGCATCTCAGGGCATCCCCTCGCGTGTCGCCGGGTGTGGATAGCACAAGGATTTTCGCTTGGTCGTCAGTGCCCGCAGAACTCCACTCATCCGGGTCGGTGGGGAACCGACGATTCACGTCGACTCTGCGGGCGTCCGCCTCTGACACCAGTGCGCTTTCGGGTATCCCCTCTGACTGTCTTGATGGTGCTGTCCACCAAACTAATTCTTGGTGATAGTCATCGTCGTAACGACGCATGGCTTCGGTCAGTCGAGACGCTTCCGCCAACCGCGGTCGCGCATCGGCGCCGAGCACGTCAAGGGTGACCGAATCGCTTTCGAACGAGCTCTGCACTACAGGTTCGAGCTCCGCCCAGTGCTTCGGCGGACGGAATGGCAGACGGTTGGTCCGGCGACGCGATATCGCGTCGGCGCGGTCGCGCCGGGCCTGCGGGACGTAGTCGACGGACACGAAGTCGGTCGAGGCGAGGTGGTCGAGATTGTTCGGGTTGGGAAACCGTTCGACGTTCGTGTCCCAACCGACCGCGGCCATCGCGATCCGGAAGTGATCGAGCGCGGCACCACAGCTGATGATCGCTTCGCGACCCGACCTGTCGGTCGATGTGACTGTTCGGTGTGGGTCAACGAACAGCTCGACGCTCGCGCTGCCGGCAACCCACTGCCATGGTTGGCTGTTGTGCAGCGACGGAGCGCGGCACGCTAACTTGACCGCCGTCGTGATCACCGTGGTGTCCGCCATCATTCGGGTCATCACTTTCACTTGCCTCCTGTTTGGCTACGACCCTCGCGCACGAGCAGATCTGACGCCAGAGTCCTTGGTCCCCAGCGCCAGGTCATTTGACCCTGCTGGGACACCACGTGCCGCGCCGCCGAGACAGCATGCGCAAGCGCTTCGACCCAAGGACGAAACGCGTCTTGACTGATGACTTTCTTCTCTATTGCGGGCTGGAGGGGTGGGCAAACGATAATGACGACCAAGCAACCGGTATGGAATAGGCCACATCACTAGGACGCCTTATGGATGTCATCCGCAAAACACCTAACGACTGGGGCATCCGGCCCAACCTTTCGGACTACGAGCAGACACGGGCGCAATTTCGCTGGTCTGATCTGCCGGCGCTTTGCGAAGGCATGGGGCCCGGCAAGTGCAACATCGCCTACGCCGCCCTCGACCGCCATGCCGCGGGTCCGGTCGCGCGACGCACAGCGTTACGGTTTGTCACCGATACAGGCTGGGATGGTGCGATCGCCACGCGAGATCTCAGCTACGCAGAGCTCGGCGGGCTGGCCCAACGATTCTCCGGAACGCTGCGTGCGCTCGGCATCAACAAGGGCAACCGCGTGTTCACGATCATGGGCCGCATCCCTGAGCTCTACATCGCGATGCTAGGTGCGCTCCGCAACGGCAGCATAGTTTCGCCGTTGTTTTCGGCCTTCGGGCCGGAGCCCATCGCCACCAGAGTCAACATCGGACAAGCCGATGTGTTGGTGACCACCAGGGCGATTTACCAGCGCAAGATCGCCAAGATTCGTGATCGGCTGCCGTCGGTGCGGCATATCTTTGTAGTCGACGAAGACCCAGCCGGCGCGCAGCTGCCCGCAACACTCGACTTCTGGCATTACATGAACGCAGCCGACGAGAATACGCCGATCGAGCCCACTAACCCTGACGACCCGGCGCTGCTGCACTTCACCAGCGGTACCACCGGCACACCCAAAGGTGCTATCCACGTGCACGGCGCCGTCGCCATGCACTATGTCACCGGCTTGTATGCGCTTGATCTACATCCCGACGACATCTATTGGTGCACAGCCGATCCCGGCTGGGTAACCGGAACATCCTACGGTATCATCAGTCCGCTGCTGCACGGGGTCACCTCCATCGTCGACGAGGCGGAATTCGACGCCGAGCGGTGGTATCGGATTCTGCAGGACCAGGGTGTGTCGGTGTGGTACACCGCACCGACCGCAATAAGGATGCTGATCAAAGCGGGCCCCGAACTGCCCGCGCAATACCATTTTCCGCGGCTTCGTTTCATCGCAAGTGTGGGTGAGCCGCTGAACCCCGAAGCGGTCTGGTGGGGGAAACGGGTGCTGGGCTTACCGATTCACGATAATTGTTGGCAGACCGAGACGGGCGGCATCATGATCGCGAACACCCCCGCGTTCGACATCAAGCCCGGCTCGATGGGTCGCCCGCTGCCCGGCGTGGACGCATACATAGTGCGCCACAACGACGATGGCACGACCACAGTCATCGACGAACCCGAGGTCGAGGGTGAGCTCGCGCTCAAGCCCGGCTGGCCATCGATGTTCCGCGGCTATCTGAACGCCGAGGAGCGATACCGGAACTGCTTCACGGACAAGTTCTACCTGACCGGAGATCTCGCGAAGAAAGATAGCGACGGCTACTTCTGGTTCGTCGGACGTAAAGACGACGTGATCAAGTCCGCGGGGCACCTGATCGGTCCGTTCGAGGTGGAAAGCGCGCTGACCGATCATCCGGCGGTGGCCGAAGCGGCAGTCATCGGCAAGCCCGACCCAATGCTCGGCGAAATGATCAAAGCCTTTGTCACGGTTAAGAATGGTGTGGTCGGCGACGAAGACCTGCGCCTGGAATTGATAGGCCACGCGCGCAAACGGCTTGGGGCCGCCGTGGCGCCCAAAGAGCTCGAGTTCGTCGACACGTTGCCACACACAAGCAGCGGCAAGATCATGCGCCGGCTGCTGAAGGCCCGCGAACTCGGGCTACCCGAAGGCGATACCTCCACCATCGAACAACACCATGACCACCACGCCGAGGAGGTTCCATCATGACCGATACGAAGCTGGCGCATGAACTCTTATCAGATATGGTTCGCGTGCGTCGCATGGAAGAGAAATGCGCGGAACTCTACAGCGCAGCCAAGATTCGTGGATTCCTTCATCTCTATGTCGGGGAAGAAGCCGTCGCGGCCGGTTCACTGCGCGCATTGGCCGACGATGACGCGGTCGTCGCGACCTACCGCGAGCATGCGCACGCACTGTTGCGCGGCATCCCCATGACCTCGATCATGGCCGAGATGTTCGGCAAGCAGGAAGGCTGCTCGCGTGGCCGCGGCGGGTCTATGCACCTGTTCGATGCGTCCAAGCGGTTCTACGGCGGCAACGCGATCGTCGCCGGCGGCCTGCCACTCGCGGTAGGCATCGCGCTCGCCGATGCGATGTTGCAGCAAAAGCGGGTAACTGCTTGCTATTTCGGTGACGGCGCCGTGGCCGAGGGCGCGTTTCACGAGTCGTTGAATATGGCCGTGCTGTGGAACTTGCCGGTGTTGTTCTGTTGCGAAAACAACCTCTACGCGATGGGCACCGCATTGGAGCGGGCGCAGTCGCAGACCGATCTCACCGTCAAAGCGGCGTCGTACCGCGTTCCCACGCTGGCCGTCGATGGGATGGATGTCGAGGCATGCCACGCCGCCGCGCAACAGGGCGTGAATCACGTCCGCGACACGGGTGGGCCCTTCTTCATCGAGTTCCGCACGTATCGCTTCCGGGCGCATTCGATGTTCGACCCGGAACTGTACCGGGACAAGGCCGAAGTCGAGCGATGGCGGGAGCGTGATCCTATCCGGTTATTCACCGAGCAGTGCCTGCTCGACCGCAGGCTCTCCGAGGCTGACGTGCGTGACATCGAAGATTCTGCAGCAGCCGAAATCGAGGCCGCGGTGGCATTTGCTGAGGCGGGAACATGGGAGGACGCAGCGGATCTCGAGCGTGACGTGTTGACTCCGGAGTCGGCACGATGAAGACCAGTTACCGGACGGCCGTTCACGACGCGCTTCGCGATGCTTTGCGCGACGACCCGCGCGTTGTGCTGATGGGAGAAGACGTCGGGCGGTACGGCGGAACCTACGCGGCGTCCAAAGGTCTGCTAGCGGAATTCGGGCCTGATCGGGTGCGTGACACTCCACTGTCGGAGTTGGGTTTCGTTGGTATCGGAATCGGTGCCGCCCTGAACGGACTACGCCCAATAGTCGAAGTCATGACGGTGAATTTCAGCCTGTTGGCACTGGATCAGCTCGTCAATACCGCTGCGGCCCTTCGCCATATGTCCGGTGGGCAGTTCTCTGTCCCGCTCGTTGTCAGAATGGCGACCGGGGCCGGACGCCAGCTCGCCGCCCAGCACTCGCATAGCCTGGAACCCTGGTACGCACACATTCCGGGCATCAAGGTGGTAGCTCCGGCCACTGTCGAAGATGCCTACGGCATGCTCGGGCCGGCCTTGGCGGACCCTGACCCGGTGGTGATCTTCGAGCACGTTCAGCTTTACAACACCTCGGCCGACGTCGAGGCCCTTACCCCTACTGATATCTCCCGGGCAGCGATCCGCCGCAGCGGGACCGACGTCACCCTGGTGACCTACGGCGGCTCCCTTTGGAAGGCGCTCGACGCCGCGAATGAGTTGTCACTTGCCGGAATCGATTGCGAAGTGGTCGATCTGCGGGTCTTGCGACCACTTGACGATGACACCATGCTCGAATCTGTTCGCAAGACACATCGTGCCGTCGTAATCGACGAGGCGTGGCGCACTGGCAGCCTGGCGGCAGAGGTCATCGCACGAGTGATGGAGGGAGCCTTCTACGACCTCGACGCCCCAGTTGCTCGAGTGTGCAGCGCCGAAGTTCCCATGCCGTACGCAAAGCACCTCGAACAGGCTGCCCTGCCCCAAACTGCCACGATCGTCGCCGCCGTACAACGCCTATTCGGCGAGCAACAATGATCGAGTTCAAGATGCCCGCCCTGGGCGCCGATATGGACGAAGGCACCCTGGACGAATGGTTGGTGAAGCCCGGCGACAAGGTCACTCGGGGGCAAATCGTGGCGGTCGTCGAAACCACCAACGCCGCAGTCGAAATCGAATGCTGGCAGGAGGGCACCGTCAGCGAGCTAGTCGTTCCCGTCGGTGAAACCGTCCAAGTGGGATCGGTATTGGCCACCCTCCTGGCGCCGGGTGAGCGTGCAGAACGGCGGCCTCGCACAGGGGCCCGGCCGTCGAAGAAAGCCGCCACAAAGCCGGCGGCGGCGCCGTCGAGGGGGCCGTCCGGTGCCGTCACTCCCCCGACGGTCCCGCAGCGACGTCGCTGGGTATCACCGGCCGCGCGCCGCCTGGCCCAAAGTCTGGCCGTCGATATCGACACGGTGAGCGGGACTGGTCCACAGGGGGCAGTCATCATCAGCGACGTCGAGCACGCCGCCGCCACTATCGAGCACGCCGCGGCCCCTAAGGAACCAGCCACCAAGCCGATCACCAAAGCGACGGCAGCCGAGCGCGCAGCGCAGATGCGGAAGTCGATCGCGGCCGCGATGGGACGGTCCAAACGGGAGATTCCGCACTATTACCTCGCCCACGAAATCATCTTGGACAACGCACTGACCTGGCTGACCACCCGAAACGCACAGCGTTCCATCGACGAACGGGTACTGCCGGCGGTCTTGCTCTTGAAGGCTGTCGGCATCGCTGCACAGCGGTTCGGCGAGTTCAACGGATTCTGGCGAGACGACGGGTTCCAGCCGGCGACTGGAGTTCATGTCGGCGTCGGGATCTCGCTGCGCGCTGGTGGCCTCGTCGCGCCGGCCATACACGACGTTCCGGACAAAAAGCTCGACGAATTGATGGACGATCTCACCGATCTCGTGGCGCGGGCACGCTCCTTCTCGCTGCGGAGCTCAGAGATGTCTGACCCGACCATCACGGTCACGAACCTGGGCGACCAAGGCGTCGACGCGGTCTTCGGCATCATCTACCCACCGCAGGTAGCCCTCGTCGGTTTCGGCCAGCCGACACAGCAGGTCCGCGTGATCGACGGCGGGATTCGGATCGTGACCACCGTGCAAGCCACTCTCGCCGCCGACCACCGGGCAAGTGACGGCCACCGCGGCGCCTTGTTCCTCAGCGCGATCAACGACCTGCTCCAGCAACCCGACCTCCTAGAAAAGTGATGAGCGATGAATCAAGAAGACACGCGTGGTGTGGTTCTGTCTGTGCTGACAACCATTGCCCCGGAAATCGAACCCGATGACATCCGCGACGACGTTCTGCTTCGAGATCAAGTCGATCTCGATTCGATGGACTGGCTGAATTTTCTGCGCGGAATCCACAAACGGCTGCACGTCGACATTCCGGAGGCGGACTACGCGTCACTGCGGACGCTGGCCGATGTGGTCAGCTACGTCGAAAAGAACGGCTCCAATCCCGTTGCTTAACGCCGCTAGAAGAGGGCGGGGCCGAATCGGGCCGGCGCTAGTGTTGTGTCCGTCGTGTGTTGATGAAGGGGATGCTGATGTCAGTAACCGATGATGGGGCTACCATCCTGCCGGTGCACGAATGCTGGGATCTTCTGGCAGGTGTCACGCTGGGGCGGCTCGTCACCAGCGTCGACGGCCGGCCCGAGATCTTCCCAGTCAATTACGTCGTCCAGCGTCGCACGGTGCTGTTCCGCACCGCAGAAGGCACCAAGTTGGTCAGCACCGCGATAAACCATCGCGTGCTCTTCGAGGCCGACGACCACAATGTCGCCGAGGGATGGAGCGTGATCATCAAAGGCACCGCGCGCTCGTTGCGCACCCAAGAGGAGATCGAAGACGCCGAGCGTGCCCAGGTATTGCCGTGGACGGCGTCTGAGAAGACGCACTATGTGCGGATCATCCCTGAGGCAGTCACGGGCCGCCGGTTCCGGTTCGGCGCACCGCTGGAGAAATCCGATCTCACCTGATTCCTTGGGCTATCCCGGTCGCAGATGCCGCGGGCGCGGCACGAACTCAAGCGACAACAGCACCATCAGCGCCGCTGGGATGTGGTGGACACACAACACCACGTAGCGCCGGTCGGACAGCGCGTGAAACTTGCGCAGGTAGCGGTAAAGGGACTCCAGCCGGATCAGCGGATCCAGCAAGTGGATCGCCCAAAGCGCGACCCGCTGCAGCAAGCCCGGGTGGCTGGCATCGAAGATCTCCGGGAATGCCGCGAACGCCAGCGAAAGCCGCAGCGCATCATGGCTTTTCGCATCGGTGATCATGTCCACGCTGAGCCGCTCGTCAACGCCGTTGGGCGCGTCTGGACGACGGAAGGGCACGTCGAGGCTGACTTCGGTTCCCTCGCCGGCCGTGGCGTATCGGTGAAACGCCGCGACCCGCCCGTACCGGTCACGCGCGATGGCCAGCTTGATGCCGGGGAAGCGGCCTTGCAGGGCCCCGTCAAGGTTCATGCAGAACCCGCGATCGGTGCGCGCGGCGCGGTGCGCGGCGTACAACACCTCGGTCAGCTCGGCGGCCAACGGCGGGTCGAGTTCCTGCTCGTCAACGATCTCGGTAGTGATCCCGCAGTTGCGGGTGCGCTGCACCGCTTGGCGTAAATTGCGAAAACGCCGGCCCGTCAGGGTGAAGTGACGGACATCGACGACGACATCGTGTCCGATCGGCACTGCCACCATCGGCTGTCCCACGGCCTCGCTGCGCCACAGCCCGAGATGCCGCTCACCGCCGGCCAATACGATGATCTGCCAGCCCCGGCTGCGGCACATCCGGACGAAATCGGCGACAAGTTTTTCGAATTCGGCGAGATCGCCGATCGGGTCGCCGCTGACTACGGCGAACCCAAGCCGGCTACGGTAAGCGATCGCCGCGGACTTGTCGGCATTGAAGTAATAACTCTTGCTCGAGTGCATGGCAAAAGGCGCCAACGGGTCTCCGCGTGTGGCGTTGACCAGCGCCCACACCTGCTCCAGCATCTCCGGTTGCGGTCGCGCCGTCGTCGGCCACATGAGTGCGAGCCCGCTGCCGGCGACCAGAAAGTTGCCGAGCACTCCAAGCGACAGGAAGTGCGCACACACCCCCGCGCTCACCGCGCCGGCCGCCGCCATCGCATGCCCAGTGGTCACCGGCCGGCCGAGAAAAATGCCCCGCGCAATCAAGACCACCGCGGCAAGCAGCGCCAATGACCACCCGAACCGGCCGGGGGCAACGCGGCCATAGCCGAGGTGTTCGCGGGCGACCAGCACCGCCAACCAGCCCAGGACGCACAGCAACATCGCTACGCTAATGAGGCGGGCCGCCCGGACATCAGCGCTGACCAAAACCCGTTCATGGCGCCGCGCCGTGGTTGCCCCACCGCTGTTGTGCCTAGTCTTCACTGTGGGATCGCTTTCTGACCACATACTTTGTGAATTCGTCTGGATCCCAGACAATCAACGGATAGGCCGGCAGTAGAAGCAGATCCGGGAATGGCACCGGCGCGGTGCCCAGTACGGCTCGCATCGGTAACACGGCCGGGGCCTGTTTAGACACGGGTCAACCTTTTCCTCTGGCGGTCGCAAGCACTCGTTTCGACCGTATTAGCGCGACCAACGCACCACGAGAGCCGTTTGTCCTCGGGTTATGGCCCTAAGTCCCTGGGTGGTCAGCCAACTGTCAAGGCGGCTCGACTCACGACGAATGTCCCG
Source organism: Mycobacterium sp. (assembly GCF_052144515.1). Classification (GTDB taxonomy): domain Bacteria; phylum Actinomycetota; class Actinomycetes; order Mycobacteriales; family Mycobacteriaceae; genus Mycobacterium. The sequence continues at coordinate 39,493 of NZ_JBKQQD010000202.1, read as the reverse complement.
ACGATATGGGACTTCAGGCCCTGCAACATTGGTTTGGTCAAATGCTCAGATGTCCGTATGGGATGAAAATCTCAATCACGACAACCGGCCTGTCACCGTTATGGTGCCCGGCATTCAGGAAGATACGGCTAATGAGCACTTCAGAGCAACAGCTCAGGACGCGCATGTTCGCCCGCGTGCTCGGTCCGTTTTTTGTCATCGTCGCCGCCACGACGGTGGCCCGTGCATCGGATATGCGAACACTGCTCTCGGACTTCGAGGCCAGCGCCGCGTGGCCGTGGGTGACGGGCGCCTTTCTGCTTCTGGTCGCCCTCGTCATCGTCGCGCTTCACCAGTACTGGCGAGGTGCAGCGGCAATCACCGTGTCCGTGGTGGGCTGGGTTCTCGCAATACGGGCGTTGTTTCTCATGGCTTTTCCGCATGCCTTCATGGCTGCCGCTGACGCCCCGCTCCGTGTGGGTGCCTTGTGGGTGAGCGTCGACGTATTCATCGGACTCGTCGGGCTGTATCTAGCCTACGTCGGCTGGGGTCCCGCACCGAGTCAGCCTGTGGCACAAGCCGAAACATCTACTCCGGAGCTCCCGCGCGCAGCATGATGCGCGCGCCCGGACAGCTTCGAAACGCGCCCTGATCGACGTCCTCCCCTAGGTGAATCCGGGGAGGACGCGATGGCCAAAACCAGCTTCGAGCCCGCCCCGAGTCGGCTAAGTCCAGAACCCGTCCAACTGGCCATCGTCGGCAGTGGTCAGGTCACCCCACTGATGCGGTTCGTTCCGGCCGCGGCCAGCTCGGTTGTCGAGTTGTGTTCGGTGCTGGTGGTACGCCACTAGACCGAAGACTCCGGAACTGATGCGACCGGTGGGACGTATTGCCGCGCGGCTGGTGACAAACGGCTCTGACCCAAGGGTCCCATCGTCGATACGGTCGTGTACGACCGGCCCGGCCAACGGCGGCGGAGCCAGCTAATACGCAAACGAATATGAGGACAAGCCATGTCATCGCGCAACGCACCTATGGGAATTGTCGTCGGCATCGATGATTCACCGGCCGCCAGAGTGGCCTTGCAGTGGGCGGCACACGACGCCGAGCTGCGCAAAATCCCGCTGACGCTGGTGCATGCGATTTCACCGGAGGTCTCGACGTGGCTGAGGACTCCCCTGCCTGCCGGCGTGATGCGTTGGCAGCAGGATCACGGGCGCCGACTGGTCGACGAGGGGCTCAAGCTGGTCGAAGAGGTCAGCCAGCATGGCGGTCCCGCCGGGATCCACACTGAAATCTTGTCGTCGGGAGCCGTCCCTACGTTGATCAACTTGTCCAAGGACGCCGAGATGCTGGTCGCCGGGTCACAAGGCAGTGGGCGGTGGCCTGGCCGGCTTCTGGGTTCGGTTAGTGCGGCGCTACTTCGTCATGCGCATTGTCCTGTCGCGATCGTCCACGAAGAGGATCTGTCGACGCCAACTCCGGTCCAGGCGCCGGTCTTGGCCGCTATCGACGGATCGCCAGCATCGGAATTGGCTACCGCGATCGCCTTCGATGAGGCCTCGCGCCGGCAGGTGGGATTGGTAACGCTACACGCATGGAGCGACCTGGATGTCACTGAGTGGCCGGGAATCGATTGGCCGGCAACACAATCCATGGCCGAAGAGGTGTTGGCCGAACGTTTGGCGGGTTGGCAAGAACAGTACCCCGACGTGCAGGTGACCCGTATCGTCGTGCAGGCTCAGCCGGCACGCCAAATCGTCCAGCAGTCCGAGAAGGCCCAGCTGGTCGTGGTCGGCAACCGGGGCCGCGGGGGATTCGCCGGACTGCTGGTCGGCTCAGTCGGCGAGACCGTTGCCCAAATGGCGCGGGTGCCGGTAATCGTGGCACGCGAGTCGCATTGAACTGCGGGGCATTACAGGGCTTGAGCTTTGAGTAACGGGGTGCGGAGGTAGCGTCGACCCCGCCCCGCCATTGGACGCCTGGCTGGTCAGCGACGAGCGCGCCGAGCGGGTGTTGCGTGAGAACTCTGCGCGCCGCTCACCGCCCGCGGACGACGAGCACTGAGCATTCCGGATGGTGGAAAAGTGGGTGTCCGGAAGGCCCGATGAGGCTCGCCAGCTGACCGGCCTCGGCGCCACCGATGACCGCGAGCTGAACCCGCTCGCCGTTGGCTTGCAGGAAGCTGACGATACCCTCTTTGGTAGTGATCGGATAGACGCGCACCTCCGGATGACGCTGACGCCAATCCTGCACCCGACGTTCGAACGCGCCGTCCGCGTGCTCGGTGAGGTCCTCCGGCCGTCCTCCGAGGACTAGCATGGGCGCCCTGCGCAACTTCGCTTCCTGCGCAGCGCATTCGACAATGGCGTCGTTACCGGGGATGTCGGTCATCCGTACGACGATCCAATTGATCTCCGGCGGAGGTTGGCTAGCTTTTGCACGTATCACCGCGACCGGGCACTGCGCCTTTTCAGCGAGTTCAGTTGCCGTCGAACCCAAGATCGAGCGGGCGTAGCGCCCGATGCCGACGGAGCCGACGCAGATCATCTCGGCGTTGCTCGATGCCTCCAGCAGGACTGGCCCGACCGGGCCACGCGGGATCTCGGTTTCGATCTTAACGAGCTTTCCGCTGGCTTCAACAGCGGATTGGGCCTCCCGAAGGCATTTCTCGGCATGCCGGAGATCGCGTTCGTAGTCTTCCGGGTATGGGTGCGTCGGCTTGATAACCGAGAGAAGGCGTAGCGGCGCAGCGCGGCTGATGGCCTCGTCAATACCCCAGAGCGCGGCCGTGATCGCCGTCTGCGAACCATCGATACCAACAATGATCGGCTTCATCGTCACTTCCCTCTCCCGGACATCGGCCCGATGCCGGATCACCCAGCGTTGGAATACGTTTCGGACGCGTGACCCGGTGCTGTCAGGGCCGGCCCCGGCTGGGCGAGCCGGTAGACATCGATCAACCGTGCGACATCGCTAGGAGTGACGATGCCGATCACCCCGCGCCCGTCGATGACCAGGGCACGACTGTGGGGACCGACCGGGGCCATCCGCTCAAGCAGAGCGTTCAACGGTTCCTGTGGTGCCGCGGTCGGCACGCTCTGCAGCGGCAGAGCAATCTCACCCACGCTGGTAGCGGTGCGCCGGTTCGGCGCCACATGGCGCAGTTGTGTCAGGGTGACCAGTCCCACGATCGATCCATCCCGTTCGGAAACCGGGTATGCCGAGTGGCGGTCGCCGAGCACATAGCGTTGGATGAAATCCTCGACGCTGATCCAGCCGGGAGCGGTGTGCGGTTGGGCTGTCATCGCGTCGGCGACGCGCATCCCGGCAAAGAGCTGTTGGGTCGATATCCGGGTCTCTTCCTCGCGACTGGCAGCGAAAATGAACCAACCGATGAACGCCAACCAGACGCCTCCGACAAGGCCGCCCGCCACAAACTCGGCCAATCCCAACGCGATCAAGATGAATGCGACCACGCGTCCGGCATGCGCCGCGCCGATGCCGGCCCGCACGCTGTCGCCATGGCGCCGCCATAGGTAGGCCCGCAGAACCCGGCCACCGTCCAACGGGGCCCCCGGCAACAGGTTGAACAGGCCCAACACCAGGTTGATCAAGGCCAACCATGAAGCAACGCCAACCACGATGGGGGCGGCCCGCACGGTATGTAGCGCTGCGACAAGCCCACCGAACGTCGCTGCCAACGCAAGGCTGGTGGCCGGGCCGGCGATTGCGATCCGCAAGGCCGCTTTGGGTGTCTTTGCCTCGCCACCGAGCGTGGTCACGCCGCCGAACAGCCATAGTGTCACGCTCTTCACCGCTACACCCGAACGACGGGCGACGACGGCGTGCGCGAGCTCATGGGCCAGCAGCGATGCCAGCAGCACCAGCGCTCCACACGCTCCGGCCAGCCAATAAGCCAGGGGTGCATACCCTTTGACGGTGGTCGGCAATGTGCTTGCCAGACTCCACGTAAACAACCACAGGATGACCAGCACACTCCAGTTGACGCTCACCGGAAACCCGGCGATGCGCCCCAATGGGATCGCATCGCGCACCTTAATACCTCCCAACACTATTGGACACCAGAGCTTTTGGCGCTAACATCCCGACACTACTAACTGGTGATCGCCGCGGGTGAGCAGATCGCTTTGACGAACTGCACAACGGCATGCTCGGGCAGGTGCCGGGCGATGTCGGCTTCGGTGACGATACCGACCAGGCGGTGCTCCTCTATGACCGGAAGGCGGCGGACCTGATGCTCTTCCATGACGTTGAGCATTTCCTGGATGCTAGCGTTCGCGTCTACGTAGTAGACGCTGTCCCGGGCCAGCTCCCCAGCCGAGGTGGTATTCGGGTCTAGACCCGCCGCAAGGCCTTTGATCACAATGTCGCGGTCGGTGAGCATTCCGTGCAGCCGGTCGTCATCCCCGCAGATTGGCAGCGCACCGATGTCGTGCTCGCGCATGTGTTCGGCAGCAGCGGTTAGCGTCTCGTGCTCGCCGACACAGGTCACACCGGCATTCATGATGTCACGTGCGGTGGTCATTACATTCTCCTCCAGTTGGGTTGGATTCCCGCCTGCTGCGAACTTAAGGCGACGCCGTAGCGGACACTAGGGTCGTTCGACCTTCTGGTCGCGGGCCAATGGGCCTGGTCAGAACTCGCACGTATGGCCGACGCAGCCGCCGCTGAATGTGGGGTCAACTGATAACAACGCTTGTTCGGGGGCGGGGAAGGGGGAAGCGTAGCTGAGCACCTGCCCCTGCCGACTGCCGTAACGGTAGACCGTGATCCCTTTGAGCTTCGCCTTCCATGCGGCGAGGTAGATCGCGCGGACGTCGTCGACGGTCGCATCGGCCGGCAGGTTGACGGTTTTTGACACCGCGGCGTCGACATGGCGCTGCACGGCGGCCTGCATCCGCAGGTGCCACTCCGGGGTGATTTCCGCTGCGGTCGGGAACGCGGACCGAATCTCAGCGGGCAGCTGGGGGTATGTGCGCACGCCGCCGCGCCGTGCGATCTCGGCGATCAACTCGTGGTTGTAGAAGCCCCGGTCGCGGGCGAGTCGATCAAAGCACGGGTTGACTTCTAGGAGGTGTCGCCCGATGACGGCACGGGTATAGGCGATCGCGAACATCGGTTCGATCCCCGCGGTGGTGCCGGCGATCAGCGAGATCGTGCCGGTCGGGGCGATCGAGGTGAGTTGGGCATTGCGCCGCGGCGCGGAGTCCGCAAATCGACTGTCGGCGAACGCCGAAAATGGCCCGCGCTCCTCGGCCAGCCGCGTCGACGCGGCGTGCGCCACCTGGTTGATGCTGCGGGCGATCCGGCCGGCCAGACTAACCCCCTGTTCGCTGTCATACGGAATCCCCAAGCTGGCCAGCATCTCCGCCAAACCCATGACACCCAGCCCAACCTTGCGGGTGGCCCGGGTGGCGACTTCGAGTTCGGGAATGGGGTAGCGACTGACGTCGATGACGTCGTCAAGAAAGCGCACAGCCAGCTCGGCAACCTCTGCGAGCCGGTCCCAATCGACGCGACCACCGCTGACCATCCGGGCGAGGTTGATGGAGCCCAGGTTGCACGACTCGTAGGGCAGCAGCGGAACTTCCCCGCAAGGGTTGGTGGCCTCGATCCGGCCCCGTGCCGGTGTCGGGTTAGCGCGGTTGATCGGGTCGAGGAACACCAATCCCGGATCGCCGCATCGATGCGCGGCTTCGCAGATCGCGGTGAACAGGTCGGCGGCAGGCACCCGTGCGACGGTCTTTCCGGTTCGCGGGTTGATCAATCGGTGAGCGCCGTCACGCGTGACGGCGCGCAGGAACATGTCGGTGACGCCGACCGAAAGGTTGAAGTGGGTTAGCTCGCTGAGCGAGTCGGCCTTGGTGGTGACGAAGTCGTAAATGTCGGGGTGCGAGACGTCCAGGACAGCCATGGACGCGCCGCGCCGGCGGCCGCCCATCGAGATGACGCCGGCCGCGGTATCGAAGAGCCCAAGAAACGACATCGGCCCACTCGCCGTACCGCCGGTGCGCGCCACCCGATCCCCGGCTGGCCGCAAGTGACTGAACGTGTAGCCGGTGCCGCCCCCAGCCTGGTGAATTTCCGCGCTATGCGCGAGCGTGGTAAAGATCGAGCGCAGCGAATCTTCGGCCGGGAGAACGAAACACGCGGAGAGCAGACCCAGTTCGGTAGCTGCGTTCATCAGCGTCGGTGAGTTCGGTAGGAACTCCAGGCTGCGTAGCAGCGCCGAAAACCGTTCTGCCCACATTGCCGACGAGCCGCGCCGATAGTTTTCTTCGGCCGCCGCGACACAGTTCGCGACCCGGTCCATCATTTCGCCGGTTGATTCCGTAGGCCGGCCGCAATCGTCCCGAAGCAGATAACGCTCCGCGAGCACGGTCACGGCGGCCATGCTCAACTTCAGCTCATCGCGCACACCTAGCAGCCCTTTGGCCGCGCGCAACTCGGCATGCTGTTGGCGGTAGACGATGTATGCGCGGGCAACGTCATCCAGGCCGGCAGCCACGAGCCGGGCCTCCACCAGGTCCTGGATCTCCTCGACTGTGGCAGCCCCGCCGCGGGGCCGACGCGCCAGCGCGTCGGCGACGGACCTGGCCACCGCGCCCGGTACGTCCGGGTTCCGGTGACCGGCCTCACGTGCGGCCCGAGCGACCGCACCTTCGATGCGGGCCAGGTCGAACGACACCAGGCGTCCGTCGCGGCGTCGGACGGTCGCCGACCACTCAGTGGCCCGTGGTGGCCTGGTCACCATTCGAGTATCCCCGTCATCGACCGAGATCCAACGCGCGAAACCCTCGTTTGTCCGATGCGGCTTGCGCCAACCCAAGAGCAGGGCCAGCGCTGTAGCGCTTGAAAGCCAAAGCCGAACACAAAATTGAACGACAGTTGAGGACTTCGGTCCCTACCGCGGCGCGGATTCACGTGGTCGGATCTAAGGCGCCGTGATAGCCGAATCTAAAGCACCTCAGGAGAAAACAATGACCACACTTCCCGCGACACAGAAGCCGCATTCGCTGTTCCCCGACTTCTCGGAGTTCCTCGCGGGGTTCCCGTCGTTCGCCGGACTCCGTCCGATGTTCAACACCCGGCTGATGCGGTTGGAGGACGAGATGACCGATGGTCGGTACGAGGTTCGCGCCGAGGTTCCGGGCATCGACCCGGCCAAGGACGTTGATATCACCGTCCGCGACGGACACCTCACCATCAAGACCGAACGCAGTGAGAAAAAGGAATTCGATGGCCGATCGGAATTCTCCTACGGCTCGTTCGTCCGCACGGTGTCACTGCCGGCGGGCGCCAACGAAGACGACATCAAAGCCACCTACGACAAGGGCATCCTGACTGTCTCCGTGGGGGTTTCAGAACCCGCCAACGCCGAGAAGCACATTCAGGTAGCCGCCAACTAGCCGGATTGGTAGGGGCCCGGACATTAGCCCGGGCCCCGCCCGCGTTCAGATCTGCACTCATCAAAGGCGACCCAAAGGCAAAGCCCGTCAGCTAATTTCAGCAGCCGGATGCGTCTGTGTCGCATTCGGCAAGGGCACTCGTTCGACCCGGTGCTTGATTCCAAGCAACAACCCTCGCGTACCCAGAGCGATCACGGGCCTGGCCAGCTCCAACGCGAACACTTCGCCCGGGTGGCGCAACGCGATTCTGGCTCGGGTAAGGACTCGGACCCGGTCCTCCCAGTGCGGCTGAAGGTGAAATGACCACACCGCGTTGAAGGGCAGTTCCTCGCTGGTCGCACTGAGCACGACGTATTTTTCGGGAACAATCTCGGTAACACTCAACGCCACCCCATCAGACAGACCCCCCCAGCCTTCGGGGGCCAGGCGCAGGGTGTCCCCCACAGCAAGTTGCTGCCACTCCGGGTGCACTAGGTCGGCGTCGCGATGACGAAGGCCCGCTAAATTTTTCAGCCCTTCAAACCCGTAGAAGCCACCTCGGTCCTGCCCCATTTGCAGCAGCCATGGCCAGACGGAGGATGGCGGCGCGTCGATGTACACCGCCTCGGTTGTCTGAACAGCCGGATCGCCCACCAAAGAGTCGCCGGGCAGCCGCATCTCACACTCCCCCTTGGTTGCACCCCAATTACGGTAGTACCGTCGCGCGCCATAGAGCACTGCGAACAGCGTCGCCGTCAGGGTGATCCGCTTTGCCACGTTATCCATGGCGCCAGTCTGCGGTGGACGGTGCGCTGTCCGCCAGAGTCAATGGTCCTCGGCGGCGAAAGCCGATATGCCGCGGCTCGAGGAACGCGCAGGGCGTCGACGGCGTCAGCGCAGGTTCGGCATCGCCGCATCCCGATATGTGACCTTCGACCCTATTCCGCAACCTATGCATGACGAAACGATGACCTGGTCCCCGTAACTTGGCTGTGGGCGATTACGGCTGAGCAAAGGAGTATGACGGTTATGGGTGGTAACCCACCGTTGTTGACCGATTCTGACGTCGACAGCCTCGCTTGGGAATTCCTGCGCTCGCGTTACGTCGGCCCTATCTATGCCGACTGGCCGCCCGATCGGCGCCTCGACACATTCCTGCGGCGCCGCGGCCTTCCCCGCGTCGCCGACGACGGCGATCTGTCCAACATCGTCCTGGATCGCGTCATGGGCTATGTGGGCATCGTGCCGCGCAGCCCGCATGACAGGGCGGATGAGTCGCCGGTCGGTGCCCACCCGGTTCACTGAACCAGGGCCGTCCCAATAATCGCCCCAGGTTTGGGAAGTCCGGCACCACGGGTTCGCGACCAACGGCACTATCGACCCTCTGCGGCAACGCGGATAGTGATGCTGGGAAAGGCCATCGCCACCGCCGAGGGAGACCCGCCAGATCCCCAAACTCGGCGAGTGGTACGAACAGCCCTGAGCAGACATTGTTCAACCTCGGACCCGCGGATATGTCTTGTGAGTGCTGGCCCAGTCAACGGTTATGCGGGCGAGCTCGGTCCGGAGCGATCGCCAATGAGAATGGGAAGATGCTGCGACGTTTCCTCGGCCGTGTAAGCCGGGTCAGCCGGGCAGTGCTGAATGCAGTGTCGCGGCGGGAACGAGCTTCTCCTCGGGTAGGCCGTTGGGCCGGGTGGACCTCGAGGCGTTGGACTCGCGGGTCAGGAAGCCGGTGAGCTCTCCGATCGCGCTCATCAGTGGGGCGGGGAAAACGATGGTCGTGTTTTTCTCCACCCCGAGTTCCAGCAGGGTCTGCAGGTTGCGCAGCTGCAAGGCCAGCGGATGTTTCATCATGGTGTCAGATGCCTCGCCGAGCGCCGCAGCGGCACGCGCTTCCCCTTCTGCGGCAATGATTTTGGCGCGCTTCTCCCGCTCGGCTTCGGCTTCGCGAGCCATGGCGCGTTTCATGCTGTCGGGAAGCTGGATGTCCTTGAGTTCGACCAGGGTGACCTCCACTCCCCATTCCACGGTGGTGGTGTCGAGGATCTGGCGGATGCTGCCGTTGATCTTCTCTGTCTGGGCGAGCACTTCGTCGAGGGAATGTTGCCCGACCACGTTGCGCAGGGTGGTCTGTGCGATTTGGTCGATGGCGGCGTTGACGTTTTCGATGACGACGACGGCCTTGCGGGCGTCGACGACACGGAAGTAGGCAACCGCGGCGATGTCGACACTCACGTTGTCGCGGGTGATGATCCCCTGCGACTGGATGGGCATGGTCACGATGCGCAACGAAACCCGCCACAGGCGGTCGATGATCGGGATGATAAAGCGCAACCCGGGTTCGCGAACCCCAATAACCCGGCCGAGCCGGAAGTGCACACCACGCTGATACTGCTGCACCACCCTGATCGAGGCACTCGCCAGCAGCAGCACCACGGCAAGCCCGAAACCCAGCAGAATTATCGCAGTTTGGCTCACGACGACCACCTCAATCTCTCCGGCAGCGTTGTAGTGACAACGCGGCGCCACTAACGCTAGAGCCGCCGTAATCGTCAGTCAGCGGCCAAAAGTCCCTGCCCGCCTCGCCGAAGGATCCTTACTCGTGGCGCCCCCAGCATGTCAGCAGGGTTGCGCAAAGCTGACGGAGGCCCTGAACCATCGGGACTTCGGTCCCTATCGCAGGCAACCGTGCAAACGGTCGGATAACCCTATTGGGATTTCAAAATCTCAACGATCGTGAGGTCGTCATCTAGACAGAGGTGCAGCCATGAGCTCTTCACAACAGACCTCGGCCAGGACACGCATGTTCGCCCGCGTGATGGGCCCCTTTCTCGTGATCATCACCACCACGGCGGTCGCACACGGCTCGGGCATGCGCACACTGCTGACGGATTTCCGGGCGAATCCCCTGTGGCCCTGGGTGACTGGCGCGTTTGTCTTGCTTAGCGGATTGGTCGTCGTCGCGCTTCACCAGTATTGGAAAGGCGCTGCCCCGATCATCGTGTCACTCCTCGGATGGTTGACAACGCTGAAAGGGTTCTTTCTGATGGCCTTCCCGCAAACGTACCTGTCTTTTGCCAACACCGCAGTCGACGCGGGCACCTCGTGGCGGGCAGGCTTCATCGCTATGGCCCTGGGCGGGCTGTACCTGACCTTCGTTGGGTGGGTTCCCGCACCGAGCCGGTCGACGGCACAATCGGCAAGCTCAACTCCGGATCTGCCACGCGCCGCCTGATCGCAACACTATTCGTGGCTATTCGTGCCCGAACTTGGTCAACGTAGACGGGTTCGGGGTTGCGGCATGTCCTCCACACCCACGGCGGCTTCCAGTTCGGTCAGACACTGTTCGGTCAGCGGTATCAGCATGTCGATGTCGGGCACCGCATCGTCGCCCGCGGCATAGCCGAAACCGACCCGGTCTGCGTACGAGCACGTCGTCACGTTGAGTGCCTGACCGTCGTAGACCGTCGAAACCGGGTAGATCTCCTCGACATGCGCGCCGTTCCAATACATTTCGGCACCAGGACCGGGAACATGCGAAATCGGCAGATTGTATCCGGTACGGATTTTCTGCGTGAACGGCAGCAGCGGGAAAACCGCTGTCGCGGCGATACTTCCCGCGACCGTCAGCAGCGATGCCGCCGCACCGCGCTTGGCCACCCACTGTTTTCCTTCCGACATCGACCGGTGGATCAGATCCAACCGCGCGGCCGGGTCTTCTAGATTCGTGCCCATCGGGCACAGCCAGAGACCGAACATGTTGCTGTGCCGATCATTTGCCGTATCGCACTCACGGTCACGCACCGTGATCGGGCAGATGGCTATCAGCGACTGCTTAGGCAGTTCGCCCCGGTCAAGCAACCAGCGGCGCAGAACTCCGGACACGACGGCGGTTATCACATCGTTGCCAGTCACGCCCGCTGCGTCTTGCACGGCCCGAATTCGATCCTTCGGCCAGCTGCCCGCAGATACCACACGCTCGGGCCCGAGACGACCGTTGAACCGCATGTAGGGCGCTCCGAAAGGCAACACCGTCGTGTGCCCTACCAGGCTATCGACCATATTCGAGATCTCGCCTGTGACAACTCGCCCGATCAGCCCAACGCTCGACGCTGCCGCGCCAACCAGCGACTGCAAGGGTGCTACCAGACGAGCCACCAGCCCCGGTGCCGACGAAGGCGCGGATTCGCCATGGTGGCCGGCATAGAAAGGTGGCATCGACCGACGCTTGGGATCTGTGCTCAGCGCGTCGGCGATCATCTGGAAACCGGCAACACCGTCGATGACGGTGTGATGCACCTTGATATAGAAGGCGAAGCGGCCGTCGTCAAGGCCGTCGATCAGATATGACATCCACATCGGGCGGGACCGGTCGAGGCGCTCTGCATCCAGCTCGCCAATCAGCCGCCAGAAATCACGGCCCCCAGACGCCTTGCGGCGCTGGCAATGTTGGCTCATGTCGACGGTGCCCACATCACGCCAGACCCACATGCCACCGGTATCCACACCGCGATGCGGATACCTGCGAAGCCTCGGATCGACCGGATCGTTGCCGGCGAGCGCCTCGCGGTACAGCTCGTCGACATAGTCCGGCCCAGCGTCCTTCGGCGGCGACAGGATCAGCACGGCGCCAACGTGCATCGGATTCGACACCAATTCCGCGGTCAGCATTGCCGCGTCCAACGGATCCAGTGGACTCATTTTCGTCCTCCGCAACTATGCAGGGCGGTCGCGCTGCCCGGGTGGCGTCTCGAGGAGCCCTGACTGCTGCAGCGCCTCCCACACGAACCGCTGTACCGGCTGCGACCGGAAGAACCCGGTATGTCCGCCGGGGTACCAGACGATTTCCGGTTTACCCCAGTGCTGCCAGAGGCGGATCACCTGTTCGCGTGGATGCACGAGGCGATCGGCGACACCGCCGTAGATGAAACGGCCCTGCATGGGCACGAGCGGAGCAAGCGCCAGCGGCGACGCCATCCGCCCGATGGGTTCAGCCAATTCCATCGTGCGTCGGCGCGGGTCATCGTGACTGAGGCCGGAGTGCCGCCCTAGCAGCTCGACCAGGTCGGCCACGGGAACACCGAGGATCGCACAGGTGAGGCCTTTTTCGAGGCTGGCGACCAAAGACGCGATGTAGCCGCCGAGCGAAAGACTGTTCAGTCCGATCAGCGAATCCGGCTCCTGCAGCCGGATCCAGGACAACAGCCGCCGGATATCCCACACCGCCTGAGCCGTCGCATGTACGTCGTCGAGCACATCCTCTCCCGGAAATACGACACCCTTGGGCAGCCCACGGGCCCGGGGGCCGTGCATCGGGAGGACCGGCATGACGACGTTCAGTCCAAGTTCGTCATGCAGTTTCCAGGCGCGGAACAGAGCGAGATCGAGTGCAGCCCGGCCCATCTCGGTCCCGTGTACACACACCAGCCAGGGGCGCGGCTGCGGGTGGCGCAACAATAGTGCGTACTCCCGGTTGTTCGCGGTGTAGCTCCGCCACCGTTGCGCGCCCGGTTCGCCGGGATGCGGCGCATTCCCGCTGTCGAAGAAGAGGCGATAAAAGGAGCGTCTGTGCCCCTTGATCTTTCGGACGGTGACTTCTAAAAGCGCAGGAGGTTTAGTGAAGAATCCTTTGGGCTTTTCCAGCCACCCTTTGTTCCCGTAGAACTCCAGTCCAGCGGCCACTTCTCGCGTGATGCGCTCGAACGCCTCGGGCCGACTGACCGGGCGGCGCGCCTTCAGACCCATCAGGACGACCTCGTCGCGAAAGGCCTGTGCCGCGAGGGCGATGGTGGGCCGTGCGATCGGAAGTTCATCGGTCGCTTGACCAAGGTAATCGCGCCACGATTGTGCGAAGTACAGGCCAGTGTGCACGAACGGTGTGACGGCGCCCAAACCAGCGAGACCGGGTGGGGTCAGGTGAAGAGCCCCCGGACGGGCATCGTCGCTGGCAGGTCGTGCCATAGCGGCAAAGCTAACAGCGTCGAAGACGACGCGTTAGGGACTTACGTCCCGGCAGATGCCCCGAAAGTCCTTGACTAGCAGGCACAGATCATCGACGCAGATCAGGGGCAAATGATTCGGGTGAGGAAGGACTTTAGGCACTCGTGTCGGTGACGTGGACAGCATAGTGTTTGGTTCGGCATAGTTGCCGTTCGCTGCGACAGGATTTGCAGCGTCATACGACGAAATCTGAGGAGATTGATAATGACACAGACACCGGAAAAGGTCGAGTCACGCTGGGCCGAAATGTCTGACGAGGTGCTCGAATCGGTCGAGGCAAGCCGTAAGCAGGCCATCGACGCGATCCGCAAGTTCGTCGATCAGGTGAGTGGAGACCTCCCCGATCAGGCGCGGCGCAAGAACGTCATCGACGCCGCCCTGGACTTAACTGAGGAGTTGGTGACCGGGCGGATCGAATTCTTCCGCAGCGTGGTGCGAAGCGCCGGCCAGGCAGTAGGCGGCAAACAGTCCTAACGCTCAATGCTCCAAGGCCGATGGCCGAACGGTTGCCCGCAGGACACCCGTCCGGCCATCGGTCATTTGTCATTCGACGTCCGGCTCCCCCGACAGGTCTAGGACGACGTTCCGCGCTACGCGCTGCAGTTCGACTGCCGCGGCCCAGTCGGCGCCGGAAGGCCGGATCGGCTCACCAACCGCGATGTCGACGGCTCCCCGTCGCGGAAAACGATGCTCCGGCCGCAATATTGCCCGCGTCCCGCGAATAGCCACCGGGACGACGGGCACGCCGGTTTCCGCGGCCACTAGGAATGCGCCCATGTGGAAAGACCGCAACCCTGGGGCACGCGCCAGTCGGCCTTCTGGGAAGATGACGAGCGACTGCCCGGCCCGCACCAGGCCGGCCAGTCGATCGGCGTCGGCCACGCCGTGTAGGCGCTCGTGGCGTTCGACGAACTGGTGGCCGAGCCGCCTGAGCACGAATCCGTTGAGCCCCTGGTGCTCAAGCACTTCCGCGGCGACGAAGTGAAACGACTGAGGAAGCACCGAGGCCAGCACCAGCGGGTCGATCCAGCTGGGATGGTTGGCCACCGCCATGGACGTCCCTGCAGGCAGGTGGTCGAGGCCGCGCACGGTGACCGGTGTTCCTGTAACACGAGCCAGCAGCCGGACCGCTGCCCGGGCCACCCACCAGCGCCACAAGGGTCGCGGTAGTAGCAGCAGCAAGACCGCAACCGACAACCCAAGGATCGCGTACAGCACCCACGCGTAAACGGCGAACGCCACAGCGGCCGCCGCACGACGAGCACGCCGCAGCGACGGCGCCGCGCCGCGGAGGCGAAGCCGCGCCAACTCCAACCACACCGCGCGCGGTCGCACGCCGGTCTTCCCGGCCCGGTAGATCTGCTGGCTAGCCGCCCGCCGGATCTTGCCGCTTGAGGTCTTCAGTACCGTTCGCGGTGGCGCCAAGACCACGTCGTCGGGGGCCACACCCAGCAGATCCACTGTGGTGGCCGCGATTTCTGAGCGCAATGCGGCACGGGCGTCGTCTGAAGTCTCTCGGGTCTCGGCCATCACAACGAGTCGCTCGGCGCCCCCCGACGGGTCGGGAGAAGCGAACACCGCTACACATCCCTTGCGGACACCTTTGAGGTTGCCGACCGCCTCTTCGAGCTCCGCCGGATGCAGGTTGCGGCCGGCGCGGATGATCACATCCTTTACCCGACCGGTGACGTACAAGTCGGCGTCGGCCATATAGCCCAGGTCGCCCGTGTCGAGCCAGTAGTCGTGAAACAGTGAACGCGTCGCCGGCGCGTTGTTGAAATAGCCGGTGGTTGCCGACGGACCGCGGAACTCGATACGACCTTCACGGCGATCACCCAACTCGTTGCCAGCGGCGTCGACAACGCGGATCTCGTGGCCTGGCAGCGGTTGGCCGCAAGCGACGAAACGAAGGTCCGGCTCACCGGGTTTTCCCGGCTCGGCTCGTCCGGAACGCACGAATGCGTCTCGGCGAATTCGGTCGATGAGCGGACCCCGGCCCAGCGGTGGGAAAGCCAGACCCACTGAGGACTCTGCCAGCCCATACACCGGCGTCATCGCCTCCCGTCGAAACCCATACGGGGCGAAGCGATCACCGAACCGCTCGATTGTCGCGGGACTCACCGGCTCCGCGCCGTTGTACGCCAATCGCCACGAGCTTAGGTCGAGTCCTTCGATCTCGGCGTCGCGGACCTTGGCGAGGCACAGCTCATAGGCGAAGTTCGGGCCAGCCGACATGGTTGCCCGGTTGGCGTGGATCGCCCAGAGCCATCGTGACGGGCGGATTAGAAACGATTGCGGGCTCATCACCACCAGCGGGACGCCGAAATACATGGAGCCGAGCCAGGCACCGATCAAACCCATGTCGTGATATAGCGGCAACCAACTTACGAACGTGTCCGACCCCGATGCCGCCGCGGCCTGACCCATTACCCGGATGTTGGCGAGTAGGTTCCGGTGCGTGAGCGCAACCCCTTTCGGCTGCCCTGTGCTGCCCGAGGTGTATTGGACCAGCACGAGGTCGTCGGGTCGTTGTCTTGGAAGGGATGGCAGCGCGTCTTCGCCTGCGCCCGTGAGGGATTCGGGGATGACGACGTGCCGCAGGGTTTCGACGTTCGAGCGCAGCAGGTGGCCGAGGCTAACGGCCTCGGGCACGGTGACCAGCATTGTGGCCCCGGCGTTCGCGAGGATGCCGGTGGTGCGCCGCAGGTGGTCCGCCAGCTGGGACGGCCGGGCCGGCGGGTAGACGGGAACGGGTACGGCGCCGACGAGGACCACACCGGCGAAGGTGGCGAAATACGCACGGCACGTGGGCAACATGATCGCGACCCTCTCGCCCGGCATGACGTCGTGTGCGATCAACCCGGCCGCTACCGCGGCCGCCTCGTGGTGCAGCGCGGCGTAGGTCAAATCCACAGGGCCACCGGCATCGTCGAGGATGCGGATATGCGTTCGGTCCGGGGTCGCACTGACATGCCAGTTGAGGACGTCATTCAGGGTCGATGCTGTCTCTGGTGCCAGGCCGCCCGGCGCGGTGACCGGAACTGACACGGTGCGGCGGTCCTCCAAGCGGTCCTTTCCCAGGGCGGGATGGCCGCGAGCGATGGCCGCTAAGAGGTCGCGCGGCGTCTCCGCACTGACCAGGATGTGGGGCGGCAGAACCACCCCGAATTTGTCCTGGACCCGCAGCAACAGTTCCGCCAGCTCGAGGCTGCCGATGCCCAGGTTGTCGAAAGTGCTGTCGAGCGTCACCGAGGGCGGCGTGGCGTGCGGGTGAACTTCGGCGACGAGGCCGTGCACCAGCGCCAGGATGGGAGCGGAGCGCTCTTCGCTTGCCATTTGCTCAGGAAGCAGCCTGGGAGCCTATGACCTTTTCGCGAAGCCGCGCCGCGAATTTCGAAGCCCGATCGAGGTCGCGGTCGTTAGGCCGTCCCCTGTTTATCCCGCCGATGAACCCGAATGGCCCAACGGTGTCGAGCCCGCGGCAAGAAAACGACCCGATCACCTCAAAGCCCTTCGATTCGAGCTGTTTCCGAACCGGTTTTTGGTAGGCCAACAGCGGAGCCTCCCGGGCGCCGCTGGTGAAAAAGGTGAATGCTCGGATGTGGTCAACGGCTGGGACACGACGTATTAATTTCCGCAGCCTCGCGTCCACGGCCATGTAATAAATGCCGGATCCGAAGCCGACGAGGTCATACTCGCGAATCGTTGCGGGATTGACCGACTCGGGACTTGCCACCTCGGCATCAAGCACCTCAGCCATCCGATCGGCTACGCGGCGGGTATTGCCGTGCGATTTCGAAGCGCAGACGATGAGCGACTTCATTGCTCAACTCCTTTCGGCGAACATGGCCCGGACGGGTCCATGCTGCGTGGGCAACCCACGCCAGGTAAGGGCGCAAAGACACAAAGGCCCGAGGCATAAGTCACTTCAGGGTCGCTTCCGGTCGGGTCAGTCGAACGCATTTATCACCTGACGGGCTACGTGCTGGATCTGCAGGCGCGTGTCGCAATCGAGGGGTAGCTCATCGAGCGCCGGGATCTCCCCCGTCGTGGTGATCACCCCGGGTTCTTCCTGTTCCCAAAGGGCGTTGACCTTATCGCCCAATGCACGCGCGGGCGGATTGTCGGAAAGGACCCGGGCATGAAACCGCTCAATGCCATTGACGCGTGCGGCAACCGCCAGCGCAACGAGCAGCAGTGTCCCAATCCCACGGCCTTGATAGGCGTCCGCCACGGTGAGTGCAACCTCTGCCGAGGCCGGATCGTCTTCATCCCGGATGAAGCGGGCATCGGCAACGACCGGCCCATGCACGCCGTCGGTAACGACCCAGACAAAGTGGTCGACGTAATCGACCTCAAACAGGTAGGCCAACCGCGCCTCGGTTGGGGCAACACCCTGGTACCGCCGGTAGAGAGTTTCCCGCGAGAATGCCCCGCTGGCCTCGAAGCGCGCGGCATCGCCGGGCAGAACTGGGCGCAGCAATAGCCCGGCGCCGTCTTTGGCTAATACCGGGATCGGCTCGATGTATGCGGCCAACCGCTGTCGCGCGGTGCGGACCATCCGGTCGGCGACGACCGGCATGGCCAGCATGCATTCGAAGGCGCCGTCGTATCCGACGTAGCCGTGCACATCATCTTCCGCGATCACCGTCGCCATTCTGAGTGCGTTTCGCAGCAATGCGATTTCGCCGAGAATCGTCCCCGGCGACAGCTCGGTTACCGTGACCTGTCCATCCGGGCCGACATGCCTGATCTCGACTCGTCCAGATGTGATGATGGAAAACGACACCGCTTTTTCGCCCTGCCGCATCAGGACCTCGCCGGCGGCCGCATGCAGGGGCTTCAGGTTAGCGGCCAATGCTGCCAGGTCCCGCGCTGGGACGTCGGCAAACACCTGCAGCTCCGCCAGTTCCTCGGCGCAAACGGGGCTCACGCCAGCCCGCTTGGCAGCCCGGCGTGGGCCCGATTTGTGCCGCTTCGGCGGTAACTGCCGACCGCGATCGGGTGATGCAGCGGTCATCTCACGAATTCCCGTGTCTCGGCGTTCCCCAAGCCAGATAGCCCGCAATACGCCGTCACCCGATATACGGTATGCGACCGGCGCCACCACCGCCCGGGTATTCCGCGGGTAAGTGCAGTGACAAAGGACCCTGTTGGGCTGGGACTTCGGCAGATCCGAAGCGAGACCAAAGCATTCCGGTGGTCGTGCTCTTTGCCTCTACGTCTCGGCCGGCGGCAGTGGTCGGATAGACCCGTAAGGCTAACCGGGAGGCGACGATGAATTCACCGATATTGCGGCATCATTGGCCACAGCGCAGGCCGATGACCACGATCTATCAAGTGATCGATCGTCTGCACGATGGACATACGGCCCGAGTGCCCGCCCACGCGATCACGGCCACGATTTCCGGATGGTTGGCGGAATTGGGCACCCACAGCCCGTTGGTTGACGACCTTGCCCGCGCGGTCCGGGTGGGAGATTGGCCATCAGCGCATGCCCTCGCTGAGTGCCTATCCGTCGAAGTAGCCATTGCGAGTTGACTAACACGCGTCTTCGGAATGAACGGCTGTCGCACATCAGGATGACTTTGGCCTCTATTCCCGACTTCGAGAACACAGCAGGATCGAAGGCGCTACCAGATCACCACCCCGTCTCTATTCGAAGCAACACCAACGGATTAGCAACATGAACGCATCACTTGCCTCTCTGGAGAAGCCCGACTTCGCCAAGATCGAGAACCGGGCACCGTCGGTGGGACGGATGTTCCTCGACCGCGTTGCCGCCACCCCACATGCCGAAGCCTTCCGGTACCCACAGGATCACAGCTGGGAGAGCGTGACCTGGCAGCAGGTCGGTGAGCGCGTGCATCACATCGCCGCGGGGCTGATCTCATTGGGGATCAGCCCGGAGGATCGGGTTGCGCTTGCGTCGTCGACGCGATACGAGTGGGTGCTCGTCGATTTCGCCGTGATGTGCGCCGGCGCGGCGACCACCACCGTGTATCCGACGACGATCGCCGCCGATGTCGCCTACATCGTCGCCAACTCAGGAAGCCGGGTTGTAGTCGCCGAGAATCAGACCCAGCTGGACAAGATCCTCGAACACCGCACCGAACTGCCCGACGTGAGCAAGGTAGTGATCATCGACGGCAGGGGTGACGGCGACTGGGTGATCACCCTTGCTGAGCTGGAGCAGCTGGGTAAGCAGTTGCTCGCCGACTCCCCCAACGCCGTCGAGGAGCGGGTGTCAGCCGCCGGCCCGGAGCAGCTGGCCAGCCTCATCTACACCTCCGGCACCACTGGGCGACCGAAGGGCGTGCGGCTGACCCACGGGGCATGGACGTACACCGCCGCGGCCATCGATGCGCTGAACGTCCTTGGGCCCGATGACCTTAACTTCCTGTGGCTGCCGTTAGCGCACTCATTCGGCAAAGTGATGCTGGCGCTGCCGCTGGCGATCGGATTCCCCACCGCGATAGACGGCCGCGTGGAAAGAATCGTCGACAATCTTGCGGCCCTGCATCCGACCGTCATGGGCGCTGCGCCGCGCATCTTCGAAAAGGCTCATGCCCGCATCGAGCAGATGGTCGCCGAGCAGGGCCGGCTCAAGAGGGCGATCTTCGGCTGGTCGATCGGGGTGGGCTTGAAGGTATCGGCGGCACGCCAAGCGGGAAAGAAGCCCTCGTTGGTGTCGTCGCTGGCATACAAGCTGGCAGACCGGCTGGTGTTCTCCACCATCCGGGAGCGCTTCGGCGGGCGAGTGCGATTCTTCGTCTCGGCGGCCGCCGCCCTGGACCACAACGTCGCGCAGTGGTTCGATGCTGTCGGCATCACCGTGCTCGAGGGTTATGGGCTCACCGAGACGGCAGCCGCATCATTTATCAACCGCCCCAACGCTTATCGATTCGGTACGGTCGGCTGGCCATTTCCGGCCACCGAAGTAAAGATCGCCGACGACGGCGAGATCTTGCTGCGGGGACCCGGTGTGATGACCTCGTACCACGACCTGCCCGAAGCCACCGCCGAGGCACTCGATCGAGACGGCTGGTTTCACACCGGCGATATCGGGGAGATCGACGCCGAAGGCTTCCTGCGGATTACCGACCGCAAGAAAGACATGTTCAAGACCTCGCAGGGTAAGTACGTGGCTCCATCGCCGATCGAAGTGCGATTCAAAGGCCTCTGCCCGTATGTAGGCGAGATTCTGGTCATTGGGGAGGCTAAGCCCTACTGCGTGGCGTTAGTCAGCCTCGACAGCGAAGCGATGAGCGACTGGGCTGCTGCGCATGGTTTGGCTGACAAGTCCTTCGCCGAGTTAGCGCGCAATGAAAAGACACGTGAACTCATCGCCGGATACATCGACACGCTGAACTTGGAACTGAATCGCTGGGAGCAGATCAAGAAATTCGCGATCCTCGACCGCGAACTCTCTATCGAATCCGGCGACCTGACGCCGAGCATGAAGCTGCGCCGCAAGGTCGTCGTCGCGACGTCCGCGGACGAGATCTCGGCTCTCTACGAGCAATCGCCCGGGTAGCGGTTTCACTCATCACGAAGACCCAGCAAGGATGGCAATGCCAGCACACGATCAGCCGATCACCATTTTGTCCGAAAGTGAATGTTGGAACCTTCTGGCCGGTGTGGAGCTGGGCCGGCTGATCACCAACGTCGGAGGCCAACCCGAGGTTTTCCCGGTAAACTTCGTCACCCAGGATCAGACCATTCTTTTTCGCACGGCTGAGGGCACCAAGCTAAGCAGCGTTGTGGTGAACCAGGACGTGGTTTTCGAGGCCGACCGTCACAACATGACGGAAGGCTGGAGTGTCATCGTCAAGGGTCGCGCGCATGTGCTGGATACCCGGACCGAGATCGAGGAAGCCGAACAAGCAAAGCTGCTGCCGTGGATTCCGACGCTGAAGCTTCGCTACGTGCGGGTGACAGCGAGCGAGATCAGCGGCCGCCGATTCAGATTCGGTCCCGAGCCCGACCGCGAGTCCTGCTTTGCCTGACGGCGCCTGACGGCACCCACTTCGAAAGGTGGCTGGAACAACCCGCGCTTGGAGAGCTTCTTCCGCAGGCTCCCCGAGGCCGGCCCCATCTGAGGGCTGCCGGCGTTGTCAGACGTGCTCGATTTTCTCGAAGGTTGTCAATTCCTGCCGAAAGACATTGATTACCTTCGATGATTGCGCCTGTCTACCGAGGAATTCCTGGAGTCGCTCTCCGCGGTTCGCTTCACCGGAGACGAGGATCGGTCGCGGCCCGGACTCATCCTGCGATCCCTCGGTTCGCCATTTCACGGGTCCCATCGTTCGTACGCCGGCCGCGGCGGAAGTAGGGAACAAAGTCACTTAGACAGTGGGCGTTGGTCCCGCACGAAGCGCGCTGCCGACCGATCCAGCCCGAAGATGTTCTTGATCGGGACCTAAGACCACCATCCAAGGGCTAACGACTCTCGTGCACCCACGTTTGTCCTTCCTACGTTCGAACAAGACAAACACAACTAAAGCGGAGAGGGATGGCATGCGATCAGAACGCCTCAGGTGGCTGGAAAAAGCACAAGGCCCGTTTGCCTCGGTATATTTCGACGACTCACACGACACCCTGGATGCCGTCGAGCAACTCGAAGCCAGATGGCGCGATATCCGCAAGCATCTCAAGGACCTTGGCGCGGATGTGGAAATCCTCCGTAGGCTCGAGGAAGCCGTATTGCGACATCGACCGGCCGTAGGCCGACGCGGCCGCGCGGTCATCGCGACCAGCGATCAGGTGCTTATCAACGAGCAGCTGATCAGCCCACCGCCGGCCACGGTGATTCGCTTATCGGATTACCCGTACATCGTGCCGTTGCTCGACCTGGAGATGCAGCGACCGACCTATGTATTTGCCGCTGTTGATCACGCCGGCGCCGACGTCACGCTCTATCGGGGGGGAGCCATCAGTTCCACCAGCATCGAGGGTGCCGGGTATCCGGTGCACAAGCCGGTCACTGCCGGCTGGAAAGGCTACGGCGACTTCCAGCACACAACCGAGGAAGCCATCCGGATGAACTGCCGCGCGGCCGCCGACCACCTGACGCGGCTAGTGGATGAATGGGATCCCGAGGTGGTGTTCGTGTGCGGCCAGGTTCGTTCACGCGCGGATGTGATTGCCGAATTGCCGGAGCGCGTGACGGGGCGGGTGTCACAACTGCATGCCGAAGCACGCAAAAGCGGCATCGATTCCGACGAGATCCGCCGGCTGACCGCCACGGAGTTCGCCCAGCGCCACCACACCGAGATGACCGACATCGCTGATCGGTTCGAGGCGGAAATCGACCGCGGGTCGGGGTTGGCGGCCGAAGGGCTGGCAGCCGTATGCGCGGCGCTGCGTGACGGCGACGTCGACACACTCATTATCGGTGAGCTGGGCGACGCCACCGTGGTCACCGGCAAAGCGCTTACCAGGATCGCGCCCGATGCCGACGTGCTGTCCGACTTCGGCGAACCGGTCGAACGTGTAGCAAGGGCCGATGAGGCGTTGCCGTTCACTGCAATCGCGGTTGGGGCCTCATTGATGCGAGCCGACAGCCGGATTGCACCCGCAGACGGGGTCGGTGCGTTGCTTCGATACGCCGCAACGGACAGACTGGCCAGCCAACAGGTCTAGGTTCGGACGGAATCGTCGCGATGCCAAACTTTTCGGGATCTTCGTCGCTTGAGTAGAGGACTTGTGGCCGTACCCGAGGGCGGCGATAGCACGCAGACTCGACTCATGAGGAAGTTTAGTGATCGTGCCGATGCCGGACGACAATTGGCGTCGCGCATGGATTTCTTGCGCGGTCAAGATGTAGTGGTGCTCGGTCTGCCGCGAGGCGGAGTACCTGTGGCCTTTGAGGTCGCCGATGCATTAGAAGCCCCCCTCGACATTTTGCTAGTGCGCAAGCTGGGGGTGCCCTTTCACCCAGAGCTGGCCTTCGGCGCCATCGGCGAAGGCGGTGTGCGGGTACTCAACCGCTCCGTCATGCGCGAGGCCCGTCTCAGCGGGAAGGAAATGGCTGCGGTCGAAAACAAGGAGCGCGCCGAGTTGCAACGCAGGTCCGAACGCTTCCGGGGCGATCATCCGCCGATTTCGCTGAAGGGCCGGATCGCTGTGATCATCGACGACGGCATTGCTACCGGATCGACAGCGCGGGCGGCCTGCCAGGTGGCCCGCGCCAAGGGGGCCAGCAGGGTGGTATTGGGAGTTCCCGTCGGGGCCGGCGACACCGCCGAGGAGTTCGGCAAGTATGCCGACGAGGTGGTGTGCCTGGAAACGCCCGTGCCGTACTTCGCCGTGGGCCAGGGATACCGTGACTTCGCGCAGACCTCAGACGACGAGGTGGCCGCCCTGCTCAACCGGGCGCGCAGGAGTTTTGGCGCAGCCGCCAAGGCCGGCAACGACGATCCGCCGCTGCGTGACGAGGAGATTCAGGTGACGGCCGGGCAGGTTTCGGTGGCAGGGCATCTGACCATTCCCCGGCACCCGAAGGGCGTCATCGTGTTCGCGCATGGCAGCGGGAGCAGCAGGCACAGCCCGCGCAATCGATATGTCGCCGAGGTGCTCAACAAGGCCGGGTTCGCCACGGTGCTTTCGATCTGCTGACGCACGATGAAGAACGCAACCGCGCCAACGTGTTCGACATCGCGTTGCTCGCTAGCAGATTGGTCCATGTCACGGGTTGTCTGGCCAGCCCACCCGACACAGCGTCATTGCCGGTCGGTTACTTCGGCGCCAGTACCGGCGCGGGCGCGGCCTTGGCTGCCGCCGCACATCCCAGTGTCAAGGTCGCTGCGGTGGTGTCCCGCGGTGGGCGGCCCGACCTTGCGCGAGATTCGTTGCGCGAGGTGCACGCGCCGACCCTATTGATAGTGGGCGGACGCGACGAAATGGTCCTTAAGCGCAACAAGCAGGCACGAGCAGCGATGCCTGCCGAGTGCGAGGTCGCCGTGGTCCCTGGCGCCACCCATCTGTTCGAGGAACCGGGCACGCTCGAGCAAGTGGCCGTGCTGGCGCGCGAGTGGTTCGTCGACCGCCTAGCTCACCCGGAGCAGTAGGTCCGTAAACGCGGTCGCCGAAAGTTAGCCATCAAGGCTGAACTTGAGAGCGGCGGTCCCGGACAGGGGGCGTTCCGGGACCGCCGCGGTATCAAGCGGTATCAAGGGGACCTACCCGCGTGATGTGGTACTCACTCAACTCGCCGGTGTGATGAGCCCGTAATGCCCGTCGTAGCGGTGATACAACACGCTCCCACGGTCTTTGGCGGTATCGACGAAGAACAGGAATGGCAAGCCAAGCAACCCGATCCGCTCGATTGCCTGGTCGACGCTGAGCCGCGGAGCCACCTGCGGACTGATGGACAGCAACAGTTCGAACGGCGCTAGGTTGTCAGCGAATTCCGGATTGACAAGTGCGAGACGGTATTCGGTGGGTCCCTCGCGGTACAGCACGCTGTCCTGCTTCGTGCCCGCCTCGGTGAAAAGGTGGAAGTCGTAGTTGAGCAGCTCCATTTCGAGCGCGGCCTCTGCGACCGTACAAGTTGGCAGGCTGTACGACTTGTGACGCATGATTCGGCGTTCACTTTCGGGCCGGGGGAAGTAGCTCGGCCGGTGGGTGGGCTCGGACTGGTGCCGCCATTCGTGCGGACCGACTCGAGGGGTGCCGCCTCGCTTGGCTTCCCAGTGTTCGGCGCTGCGTTCCAGTCGATGACGCAGTCGCGCCTCGAGCCGATCGATTGCTTCCCGCGCGGTGGTGCCTTCGACCTGCGCGCGGACCAGCCGACCATTGACGTCGAGGTTTGCCTGCGCGATTATCCGGCGGGCCACCGCTGGATCGCCGTGCTCGCCTAATCTGACATGAGCGTGCAGCACTGGTTGGTGGGTGAAGCGACTGAGCTCGCCGATCTTCGTCCGTGCGTAGCCCTCGGCATCGGATAGCTGCCCATGCGTCGTTACCTCGACGTCGAGAACGGCTGGTAGATCGGGTCTCTGTCTCATGATTCGTTGCTACGCTCTCTCAAAATCGTTGCTGTAGGGCGGAAGGTCGTCGTGAACGCGATAACACGGTCGCAAATCGTTTTGGCCCTTGCTCAGTGGTGCAGATCCGTGACCGGCTCGTGGGTACTGGCTTGGATATCGCTTGACGTCAAAGCGAACAGCTGATTAGCCAAATCGGACAACGCCCGGGCGATCGCAAGCTCGTCGCCGATCTGGGCCACCGGCTCGTCGGCCGGATCGAGTCGCGCCAGACCGACACCGACATGCGTCTGTCCTGCCCAGGACAGTCGCGCCTTTACCCGGGTGCGCTCTTCTTGCCCTTCGATCAGCACGTCGATTTGGCACGTCTTGGTGCGGTCACCGTTGCCTGTCATCGCCAGTCTCCTTGCCTCGGCCTCGCCAGCGGGATTGCCCGAATCAGCCGATAGCTATCTTTTACCGACGCTTTAGATGCGACCATCACCGGATAGGCGCGCGGTAGGGGCGGAAGTCCCGAGTCGCGAGGTCATTCGTCTGTTCTTTAAGCCGATCGCGGGCAGAATTAGTCTCCGTCGTCGATGATGTGAATGGCGGCCTCTTCGGCAGACGCTGCTCCCCCACTGATACCGACGTCCTCGGCCACCAGCTCTGCCTCTGTGTCTTCGCCAAAACCCCTGTCCGGCGCGACAAGTCGACCCGCTCGCACCGAACCAACCTCGCGTCGCTGCGGAAACTCGATTTCACGCTCGGCTTCGTCGGACCGCTGCTGTTCCTCTTCGTCGAGCGGGTCACCGATTCGCGACAGCGGATCTTGCTCTTCCTCTGCAAGGTGCTCATCGATGCTTTCCGACGGCCCGAAGGCACCACGTCCGTACGGTCGCTCGGGCGGCGAATATCCCTCGTCCAGTACGTCATCGACGCCACGGTCGATCAGCGTGTCCTCTGGTTGAAGCTGATCGTCGTATTCCGCGCTGTACTCGCCCGCCGCCGGCCCCAGGCCGAAATTTCGACTACTCATGACTCAACAACTCCTTCTCACCGTGAGCCGGTGGCAACCTCGAACCATCTCGGCATTCTCAACGTTCCGCCAATCCGCCCTCGGAAATAAGGGCGTAAAGACCTTTGGCCCCTGGACAATGGTCACTGGATGCGCCGACTTACAAGACGTCTAGCCCGCGGGGGTAATCAAGCCGTAATGCCCGTCGTAGCGGTGATACAACACGCTCGCGCGCCCCTGGGCGGCGTCGATAAAGAACAGGAACGGCAGACCGAGCAGACCCAGCCGGTTGGCCGCTTCCTCCTCGGTCAGACAGGGCACCGGTTGTCGGCTGATGGTCACGGACAGCCCGGCTGGGTTCACCTGGTCGGCCAGAGCGGGCGCTACCAGCGCAAGGCGGTAGCCCGTCGCACCGGCACGGTACAGCACGCCCGCAGTGCCGGTGCCTCTTTCAGTAAACAGGTGAAAATCGTAGTCGAGAAGATCCATTTCACGGGCGGCCTCGTCGAGGGTGCACGGCGCCATCGTGAACGACTTGCGACGGATGACACGGCGTTCGTCCGCCGGACGGGGGAAGTAGTCGGGCCGATGCGTCGGCTCGGAATCGTGCCGCCATTCATGTGAACCGCCCGCTGGCGGCTCGCCGCGACGTGCCTCCCCACGTTCGGCGGCGCGTTCCAGGCGGCGGCGCAGCCGCGCCGCGAGAAGATCGACCGCTTCTCGCGCGTTCTCCGCGTCGACCTGAGCGCGGACAGGCCGGCCATCGACATCGAGATTGGCCTGCGCGACCACGGGCCGCTGCACCGCCGGATCGCGGTGCCTGCTCAGCCTGACGCGGGCGCGCAGTACCGGCCGGCTGGCGTACCGCCCGAGCTCGCCGATTTTGCTGCGCGCGTATTCTGCGGCTCCCGCAAGCTCGTCATGCGTTGTCACCTCAACGTCGATGGCCTGTGGCAATTCTGTTCTGTGGCGCATACTTACGTGCTACGTCACGGAACTGGTTGCGGGCCAGGGCCAAAAGTCACCGGCCCGCGCGAGAAGAAGTGACATCGAACTAAACCGGGCGCGCAGAAGCGCGACGTCGATCCGGCCGACGCTGAAGTGAGCCAGCATCCCGTCGCGGCGCCGAACCTTAGCCGGCCACCCAACCGTCGACGCCAATTTCATCGCCCTATCCGAAAGCGCCCTAGTCACTTTTGGCGTGGGAGATGATCGACTGTACGGCCCCGAACCGGTGTCGCGCACGCTCGTCAGCGTCCGCCTGCTGCGCTGCCGTGACGACGATTGCGTCAGCGCCCGGAAATACGGTCGCCTCGTGGTCGGTGGCGAGCCACCGCACCACATACGGTGGCGCGCCATCCGGTGAGTGAACTTCGGTGATCAACCCCCGCTGGTCCGGCTGATCGATTGTGCCGGACTTGATCACCAGCCAGTCACCGACCTTCGCCTTCATGCCCTTCTCCTCTCCTTTAGAAGTTCAATCGTGCACATGTGGGCAGGTTGGCAGGAGGGGTATCACGTCACCAGCTGGGATGGCCAAAGGTCCCTTTCGCCTTGGTTGGCGGTCCAGATTTGGGCAGGTCTGTGGCCTCGGCCGGGCCACCAGTGATCGCCGATCACGGCAATGCTCTCCGTGTCGCGGCGTCTTCCGTGGCCGGCGGACGGGATTCGAACCGCCTGCGTCGACCCGTTCGACCTCGAAACACTTGGCGCGTTGGTCCGCATCGTCTGCTACAGGCCGTCGGCGGTGTGTCCATGCGGCTCGATCTCAATGGAATTGAGAATTCCGAGCATCGTCGTCACTCCCTTTGGTGATCGGCCGGCCGTTAGGAAAGCAGCGGCAACCGCCACAGGGACTGGCCGGGATCGAGCAGCCACAGCCGGCTCGCGTTCAAGCGCATCAAGCTCACGGCCCCGCCAATGAGAACGAATGCCAGGGGGAGCCCTCCCAGTACCGCGGTTAGCACCGCGGCGCGACGCTCGCCGGGACTGGCCGTCGTGATGTCGAACCACGCGTCACAGAGCAGGAGTATTCCGGTCGTGAAAGCGGGCAACACGAGCAACTGGCGATGCAGCCAGGTCAGGATGGCCGTCGCCGCCATGAACACGACCAACAAACTGTCAAAGCCCAACCACGTCAACGGCCAGTCGCGGACGGTGTAGTTCTGAGGCAGCGTAAAGCCGAGGTAGATGATCCAGGGGATCATGAACACCGCGCCGCCAGTCATCAGCCCCAGATGTGCTTGTGTTAGCTTCGCTGCGAAGCCTTTTGGGCTCAGTTCCGCCATGGGCCGCTCGAGACGCCGAATTAGCTCGCGTCGCTGCGCCGCTGTCAGCGCGGTGATCTGTGCATCGGAGAGAACGTTTTCTGTCATCGTCGGTGCCGTTTGCTCCTCCCCTGGTCAACCCGAGGTTCGGGTGGACAGGATGCCTCACTTAGGTACTCCATCCGATCGTGTCCCGGGCTTGGCGAAAAGGGACTGAAGTCCCAAACTTCTTGAAATAGGGACTTAGGGCATAGAGGCCGGTCGCATTGCCGATCGTGGGATCACCGAGTTGGGAGTCGACGACCGCAGAACACCCCCAGCGGCGCGGTGCTATCGCGCCAGCAATTTCGGCGGGCATCGCAAGTTGACCCACCCGCAGCACACCAGCAGAACGCCGGCGGTCTTCACCAGGACACTGGTCGGCCGCGGTGATGACTTTGGCCTCTACCGACGGACTACCGGTTCGAAAACGATGAAGTGGGTCACGGGTTAGGAAGGGAATGGTGATGACGTCGACTGACGGCAACGCAATGACCGGATCTCAGCTTGATGCCACCGCGTGGGAATTCCTCGCTTCCGAGTTCGCGGGACAGATCTACGTCGACTGGCCTATCGATCGGCGCCTCAACGCTTACCTACTTCATCACGGACCGGCTGCGCTGCTGACGGACGGGTCCGCATACGACGACCTGCTAAACCGGGTCATGTCCAACATCGGTCCAGCGGTCCGCAGCGGGGTCCTTCCCTCGCCAAGCAACTAGCACCCCAGCACGACTGCGACAAGGTGGCCCAACGACCCGTCCTTGTCGCGCGCCCGTCACGCCAAGCCCACCTGCACGTTCCGCCCAGCTAACGGAAGCCCCCAACCGTTGGGACCTTCGTCCCTATCGCACGCAGCGTTCAAACGATCGGATGATCCCTATGGGATGTGAAGTTGCTCAACGATGGCCGTGACTTCTTCACCTCGGTCAACGCGAGATGCTCGACAAAGGTGCGGCCATGAATGCTCGACAATAGGTCCGAGCCACGACGCATGGGCGCACGCCTCAGCAGCGGGCGGGTCGGTTCGGCTTCGGCGGTCCACGCCGAGGAACTCATCATGAGCAATGAATTGTCGACACACTTGGCAACCGAGTTTGACGACGCTGTCGGCCGCACTCGAGAAGCACTCACGCAAAACGGGTTTGGCGTGTTGACCGAAATAGACGTCAGAGCGGCGTTGAAGTCCAAGCTCGGCGTCGACATGGAGGACTACCTCATCCTCGTTGCATGCAATCCGGCGTTGACTCACCGGGCTATCAACGAAGACCGTGAGATCGGGCTGCTGCTCCCCTGCAACGTGTTGGTGCGCACCGACCCGGGTGACCCAGTTCGAGTGATCGTCGAGGCGATGAATCCGGGTTTGTTGCTCGAAATAACCGGCGACCTCACGCTCAAGGCGATCGCCGATGAGGTCACCAAGAAGCTGTGCGCCGCGATCGCCTCGCTGGGTCCCACCGTATAGCCCAGAGCTACCTGCCGGAAGTTGCTTGGCTGCACCTGATTTCGCTTACTACCATGCCGACCAGTTCCGGCACTGAACGTGCGACCTGTGGGGTCAAGCCGAAGCCGTGACGGGTGTCAGCCACTTCGACGGTGAATACCACAAGTGCGTCGGGCACTCGTCGAAGTACGTGTCCCAAGGCATGAGCGCGACCGATATCGACGCTGTGCGAACTCAACCCGTCGCATGGGGTAACTACATCACTCAACGTGCAGCGACGGATGCGGCCCGGCGTTGGCGAAGTCACGACCGCGGCGTCGATAACCACGGCAAGCTTGACACCCGACCATGCCTCGAGCAGACTCATGGGCTCCGCAACGTCGATCACCACCCGAACACCAGGCAACGCCAGTTCGTCTAGCGCGACGGCGGCGGCGATGCCCACGCCGTCGTCGGTGCGGTAGGTGTTGCCGAGACCGATGACGACGATCCCACCGGTCATCCCCGCTGCACCGTGAGCCTCAAGAAGTGCGCCGAGCATGAAATACAAGGGTCGTGGCTGCGAATCAATTGCTCGCAGAGCGTGGTCAGCGCAGCGTCCTCGAGAGAGATGTTGTCGGATACGAGGCGGCCCAGGTCGGCTTCGATCGCCGCTTGGTTCTGCGAAGTCGGCGGGATCAGCGTCGCCGCGGAAACCAGTCCGTCCTCGTCGATCTGGTATCGGTGGTAGAGCAGTCCGCGGGGTGCCTCACTGACGCCATGCCCGACGCCGGCACGCGCCGGGACGTCGACGAACGGCCGCGACGGACGCTGGTAGTCGTCGATGATTCGCAGTGCCTCTTCGATCGCATAGACTACTTCGACAGCGCGGACAATGATGCTGCGGAAGGGATTTCGGCATTCGCCGGATAGCCCGGCTCGAGTGGCGGCCTGCGCTGCAATCGGTGACAGCGCCGACGAGTTCAACGAAAACCGCGCCAGCGGGCCGGTCAGATAGCGGCCGCCATCGAGTGTCGCGTGCAGGGCGGTCGAGTACGGGACCTGGGACTCGACGACATGGTCGGTGAAATCGGCAACCGGAAACGGCGGGCCGGCGCCGCGCGCGATGGAGCCGTTCTCGATCGGGTATCGGCCGGGTGCCGAAAGTGCCAAGAACTCGTGCTCAAGCTCGAGGTCGGGGAAATCGAATCCGGATACCCAATCGACGGTGGCAACTGCGTTGTCCAGCGCACGCCGCAACAGTTCGGCGACCGGATTGAACTCCAAGCGCGTTGGCACAGAATAGAATCCGCCCAGCCGCACATTGACGGGGTGTATGGCCCGCCCGCCAACGAACTCCATCAGCTGGTTGCCCGCCTTCTTCAGCGATAGCCCACGCTCGACGGTCGCAGCGTGGTCGCGCGCCATGCCGATAATGTCGGGATATCCCAGGAAGTCCGGCGCGTGCAAAAGGTAGATGTGCAGAGCATGACTGTTGATCCATTCACCGCAATACAGCAGGCGCCGCAACGCGATGAGCTCCTCATCCACTTCGACGCCGCAGGCGTCTTCGATCGCGTTGCAGGCGCTGACCTGATAGGCGACCGGGCAAATTCCGCAGACCCGCGCGGTCAGGTCCGGCGGTTCGGTGTAGGCGCGTCCGCGCAGGAACGCTTCGAAAAACCGTGGTGGTTCATAGATGTTGAGCTGGACACTTTCCAGCGCTCCGTCCTTCAGCGTGACGTGCAGCGCGCCTTCGCCTTCCACCCGCGTCAGCGTGCCGACACCCAGAGTACGAGTGGACGGGGTCACTGCTTGCTCCGCTCGGAGGTGAAACTGGTCACGTTGAACGTCGAGAACACCCGGTCGACTTCGCCGTCGGACATGCCGTCGCGGCGAAGCAGCGGGATCAACGTTGCCGTTCTCGGGGCCGCGGACGGGCCGAAACACCCGTAGCAGCCACGATTGTGCCTGGGGCACAGCGCTCCGCAGCCGGCGTGGGTGACCGGGCCCAGACAGGGAGTGCCGTTGGCGACGACGACACACGTCACCCCGCGGAGTTTGCACTCAGTGCACACCGTCTTCGCCGGCAGCCGCGGTTTGCGTCCGATCAGCAGCGCCGCCAGAGTGTCGAGCAGTTGGCCGCGGTCGATCGGGCAGCCCGGCAACTGGTAATCAACCTTGACGTGCGCAGAGGCCGGCGTGGAGGTGGCCAGCGTATCGATGTACTCGGGTCTGGCATACACGACAGAGGTGAATTCGGCAATGTCGGCGAAGTTGCGCAGTGCCTGCACTCCCCCGGCGGTCGCGCACGCACCGATGGTGACGAGCACCTTCGACTGATCGCGGATTTCGCGGATGCGCTCCTCGTCGTGCCGGGTGGTGATCGAACCCTCGACCAGTGACACGTCGTAGGGCCCGCCGACCATTGCGCTGGACGCCTCGGCGAAGGTGGCGATCTTGACCTGGCCGGCAAGAGTGAGCAACTCGTCCTCGCAGTCCAGCAGGGTCAGCTGACAACCATCGCAAGAAGCAAACTTCCACACGGCCAGCGTGGTTGGGCTCATCTAAAGCTCCTTCACCTGCAGCAACGGGCCGGCAATGTCGTAACCGACGACGGGGCCGTCGCGGCAAAGCAATAGCGGGCCCAACTGGCAGTGACCACACCAGCCGATTCCGCATTGCATGTTTCGTTCCAGCGAGACTCGAATGTCCTGGGCGGCCACGCCTTTGGCCAACAGGGCCTCGGCACCGAAGCGCAGCATCGGCTCCGGCCCGCACAGGAACGCCGTGGTGCGATCGGGGTCTAGCGTCAGCCGGTTCAGCGGCCCGGTGACCAGGCCGACTTCCCCATGCCAACCTTGGACTGGGACGTCGACTGTGACGTGTAGTTCGATCTGCGGGTCTTCGGCCCACTTCTCGAGCTGGGCGGCGAACACGAAGTCTGCCCGCGAGCGAGCACCTACGATGAGCGTCACCTTGCCATAGCGCGACCGCTCGGCCAGCGCGACCAGCACCGCCGGACGCAATGGGCACAACCCCACGCCTCCGGCCACCATGACCAAATCGCGGCCGACGGCCTCGGCCAACCCCCAGGTGGTGCCGAACGGACCCCGCACCCCGACAACGGCGCCCGGTTCGGCATTGTGCAAGGCGCTGCTGACCGCCCCAACCGCGCGAATCGTGTGCGTGATCGAGCCGTCAGCGACGGTGGGATCGCCGCTGATCGAGATCGCAGCCTCACCGACACCGAACGCGTAGAGCATCATGAATTCACCCGGCTCCGGAGACCGCAGGGTCTCGTCGACAGGTACCAGACATAACGTCGCCGAATCCGGGCTCTCCACCATGCGGCTGCGCACCCGGTACGCGACCGGCGCCATCGGAGAGCGGTTCCACGCCGGTGCAGCGGAGCCGATCGCCCCGTCACCCATCGCCGGCCATTTTGTTCATCTCCGCGGTGATGTCGATGCCGGTCGGGCACCAGGCGATGCATCGCCCGCAGCCCACGCAACCTGACATGCCGAACTGGTCGTGCCAGGTGCCCAGCTTGTGGGTCAACCAATGCCGGTAGCGGGATGCGCCGGACTGACGGACGCTGCCGCCGCCGTGGACGTAGGTGAAATCGAACTCAAAACACGACGCCCAGTGCCGCCAGCGCTCGGCGTGCTCACCGGTCAGGTCGCTGACGTCTTCGGTGCTGGTACAAAAGCACGTTGGGCACACCATCGTGCAGTTGCCGCACGTCAAGCAGCGACTGGCCACCTCGTCCCACTGCGGCGACTCGCGTGACCGGACAAGCAGTTCCCGCAGATCCACGTCCGGCATCCGGCGGCCCATCCGATCGGCCGCGGCCTCGACGTCAGCACGCGCACAACGGCTTTCCTCGCTAACGGCCGTCCGGTGCGGCACCTCCGCAAGCACATCAGCACCCTCTTCACTGCCGACGTCGACGTGGTACGACGGCACGTCACCTCCGAGCAGCTCCGTTAGGGCCAAGTCGTAGCCCGGTCCGACCGCAGGGCCGGTGCCCATCGATGTGCAGAAGCACAGCCCGCCCGGTTCCGTGCAGTTTACCGCGACGACGAAGGCCTGGCGGCGACGGCCGACAAAAGAGTTGTCGGGATAGGCAGACCGGCCGAGCACCCGGTCGAGGGTGGCAATTGCGGCCAAGTCGCATCCTCGCACTCCGAGGAATGCGTACCTCGGGATCTCGTCTTCGGTTTGGGCGCCGTCCGCGCCGTCCCGCGTACCGGCCCACAGCCGTTGGCGTGGTGGGTGAAGGAACTGTTTCCAGGACTGGGGCCCGGCCGAATGCCCGAACACCGCGTCATCGGCGCGGCGACGCAGCCGGTAATGCCCCGGGGCTACATCGACACCCCAGCCCCGCGGAAGATCGTCTGCCGATTGCAGTTCGGCCAGCACGATCGCGTTGTCCCGCAACGTCGGACCGACTACGCGATAGCCTCGCTCGATCAATACCTCGACAAGACTGTGCAGCCCGGCCGTGTCCAACAACGCGGCATCGGAGGCTTCATCGTGTCCAGTCATCGACACATCATCCGCCCGAATAACGCACTCTGCATAGGGGCGATTGTTCCATCAGCCTGCGCCCGGCGAGCACTAGTGCTGACTCGTCCGGCCGCCGTCTTCCTGCAAGCACCTGATCTCACGCTCCCATTGAGCGTCGCGTGCTCGATCCAGCCGTGAGCGCATGCTGGTCACGAGGAATGTCAGCCAAAAACCCACACTCAGCATTATCGCCAGTGCGGTGGCAACCGCATCGCTCACGGCACGCCACGTCGGGGTTGGCGCGGCAACTGGGTTGCCGTCGTTGTCCACCCAGATTTTGATGCGATCGCCCACCTTGCCCGCGCTGGTGAGTTCCAGCACTCCGGTGCGCTCGCCGGCCGCGACCGGCCACCTCGCCTGCGCCACTGTTGCAGCCGACCGGTCGGTTCCGGCGTCGGTAACCGTTGCCGTGACCGCGTGTCGCTGATGCGCCTCCTGGGTGTATTTGCTGTCACGAGCGCCATAGACCACTGCGCCCGCCACACCGGCGACGGGAATCGCGATCAGCGAGACGATAAGGGCGACCAACGTGACCAAGGCTTCAATGCGATCGGTACGCCGAAGCAACGGATTGCGGCAGAAGATGCGGCCGATCCGCCAGCAACGCGGATCCAACACGTATGTCTCCATCACAAACCCCTTAGCCCCTTTAGGCCCCAACGATTCCGATGTTTCATTAGTTACTCCACGTTGTGTTCGCGGTTCGCCATCCACTCGACGAAATCGGCGAGCTCGCGTCGCGGCGTCGACGGCAACGGGTCCGCATTGATCGGCGCCCAGCCCACACGTAGCAGCATCTGCGGATAGGAGTCATCACCGAACACATCCGCGCGGATCGCCTCGCGTGTTTCGGGCACCTCGAGCGGTTCAGTGACCGGGCAACTGGCCAAGCCCATCGCGGTCGCGGAGAGGAGCACGACGCTGGTGGCCTCACCGGCGCGCAACTGGGCCAACCGGTCGTCGGCCCGAGTTCCGAGCGCAAGCACCACGGCATTGTCCTCGTCGGGCGACGAGCCCTCCGCCATAGCCAGCGCAGGGCCGGCAAAAAACCGACCCGGTATCTTCGCCGTCGGGTCGGATTTCGGCGCATTACGGGCCGGAACGCCGGCCACCGACGCGTAGCGTCCACTCCACGCGGTGATTTCGGCGAGATAATCATGGCTCATGTGATCCCAGATAGATTGAGTCACAATCTTTCTCAACTTGTCGGTGTCTTCAACTTGGCACAGCGTTATCCCATTGCGAGCTGCCCGCGCGGCCATTAGTGCAATATCGCCCACCGGAACGGGCCAGGAACTATAGTGGCGCCGGTCGGTTCGTCGCCGCGGTATCGCCGCGGCAAGAGCGATATCGACGGAATCAGCGGTTGAGCGGGCCAATTCGATCGCGGCAAGGTGACTGGGCTCGGCCGGATTGGGCAGGCGAGCCACCTTGGCTTGCCACCCAACAGCCGCGAGAGCAACAACGCAGTGGTTTAGCGCTGCACCACAACTCACGATCAAATCTCTGCCATCGGGATCGGTGTTGGGCAGTTGCCGGTCCGCGTCAGCGTAGAGATGCAGGCTCTCCGCACCCACGAGCCACCGCCACGGTTGTGTGTTGTGGACGGAAGGAGCGCGAGATGCAAGAGCCAGGACCGTCCGGATTGTGCCGGCGTCGGGAAAGCGCACGTTCATGGCTATTGACCCCTTCCTAGAACGTCGTTCTTTCAACGATCGCGTAATCACACCGGCTGCACGAGAGCACGACGTCCCCAGTCCAAAAGGACTTTGTGCCACGACCGGTCCGCGCAGACACGATGAATTCGCTGGAAAGCTACGCTGCGGCTGCAACGGCCACATCGACGGACAATTGGTCACCGACGGCATAGGCTGCGGCCCAGTCACCAGAGCGCGCCGCCGGTGCGAGATCCTCGACCAGCGGGCTGTGCACGTCCAGCTCCGCAAGCCAAGCCGAGACTATGGGTGCGATCTGGTGAACGGGGACCCGGACGGTGCGCTCTCCGTGCAAGCGGTCGGTCACGCGGTACATCGTCTCAACCCGCCTCACATACGATGCGAACCTCATCGTGGCCTCCTCGATCAGCCTTACGATCGATCCCACCGCACGACTGATCCGGCCAGTAGAGCCGAACGAAACCGGACAGCAGTGCTTCGGTCGCAGTTTCCAATACGCCGAAGTCCCAGCCCCAAGGGCCTTTCGTCACCGCGACCCCAAGGTCTAATGGCCCTGTAGTCTGGCACCCCAATAGCTATGCAACACTGGCGTTTCAGCAGGGTGCGATGACCGATAGGTCAATGTATGACGCATTTGCGGCCAGGGAACTAGCACAGGAGCGCGACACGGCCGAATAGCGGCCTGTTTGAACACCGGCCACGCTAGTTGGACTCGTCGGTCTTGGTGGGCTTATCCGCGTCTCCAGTGCTCTGGCCTCGCGCCGCCAACGCGCCGGCGATCGAGGCGCACGCGATCGTCAGCAAGGCGCCGAACATCAAGGCCGAAGCTTCGCCTGCGACTAGGAGGTGCTCCTCGGTGCCGATGGTGGCCGCGGCCACCGGCACGCCGAGCTGCGCGGCCGACAGCACCCCAAGCGGCAGTGGCTGGCCGAGTAGCCTTCCCGCGCAATGCGCCAGCACAGCACCCAGCCCCAGGCCTGCGCCAAGCAAAATGAGTTTCGGGTGCGCACCCAGCTCGCGCACTTGCAGCGAGGCGCCCAGCCAGACGAAGAACAGTGGGCTGAAGAACCCCTCGGTGATGCCGAACAACTGACGCGCCAGCCGCCGCGGCTCGCCGGCCAAGGCGATCACCAAACCCAACGAGAAGCCGGCGAGCATGATCGACACATGGGTGCTGGAGGCCAGCGCCGCCAGCGCGAACAGAACGAGCAAGTTGCTCCGCAATTCCAGCGCGAACCGGTATTTCTTGGAGTAGTCGTGCGTGCGCTGACGCCAGCCTTTTCGGTCGACCGCGCGCAGCAGCACAAAAAACACCATCGCGCCGGCCGCGATCGCAAGCCCTCCCAATGCCGCCGTCGGCGCTCGCGGGAGGTCGATCACCAACGGCAGCAACACGATGCACGACGCGTCCGCAATCGCGATCTGCACGGTCACGGACAGCACTTGAGGCCCCTGCAACCGCAGCGAATCGATCGCCGGTAATGCCATCGCCGCCGACGACGAAGCCATCAACACCGCATACAGCCCCGCGTGGCCGGTGCCGAACACCGCTGCTACCCCGACACCGAGCGCCGCCGCGACGGCACCAACCAGAACCGCCCGGGCCAGCGCCCGCGGCGCCGCCGAGCGCATCGCGGGGTCGCGGATCGGAACATGTGTTCCCACGACAAACATCACCAGCGCGAATCCGATATTCGCCAACAACTGAAATGTCGGGTTGGCGTCATCGACGAGACCGAAACCGGTTCTGCCGATGACGAGTCCCGCGAGCAGCTCACCGATGATCACCGGAATCCGCAAGCCCGGCACCGCCGCCAGTAGCGGACCGGCCAGCCCAACGGCGGTCAGCAACGCCAGCGTGTGGAAGCCGAACCCCCCCACCTCAGCTGCCCTTCTGCGGCGGCGAGCTCACTAAGTCTCCAGTTCCGTAGGGGTCATCTTCCCGGTCGCCACCGTGCCATCTTGCGTCCTTCGATCATCGGATTCGAGACTCGGAGTTCGAGTTGTCTTGCTAAAAGGACCGGTCGATGCTTGCACGACAAGGCTCTTCGCCCTTGGAGCAGGGCCGCCGAACATGGCTGATTGGAGTCGATTCTCAATCATTGTCGATGGATTATACGAAAACCGCGTTGGATCTAGCGGAGTTGCGTGTTCTTGCCAACAGCAATCAGCGGCCGCCCTCGCCAAGAACCCCAACACACGCACGGACTGCAAAATGTCCAGCAGCGGGATGAGCACCTTCCCGGCGCGGCGCGATCGCGCCGCGTTATACGGCAATCAAAATGGTCAGTGGAAACCGACGCGTCCCGACCACACTCATGCGGACATCACCCGGCTTCACGGTGTCCAAGACAGCAATGTGGTCAGCGACCTATCAACATTGCGGCTCAATATGTTACGAGCCGTTGATGATCCATTGCCTTGCTTGCTCGATCTGCTCACCGGGAAAATGCCGAATCGTCGCTGACACAAAGTGCGATGCCAGATGCTCGGCGACATCCCCGAGGTGCGAGTCGGTGACGACCGCGACTCTCTTGATGTGCTTCTGGTGATCCCGGACGAAGCGAAAGTGGGTCACCATCGCGCCGAAACTGTCCCAGCCCGGGAACGCCGGAGCGTTGATGATGAGGCCGGCAAGATCGCCGGTTGCCTCGATCTGGGGGTCAACCGCGTTTGCCAGCTCAACGAAATCGTCTTTGCCGAGCGCGGACTTCGGTCGTACCTCCAGGATGGAATGGGCGGTATCCAGGTCGTACTCGATCATGGTCTGCTCCTAGACGATCGTGGCGGTTGAAGGCCGCAAGCGGAGATGGAATTGGCCTCCCTTTTCGAAATG
Organism: Mycobacterium sp.; assembly: GCF_052144515.1. Taxonomy (GTDB): domain Bacteria; phylum Actinomycetota; class Actinomycetes; order Mycobacteriales; family Mycobacteriaceae; genus Mycobacterium. Next base: position 299 of record NZ_JBKQQD010000202.1, on the reverse strand, counting down.
GTGCCTGCTGCCGCCATCCGCGGGTAGGGGCCAAAGTCATCGATGAAGAACTCAATTGGGCTCTACCGTGCTCGCCGTCCAGGGCGGTTTGGGGGTTGGCGGCCACCGCTTGTGCCTCCGAGTGATGACCTTGCGGCCTTAAGGCACCGCCGGACGACTCGATTGGACAGCGGCCTAGGAGACTCCTGAATAATCCCGCGTGGCGGTTGGCTGGTTGATCGTGGGTTTTTGGGATGATTGTGGGGTGCAGGGTCGCTCTGATGATCAGCGGGAAATCCTTGATGCGGAGTCGGTGACGG
>NZ_JBKQQD010000201.1:0-3445 GCF_052144515.1 Mycobacterium sp. | reverse complement strand
TCCGCAGCCAACAGTCCGCAGTACGTCAACCGTGGGCGAGCGCGCGGTCGGCCAGCGCCCCGATGACCGGTGCCAGTAGCCGGGAGTATTCGATTGTCAGGTGATTCTTGTCGAGGTAGACGAGGGTGTTGCCGACGATGACGGGGCAGCGGTTTGCGGTGCAGAATAGCTCGGTGAGGTCGGCATATTGTCCGCCGCTGGCTTTGGTCGCCGAGGACTCGGCTGCGATGCCGGATTGGTTGACCGCGGTTGACCGTGGCGGCGAGCAGGCGCTCGCGTCATTGAGATGGCCGGACAGGCAGTCCGGCACCGATGTCTGCGGATCTGGGATCGGTCCGAGCACCAGCACCCTTGCGCCGGTGTCGCCCAGCTGCTGCACCAGGCGGGTCAGGCTGTCGATCCACGCCGGGTCGTATGGCGTGAAACCTGGCTGCCAACTGCCGACACTGCTCTCCCGCGACATGCTCACCAGGACCAGCCGCGGGTGCTTGGCGCGTAACCGGGCGAGGATCTGAGCGCGCCACTGCTCGCAGTGCAGAAAGTGTTCAATCAGGCCACTGAGGTGTTTGGCGATGGGCACGTCAATCATTGGGCAGCCCGCCTTGGCCAGCATCTCCAGCCGCCAGTGCCGTTGCGTGGCGATCTGTTGGAACGCGGGATTCCACATCGCGGCGTGCGAGTCGCCGACCAGGGCCACCGTCGTGCTCGATGCGGTGTCGCCCGTCGCGCACTCGGGCTGTCCGGCTTGTTTAGCTGTGCGCATGCAGCCGTTGAACGACATGGCCATTTGGGCGGCTGACGCGTCGGCGAGCGGCGGGTCCAGGTTCGACGGTACGGCTTTGAGCTCGGCTGATGCCGCTACCGCGGCCTGTACCTGCGCGAACGCATGCTGCATCGCCGCGTTGTACGCGTCGATGTTGGAGCCCGCGGGGGCAGGCGCCGCAGTGACGGTCAGCGGCGTAGCGGGCGCGCCGCGGCCGATGGGGATAGGAACCCAGGGCGTCATCGCCACGCCCACACAGGCCGCTACCGCGGTGGCGGTACCGCCAACCGCGAGACTGGCCAGGGGAGAGCGGCGCAAAGGAGGGGCGTATCGCAGCGGGTTCTCGATGAAACGCAGCGTGAGCACGGCCAGCCCGCCGGAGGTCAGGACCGCTGTCAACCTGCCGGCCAGTCCCAGCGGGTGGCCCAGCAATAGCGGCGTGAGCACGAGAAACGGCCAGTGCCACAGATACCAGGAGTACGACAGCCGGCCCATCGCACGCATTGGCGACACTGCCAGGATGCGGCCGCATCCCTGTGACGGTGCGTTTACGCCGGCGCCGAGTACCAGCGCCGTGCCGAGCATGGGCAACAGCGCGGCGGTGCCCGGATAGGGTGTGGCCGGGGTCAGTTGGTTGCAGGCCAGCAGGATCAGGGCCAGCCCCGCCCATCCGGTGATTTTGGCAGGTAGTGTCGGTAGTCGGCGCCACTGGTCGGCGGTGAGAGCCACCAGGCCGCCGACGGCCAAATCCCAGGCCCGGGTGGGCAGCGAAAAGTACGCCGCCGGAGGCACCAGGTACGTGGTAACCAAAGAAAGCGCGAAGGACACGGCCGCGATTAGCGCAAGGACCACCAGATACGGGCGTTTCGATGGATTCGATGGGGTGGTAGGTGCGCTGGTGCGCCGCCGACGCGCACGCCGGATGAGCCACGCCGTGCCGATGATAATGACCGGCCATACCAGGTAGAACTGCTCCTCTACCCCCAGAGTCCAGTAGTGCTGGAACGGCGACGGCGGCAGATGGCCGCCGAAGTAGTCGACGTTTTGCGCAATGAACCAATAGTTGCCGACGTATAACGCGCAGGCGATGCCGTCCTCAAGGACGTTCCGGGCCAGCAGCGGGGGCACCAGGACAGCCGAGGCGATCAGGGTGACCACGCCTACCAGCGCTGATACCGGCAGCAATCGGCGGGCCCGCGCCCCATAGAAGGGGCGTAGCCCGACAGTGCCGGTGGTGCTCACCTCGCGCCAGAGCTGCCCGGTGATGACGAAACCCGAGATGATGAAGAAAATGTCCGGACCGACGAACCCACCATCCACACCGGGCACGTCAGCGTGAAAGAGGAGAATGGCCAACAGCGTGAGGGCGCGCAAACCCTCTATGTCTGGGCGGAATTCCTTCCGTGCCGAGCGCTGACCCTGCGCCTCTTCGGTAGGACTAACGCTGTCGGCCTGGCGCAAGATCACCTACTCGAGTAAGAGGACGCGTTCTTCGAACAGCGGGATTATCACACACGTGCGCAGTATCGCTGGTGGGGTTTCAGCACTTACGCCGAAGCGGCCCGCGTTCAGCACATCGACGATGACCGGGCAGCGGTCAGCGGTGCAGAGCAGTTCGGTGAGGTCGGCGTATTGTCCGCCGCCGGATTTGGTGGCAGACTCGGCTGCGATGCCGGATTCGTTGACTGCCGAGCGCGTGGTCGGCCAACACCCCGATTAACGATCCGGGGGCCCTCCCGCGACGGTCCCGGTGTTATTGACCACTTGCCCAAAATTTCCGGCTTTCAGCTCGATGGTGCGCCGGCGTCGGGCTATGCTGCTGGGCGGCTGAGCCAGTGGTGCGGGGCTGCCGCTTTCATTCCGCAAAATGCACATGGGAAGTGAAAGGTCAGGATCCGCGATGAAATTTGTGCTGGCAAACTGGGGAACGCGTGGCGAAGTCGAGCCCTACGTCACTGTCGGCCGTGAGCTGGTGCGCCGCGGGCATGACGTGCGCATGGCTGTCGCGCCTGAAATGGTTGACTTCGTCGAGTCGGCTGGGCCTGCTGCGGTCGCCTACGGACCGGATTTGAAGGTCATCCTGGACCCGCACCGCGACTTCTGGACGTATTTCTTCGGCAACCCATGGAAAATCCGGGAGCTGGACAGGATGTGGCGCGAAGTTTCGGAGCCTCTTACCCAGTGCCGGGGGGAGGTCAGCAGGACGCTGACGTCGCTGGCCGACGGGGCCGACCTGCTACTCACCGGCATGAATTACGAGGACACCGCTGCCAACGTCGCGGAGTATTGCGACATTCCGTTGGCCACGCTGCATATCTTCCCGTTGCGGGCCAACGGCCAGCTCCTGCCATTCCTGCCGGCGCCGATGGGCCGCGCCGCAATGACGATGTTCGAGTGGCTGTTGTGGCGCGGACCAAAGAAGGTCGAGGACGCGCAGCGCCGTGAACTCGGTCTGCCGAGGGCCACAGGCCCCTGGACGCGACGGATCGCCGAACGTGGATCGCTAGAAATTCAGGCCTACGACGAGGTGTGCTATCCCGGGCTGGCAGCCGAATGGGCGAAATGGGACGGCCAGCGGCCCTTCATCGGAGCGCTGACCATGGAGTTGCCGACAGATACCGATGACGAGGTCGCGTCGTGGATTGCCGCGGGAACACCGCCGATTTGTTTCGGGTTTGGCAG
>NZ_JBKQQD010000200.1:0-23385 GCF_052144515.1 Mycobacterium sp. | reverse complement strand
GATGAGTGCACCGAAAATGCCTTCCCGAACGCTGGACAAGATCGACATCAGCACTCGTATTGTCCCAGTTCAGAAGGCATTTTCGCTGTTCACACGCCGATCACATCACCGGCCCATCCACGGATTCAGGCTTAGAGCAACTGATGGGCGTTTACCGCAACCTGGACGGGGTTCCGGCAGCTCTGGACTCGGCGTACCACGAACTGAAGAATCCGCCCGAGGAGAGCCCCGACGAGATCGCTGTCATTCCGTTGGACGAAAAAGTCAGCGCGGGGTAAGGCGTGGTAAGGCGGAGTAAGCCCGAGGCGGCCGGAGGACCGGTATTCTCGGCGCCGTGTCCCTCCGGACCCATAGGGTGACCGCCGCGCAAGCCCGGCGGATAGCCGTTGCGGCCCAAGGTTTTAGCGAGCCGCTGCCCGAGGGCAATTTCACCCGCGCGCATCTGAAGCGGCTGATCTCGCGAATCCAAGTGCTGCAACTGGATTCGGTGTCGGTGGCGGTGCGCGCGCACTACGCGCCGGTGTTCAGCCGGCTCGGCCCCTACGACCGTGACGTGCTGGACCGCGCCGCCTGGGGCCCGCGCTCGTCGCGGCTGCTGGCCGAGTACTGGGCGCACGAGGCCGCGCTGATGGCCGTCGACGATTGGCCGCTGATGCGCTGGCGGATGCGCCAGTATCGGCACGGCCGCTGGGGAACTCATATCGTCAAGGCCAATCCGGAGCTCGCCGACAAGATCGTTTCCGCCGTCGCTGAACTCGGGCCCAGCACGGCCGGGCAGATCGAGGCGCATCTGGCCGCCGAGCCGCGCGGGCCGCGCGGAAGCTGGTGGGGCAGCCGCAGCGACACCAAATGGGTGGCCGAGGCGCTGTTCGCCTCGGGGGTGCTCACCACCGCCACCCGGGTGGGTTTCGCCCGGCACTACGACCTGGTGGAGCGGGTGCTGCCGGCCGGCGTGCTGGCCCGCGATGTCGACGACGACGAGGCCGTCCGCGAGCTGACGCTGCGTGCGGCCACCGCGCTGGGTGTGGGCACCGAGGCCGACATCCGCGACTACTTCCGGCTGTCCGCCCAGCAGGTCAAGCCGGCCCTCGCCGACCTGGTGGCCGCCGGCGAGATCGAGCGGGTCGACGTCGACGGCTGGTCCGCGCCGGCCTATCTGCGGACCGGCCAGCCCGTGCCAAGACGGGACCGCGGCACCGCGCTGCTGTGTCCGTTCGATCCGTTGATCTTCTTCCGGCCCCGGGTGGAACGGCTGTTCGGCTTTCACTACCGCATCGAGATCTACACCCCAGCGCCCAAGCGCCAGTACGGGTATTACGTGTGGCCGCTGCTGCTGGACGGCCGGCTGGTCGCGCGGGTGGACCTCAAGGCCGACCGGCCCGCCGACGCGCTGCGTGTGGTGGGCGCCTTCGGTGAGCCCGACACGCCACGGTCGGCGGTAGCGGCGGTGCTCACCGGCGAACTGGAGTCGATGGCGTCGTGGCTGGGCTTGGGTGCGGTCACGGTGTCCGGCCGCGGCGATTTGGCCGGCGAGTTGCGCGCGGCTGCCAAGCGGGCCAGCTGATGGCGCCGTCGAGCAGCAAAGAGCTCAAAGACACGCTCTGGAAAGCCGCCAACAAACTGCGCGGATCCCTGTCGTCCAGCCAGTACAAAGACGTCATCCTCGGGCTGGTGTTCCTCAAGTACGTCTCCGACTCGCACTGGAAGTTCTTGGCGGACAACGCCAAATCACCGGACATCAACCGGCTGATCGACGAGGCGATTCAGGCCGTGATGGCGGGCAACCCGGCGCTGGCCGATATGCTTCCGCGGCTGGACCACACCGTGGACCAGCGCCGGCTCGGCGAGCTGGTCGAGCTGTTGGAGAGTGCACGATTCGGCGGGCCGGGCATGGGCGCCAGGGATCTGATGGGGGAGGTGTACGAGTACTTCCTCGGCAACTTCGCCCGCGCGGAAGGGCAGCGTGGTGGCGAATTCTTCACACCGCCAAGCGTCGTGCGGTTGATCGTCGAGGTCCTCCAACCGGCGAGCGGGCGAGTGTACGACCCGTGCTGCGGGTCGGGCGGGATGTTCGTCCAGACCGAGAAGTTCATCGCCCGCCGTGACGGCGACCGCACCGAGATCTCGATCTACGGTCAGGAGAGCGTCGAACAGACCTGGCGGATGGCGAAGATGAACTTGGCCGTCCACGGCATCGACAACTCGAAACTGGCCCGGGGAGACACCTTCGTCCGTGACGACCACGCCGCCATGCAGATGGACTGCGTGATGGCCAATCCGCCGTTCAACATCAAGGATTGGGCGCGCGACGAGTACGATCCGCGGTGGCGCTTCGGCGTCCCGCCCGCCGGCAACGCCAACTTCGCTTGGATCCAGCACATCCTGTCCAAGCTGGCACCCGGTGGCAAGGCGGGCGTGGTGATGGCGAACGGCTCGATGTCCTCGAACACCGGCGGGGAGAAGGAGATTCGGGAGCGGATCGTCGAGGCGGATCTGGTGTCGTGCCTCGTCGCGCTGCCCGCACACCTGTTCCGCAGCACCGGGATTCCGGTGTGCGTGTGGTTCTTCGCGATGGATAAGGGCGAGCGATCCGGGCAGGTGCTGTTCATCGATGCGCGCGGACTCGGGCACCTGGTCAACCGCGCCGAGCGGGTGTTGACGGATGACGAGATCAGCAGTATCGGCACTGCCTATAACTCATGGTGCGGGTCGAAAGATGTTTCTTACGAGGATGTTCCGGGGTTTTGTCGGTCGGTGCCGATAGACGAGATCCGGGCCGCCGATTATGTGCTCACGCCCGGTCGGTTTGTGGGTGCTCCGGCTGGCGAGGACGACGGGGAGGCCGTCGGCGACAAGGTCGCGCGGTTGACCAAGGATTTGCTTGCGGCGCTGGACGAATCCGCGCGGTTGGAGCGGACGGTGCGCGAGCAACTGGAGCGGCTGCGGTGAACGTAAAGCTGGGGGATCATCTCGACTTCAGCAACGGAACCACCCCGCCGCCCCGAGAGCCAAACGCGCGCTTCCCCGTTTACGGCTCCAATGGAGCAATCGGTTTCGCGGCTCGACACAACGCCAGTGGGCCGCTGATAGTGCTGGGTCGCGTCGGATCGTATTGCGGCAGCGTGCGCTATTGCGATTCCGACGTCTGGGTCACCGACAACGCAGTGTTATGCCGCGCGAAAGACCCTGCAGAGACGCGATATTGGTATTACGCCCTACAGACCTGCCGGCTTAACGAATACCGGGCCGGCTCCGGCCAGCCCCTGCTCAACCAGCGAATCCTGCGCGACATTTCGATCCCGGCCGTCGCGACACATGAGCGCCGACGCGTCGCGGCGTTCCTCGGCGCGCTCGACGACAAGATCGCCGCCAATAACCGCGTGATCGTGGCCGCGGAGGGCTTGATGCTGGCCACTGTCGAGTCCGTGGCGGAGCACGTGCCGTTGTCCAGCCTGGTGGATCGATCGACGGCGTTCGTCGACCCCGGGGAATTCGACGACACGATAGCTCATTTCAGCTTCCCGGCGTTCGACGACGGCGCCTGGCCCGAATCAGTCGACGCCCGATCCGTCAAGAGCGGCAAGTTCTTGCTGCCGGCGCCGTGCGTGTTGTTTTCGAAGCTCAACCCGCGAATTCCGCGGGTTTGGAACGTCGTCGCTCTCCCTGCCGAAATGGCCTTGGCGAGTACGGAGTTCGTCGTGCTGATGCCGATCGGTGTCGACCCGTCGGCCCTGTGGTCGGCGCTCCGCATCCGTGAGGTCTCGGAAACGCTGCAGCAGATGGTCGCCGGGACCTCGGGCAGCCGCCAGCGGATCCGGCCGGGTGACCTGCTCGCGGTGAGGGTGCGGGATGTGCGCCGTTTGTCCGCCGATGCGGCGCGGACGATCACGACCCTGGGTTGGCTGTGCCACGCGCGACGGGCCGAATCCGCGCGGCTGTCGGCCTTGCGCGACGCACTGCTGACGTTGCTGATGTCGGGCAAGGTGCGGGTCGGCTCGGGCTTGCATGCCGCCGAGACTGCGCTCAGAGCACTCGACCGGGCCGGGCTAAGGTGAGCGCCGTGGCCGAGACCGCGCCGCTGCGCGTGCAACTGATCGCCAAGACCGAGTTTTTGGCACCGCCGGATGTGCCTTGGACGGCTGACGGCACCGACGCCGAGGGTGGCTCCGCGCTCGTCGAGTTCGCCGGCCGGGCTTGCTATCAGAGCTGGTCCAAGCCCAATCCCAGGACCGCGACCAACGCCGGCTACATCAAGCACATCATCGACGTCGGACACTTTTCCGTGCTCGAGCACGCCAGTGTGTCGTTCTACATCACCGGCATCTCACGATCCTGCACTCATGAGCTCATCCGGCACCGGCATTTCTCCTATTCGCAGCTGTCGCAGCGTTACGTGCCGGAAGGCGATTCTCAGATCGTCGTGCCGCCGGGCATCCAGGACGATCCCGAACTGCAGCAGATCCTGATCGCCGCCGCCGATGCCAGCCGCGCCACCTACACCGAGCTGCTGGCCAAGCTGGAAGCCAAGTTCGCGACGGGTCAACCCAACGAAAAGATGGGGGTTTTACGTCGCAAGCAGGCCCGCCAGGCCGCTCGCGCGGTGCTGCCCAACGCCACCGAGACTCGCATCGTCGTGACCGGGAACTACCGGGCGTGGCGGCACTTCATCGCCATGCGTGCCAGCGAGCACGCCGATGTGGAAATCCGCCGTCTGGCCATCGAGTGCCTGCGACAGCTCGCCGACGTCGCACCGGCGGTGTTCGCCGACTTCGAGGTGTCCACCCTGGCCGACGGCACCCAGGTCGCCACCAGCCCTTTAGCCACGGAAGCCTGAGGCCCGCCCGTCGCGAGGGTGCGCAAATGCACGGGCAACGCGGCGTGTCGCCGGACGAACACGCACGCTCGCGGCGGTGGCAAAAGGGGTTGGCAGGGGCGGGTAACCTTGAGAGCCGTGACCACCGTCGGATTCGACGCCCCCGCGCGCCTGGGAACCCTGCTGACCGCGATGGTGACGCCGTTTGCCTCGGATGGCTCGCTGGACGGCGCCGCGGCGGCGAAGCTGGCCAACCACCTCGTCGACGCGGGGTGCGACGGCCTGGTCGTCTCGGGAACCACCGGCGAGTCGCCGACCACCACTGACGACGAGAAACTCGACCTGTTGCGCGTGGTGCTAGAGGCGGTGGGCGACCGGGCGCGCATCATCGCCGGCGCGGGCACCTATGACACCGCTCACAGCATCCGCCTGGCCAAGGCCTGCGCGGCCCAAGGCGCACACGGGTTGCTGGTGGTCACGCCGTACTACTCCAAGCCATCCCAGCGGGGGCTGATCGCACACTTCACCGCCGTCGCCGACGCCACCGAACTGCCGGTGCTGCTCTACGACATTCCGCCGCGGTCGGTGGTGCCGATCGAGTCCGACACGATCCGCGTGCTGGCATCGCACCCGAACATCGTCGGGATCAAGGACGCCAAGGGTGACCTGCACAGCGGTGCCCAGATCATCGCCGAGACGGGACTGGCCTACTACTCGGGCGACGACGCGCTGAATCTGCCCTGGCTGGCCATGGGCGCCACCGGCTTCATCAGCGTGATCTCGCACGTGGCCGCCGGCCAGCTCCGAGAATTGTTGTCCGCCTTCGGTTCCGGGGACATCGCCACCGCCCGCAAGATCAACGTCGCGCTCGCCCCGCTGTGCAACGCGATGGGCCGCCTGGGCGGGGTGACGATGTCCAAGGCAGGCCTGCGGCTGCAGGGTATCGACGTCGGTGACCCCCGGCTGCCGCAAGTGCCGGCAACGCCGGAGGAACTCAACGCGCTGGCCGCCGACATGCGCGCGGCGTCGGTGCTCAGATGACCACAAGGTGAGTTAGCCCATGAACGTCGACCTCGCCCCGCCCGGCCCGCTGGCCACGGGTGGGTTGCGGGTCACTGCGCTGGGCGGCATCAACGAAATCGGCCGCAACATGACGGTTTTCGAACATCTGGGCCGGCTGCTCATCATCGACTGCGGAGTGATGTTCCCCACCCACGACGAGCCCGGTGTCGACCTGATCCTGCCCGACCTGCGTCACATCGAAGACCGGCTCGACGACATCGAGGCGCTGGTGCTGACCCACGCCCACGAGGACCACATCGGGGCAATCCCATTCCTGCTGCGGCTGCGGCCCGACATCCCGGTGGTCGGATCGAGGTTCACCCTGGCGCTGGTCGCCGCCAAATGCCGCGAGTACCGCATCAAACCGGTGTTCGTCGAGGTCAAAGAGGGCCAGAGCAGTCGCCACGGCGTGTTCGAGTGCGAGTACTTCGCCGTCAACCACTCCATCCCGGACGCGCTGGCCATCGCGGTCTACACGGGCGCCGGGACGGTTCTGCATACCGGCGACATCAAGCTCGACCAACAACCCCTCGGCGGGCGGCCCACCGACCTGCCCGGCATGTCCCGGCTCGGCGACGCCGGCGTGGACCTGCTCCTGTGCGACTCGACAAACGCCGAGCATCCCGGGGTGGGGCCGTCGGAAAGCGAGGTGGGCCCGACGCTGCACCGGCTGATCCGCGGCGCCGACGGTCGCGTCATCGTGGCGTGCTTCGCCTCCAATGTCGACCGGGTACAGCAGATCATCGATGCCGCGGTGGCGTTGGGCCGGCGGGTGTCGTTCGTCGGGCGATCGATGGTACGCAACATGGGCATCGCGCGGGACCTGGGTTTCCTGCGGGTCGACGATTCCGACCTGATCGACATCGCCGCCGCCGAGATGATGCCGCCCGAACGGATCGTGCTGATCACCACCGGCACCCAGGGCGAGCCGATGTCGGCGCTGTCGCGGATGTCGCGCGGGGAGCATCGCAGCATCACGCTGACGGCGCACGATCTGGTGATCCTGTCGTCGTCGCTGATCCCCGGCAACGAGGAAGCGGTCTACGGCGTCATCGACTCGCTGGCCAAGATCGGGGCCCGAGTCGTCACGAATCAACAAGTGCGCGTTCATGTTTCCGGTCATGCGTACGCGGGGGAGTTGCTGTTTCTGTACAACGGGGTGCGGCCGCGCAACGTGATGCCGGTGCACGGCACCTGGCGGATGCTGCGCGCCAACGCCAAGCTGGCCACCAGCACCGGTGTACCGCCGGAGTCAATTGTGCTGGCCGAGAACGGCGTCAGCGTCGATTTGGTGGCCGGTAAGGCCAAGGTCGCCGGCGCGGTGCCGGTCGGCAAGATGTTCGTCGACGGGCTGATCACCGGCGACGTCGGCGATATCACCCTGGGCGAACGCCTCATCCTGTCGTCGGGTTTCATCGCGGTGACCGTCGTGGTCGAACGCGGCACCGGGCGTCCGGCGGCCGCGCCGCACCTGCAATCGCGGGGATTCTCCGAGGATCCCAAGGCACTCGAGCCCGCCGTGCGCAAGGTCGCCGACGAGCTGGAGCAGCTGGCGGCCGCCAACGTGACCGATCCGGTGCGCATCGCTCAGGGGGTGCGCCGCACCGTCGGCAAGTGGGTGGGTGAAACCTATCGCCGGCAGCCGATGATCGTGCCGACGGTCTTGGAAGTCTAGGGCAGTTTAGGTTTTCTCCGCATAAGCCGACCATTCCAGCTGCGATGCCGGGAGTTTGCGGCCCGTGGGCTCGACGTAGCGCCGCAAAAACTCTTCGGGTCCGGCCTGCTCCACCAGCCGCCAGCCGTACTCAGCGATGAACCCGGCGACCTCGTCGGGCTCTAGGCCGAAGTGCCATAGCTGGTGACGTTGGCGGGTGTTGCGATACAACGTCCGGGTGCCGTAGAGGTCAGTGCCGTCGATGAAGTGACGCCGGACGTAGGTGAACACCAGGCGGCTGCCCGGTGCGGCGGCGCGAAGTCCCTCCAGGGTTCGCCGCACGCCGTCTTCGGTGAGGTATTGGGTCACGCCCTCGCAGACGAAGAACGCCCGGTAATCGGTGCGATAGCCGTGTTCGGCCAACGACGTGAGCAGGTCGTCGTGCTCGAAGTCCAGCGCCGCCAACCGAACCGACAGGGGCAGCTCGCCCAGCACCCGTCGGACCGTCTTGGCCTTCATGGCGATGTTGGCCGGCAGGTCCACCTCGAAGACCGGGATGCGCACCTGGCGGGTCAACCGGTAGGCGCGGGTGTCCAATCCCGCGCCGAGGATGACAACCGCATCGATGTCCTTGATGTCGCTGAGCGCCTCTTTGAGTTTGTCGTCGATAAAATGCTTGCGGCAGGCCAGATTGGCCCACAGCCCCGGGCCGGTGAACTCGGATCCGCGGATCATCAGGTGACGGGCCGGCCCCCACCGGGTCGCCCCGACGAGCAATCGCAGTGCGGCCGGCAAAAAGAGCTCCGCGAGGTCGTCGTCCACCAATCGGCGCCCGGGCGGCTCGTTTTGTTCGACCGCCGCCAGCACCATCGGGCCGAAGGCGGTCTGCGCCACTGGATTTCGCGGCATCGGCTACTTATTCAAAAAGCCGGCGTCCACTGGCAATGTCACTCCGGTGATGTAGCGAGCCTGGTCGGACACCAGCCACGCCACCGCGTTCGCGATGTCTTCGGCTTGCAGCACTTCCACCGGCAGGGCGTTGCCCAAGCTGCGCGGCTGGTCGGTCTGGGCAGCCATCTTGGCGAGCCACTCTCGGGTGAACTCGTTGTTGATCATCGGGGTTTCGACGCCGGTCGGATGGATCGAGTTGACCCGGATGCTCTGCTGGGCAAGCAGATTCGCGTAGACGCGCATCAATCCGACCACGCCGTGCTTGGCGGCGGCATAGCCGACCGAGCCGGCATCGGGGCTGCCGACGCCGGCCAAGCCCGCGGCCGAACTGATCAGCACGATCGATCCGCCGGTGCCTTGGGAGACCATCGTCGGGATCGCGGCCTTGATGGTGTTGTAGACGCCGGTGAGGTTGACGTCGATGACGTCGCGCCAACCGTCGTCGCCGGACTGCATCGGGGCGATGCCGGCGTTGGCCACCACGATGTCCAGGCGGCCGAACTGGCCGAGGCCGGCCTGCAGCGCGGCGGATAACGATTCGCGATCGCGGACGTCGCCCTGCTTGGCCACGATGCGGGCGCCGGTGTCCTCGACGAGCTTGACCGTGGCCGCCAGGTCGTCGGCGGTCGCCAGCGGATAGGGCACGCTGGCGATCTGCTCGCACAGGTCGACCGCGATCACGTCCGCGCCGTCGGCCGCCAGCCGGACGGCATGCGCACGGCCCTGGCCGCGTGCCGCGCCGGTGATGAAGGCGACTTTTCCTTCGAGCGGGCGGTCGCTCACTTGCGTATTTGGCCCTTGTCCGGGTCGCCCGCGACAACCGGCTGCAGCATCTTGATATCCGGCGCCCCGGCCAGGTGCTCGCCGGCCGCCGTGAACATCTTGGCGACCGCGGGTGCGGTGCTGTGCGCCTTCAGCGCCTCCTCATCGGCCCATTGCTCGATGAAGACGAACGTCTCGCCGGTCTGGTGCAGCGAGTACACCTGGCACCCGGGCTCGCTGTGCACCTCTTCGACGGCGGTGGTGAGGATGTCGCGGGCGGTGTCCACCGATTCGGGTTTGACGGTCAAGGTGGCTACGACTACGACTGGGCCGACGACGGGCATGCTGGGCCTCCTGAGGGGTTCCGCGAGTGGGTGGCGGCATGGGTTCGCCTCACCGCTCGTCACCCTACTCACGCGGCCCGATGCCCGGTCGGTCAGTCTCCCGATCGTTCGAGGGAGATGTCGAGTTGTTGTGCGGGGCACGACTCCGCGGCATCGAAGCGGACGGATCCGCTGACCTTTGGCAGTGGGCGCGAGACAGGTTGCGGGAGAACGTATTCCTCGTGCTTTACCGTCTTGGCCGTCGCACCGTCCGGGCACTTGACCTCGGTGCGCTGGTCGAGCAGCCATTTGCCGTTGTTGAACAGCAGCGAATTGACCACCGTGGCCCCCTCGGCCAGATAGGACTTGAACGTCGTGCACTGGTCGGTGTTGCGCACGCACATGGTCTGCACGGCAATGCGTCGCGATCCCGGTTTCGAGGAGGAGTCGTGCAGAACGCTGGTCTCGTTGTAATGCCCGGTGAAGCCTTCGGGCCCGGATGGCGAACGGGCGGCCTGTTTGCCGGGATCCGCAACGGAAACAGCCGCATCGACGTCGCCCTGGCGGGTGACCGTCACCGGCGTCGACGTCGCGACGGCGCAATCCGGACTCGGGTTCATCGCCACGTAGGACGTTCCGGTCAGGGTGCCGTCGGGCTGGGGCTGCAGGATCCACGCGGTGATCGACGGGCCCTTGATGTCGCTGTCGCTGCATGCGCCGTCCTCGCTGAGCGCCGTTTGCCAATGACCATCGACGTAGTCGAACACCAGATCGACCGGGGGATCCGACTTGCGCTTCGGGTCGTCGTCCGCCAGTTTCGTCGCCGTCGCGATGCACCCCGAGTCGGTGCACGTCGAACGCAGCGCATAGGTCCGGGTTCGCGATTTGGTGGGCTTGAGCTCACCGCCCGCCAGTTGCTGGTTTCCGTCGAAATCGAATCGATAGGTGCCGTCGAAGCTCGGCGCGGACGGCTTGGGAGGCTTCGACGCGGCCGGGGTTCCGCGGTCGGCGCAGGAGGCGAGCACGGCGACGCTGAGGGCGGCCACACAGACGGTATGGAAAATGCGCATCTGATTCCTGGGTCTCGGCGGAACGGCAAGGCTCGGCGAGTCATTGTGTAGACCGCGGTGGGGCCCGGTCAATGAACGTCAGTTACCAGTGTGGCGGGTGGTGCAGATGATGTATTTGCGACTAGGCTTGCGGGCATGGCTGGTAAGACCGCGACCCGCTCCGGCACCCGAACGAGCAGGTCAAAGGCCGCGTCACCCGCTCGGCGTGGCCGCGGGGCGGCCCGGAATGCGCGACCGACAAGGCCGCGCAAACCGGCGCGCAGGCCCGTTCAGCGGCATCGTCGGTCGCTGCTGGTCGCGGCGGGGCTGACGTGCGGTCGTGCGGCGCGGGCGACCTGGCTGATGGCGGCCAGGGGCACCGGGGGTGCGGCGCGGTCGATCGGGCGGGCACGCGACATCGAGCCCGGGCATCGCCGCGACGGGATCGCGCTGGTTCTGCTGGGCCTTGCCGTCGTCGTCGCCGCGAGCTCGTGGTTCGACGCCGCCCGGCCGATCGGTGCGTGGGTGGACGCCGTGTTGCGGACGTTCATCGGTTCGGCCGTCTTGGTGCTGCCGGTGGTCAGCGCCGCTGTGGCGGTGGTGCTGATGCGGACCCAGCCCAATCCCGACGCGCGGCCCAGGCTGATCCTGGGCGGAAGCTTGATCGCCCTGTCGTTTCTCGGCCTGCGCCACCTGTGGGCGGGTTCGCCGGAAGACCCGGAACTGCGGCGACGGGCGGCGGGATTCCTCGGCTTTGCCATCGGCGGGCCGTTGTCGGACGGGTTGACACCCTGGATCGCGGCGCCCCTGCTGTTCATCGGCGCGTTGTTCGGGCTGCTGCTGCTGACGGGGACCACGATCCGCGAGGTGCCCGACGCGGTCCGGGCGATGTTCGGCACCCGGTTGTTTCAGGGTGAGTACGCCGACGAGGACGACTATGGGCCCTACGAGCCTTATGAAGAGCTCGATGACCAGGAGAATTACGACCAGTCTCGCGACGAAAGGCCGCAGGCCTGGCCGTCGGCCAACATGCTCGACCTCTCCCTCGAACCCGACGACACGCCCACGGTCCCGGAACCGGCCGTGGCAGCCCCGCAACCTAGCACCGCCAAGAGCCGCCGTCGCTCCCCGCGGAAACCGGACCGGCCCGTCGAGGGTCTGTACACGCTGCCGTCGCTGGACCTGCTCGTCGCGGGGGACCCGCCGAAGAAGCGCAGCGCCGCCAACACCCAGATGGCCGGCGCCATCGGGGAGGTGCTCACCCAGTTCAAGGTCGACGCCGCCGTCACCGGCTGCACCCGCGGTCCCACCGTCACCCGCTACGAGGTGTCGCTGGGGCCCGGCGTCAAGGTCGAGAAGATCACCGCGCTGCAGAAGAACATCGCCTATGCGGTGGCCACCGAGAGTGTGCGCATGCTGGCCCCGATCCCCGGCAAGTCCGCCGTCGGCATCGAGGTGCCCAACACCGATCGGGAAATGGTGCGGCTGGCCGACGTGCTTACCGCGCCGTCGACCCGCCGCGACGACCACCCGCTGGTGATCGGGCTGGGCAAAGACATCGAAGGCGATTTCATCTCGGCCAACCTGGCCAAGATGCCGCACCTGCTGGTCGCCGGCTCCACCGGATCCGGAAAGTCCAGCTTCGTCAACTCCATGCTGGTGTCGCTGCTGGCCCGGGCCACCCCCGAAGAGGTCAGGATGATCCTGATCGACCCGAAGATGGTGGAACTGACGCCGTACGAAGGCATTCCGCACCTGATCACGCCGATCATCACGCAGCCGAAGAAAGCGGCGGCCGCGCTGGCGTGGCTGGTCGACGAGATGGAGCAGCGCTACCAGGACATGCAGGCGTCGCGGGTGCGCCACATCGACGACTTCAACGCGAAGGTGCGATCCGGTGCCATCACTGCGCCGCTGGGCAGCCAGCGCGAGTACCGGCCCTACCCCTACGTCGTCGCGATCGTCGACGAGCTGGCCGACCTGATGATGACTGCGCCGCGCGACGTGGAAGACGCCATCGTGCGGATCACCCAGAAGGCCCGCGCCGCCGGCATCCATCTGGTGCTGGCCACCCAGCGCCCGTCGGTCGACGTGGTCACCGGGCTGATCAAGACGAATGTGCCGTCGCGGCTGGCGTTTGCGACGTCGTCGCTGACCGACAGCCGGGTAATCCTGGACCAGGCCGGCGCGGAAAAGCTGATCGGCATGGGCGACGCCCTATTCCTGCCGATGGGCGCGAGCAAGACCGTCCGGCTACAGGGCGCTTACATCACCGACGAGGAGATCCACGCCGTCGTCAACGCCTGCAAAGACCAGGCCGAACCCGAGTACACCGACGGGGTCACCACCGCCAAGCCCACCGCCGAGCGCACCGACGTCGACCCGGACATCGGCGACGACATGGACGTGTTCCTGCAGGCCGTGGAGCTGGTGGCGTCCAGCCAGTTCGGCTCCACCTCGATGCTGCAGCGCAAGCTGCGGGTCGGCTTCGCCAAGGCCGGCCGGTTGATGGACCTGATGGAAACCCGCGGCATCGTCGGGCCCAGCGAAGGGTCCAAGGCGCGCGAGGTGCTGGTCAAGCCCGACGAGCTGGCGGCGACGCTGGCCGCGATCCGGGGCCTGGGCGGCGGCTCGGACGACGAGAGCACCGAATAGCGTTACAGCACCAGCAGCATCCGGGTGTTGCCCAGGATGTTCGGCTTGACGTAGCTCAGGTCCAGGAATTCGGCGACGCCGATGTCGTAGGACCGGCACATCTCTTCGAATACCTCGGCGGTGACCGGCGTCCCCTCGATTTCGGTGAAGCCGTGCCTGCCGAAGAACTCCGTCTCGAACGTCAACACGAATATCCGCCCGAGTTGCAGCTCGCGAGCAACGTCCAGAAGCCGTTTGACGATCGCATGCCCGATGCCGTGGCCGGTCACCGCCGGGTCGACGGCGACGGTACGGATCTCGCCGAGATCAGACCAGAACACGTGTAATGCGCCGCAACCGACCACTTCGCCTTCATGTTCGGGGTGTTCGGCCACCCAGAATTCCTGGACGGCCTCGTACAGGGTCACCAGGTTCTTTTCCAGCAGGATCTTTCCGGCGTACGTGTCGACGAGGCGTTTGATCGCGGGGATGTCGGATGTTCGCGCGCGGCGGACCACCGGCCGGTTATCTCGTGGACTTTGGGTCACGGGTAACAGTATCGACATCAGGGACGGGTGAGCTGGTCAAACCGGTTATTCTGATGCCGTGTCGGGGCAGCCGCAAACGGGTTCGAGGGCAGGCCGCGCCCGGATAGCCAACCTCGCCAATGTCCTGACCGGCGTGCGGCTGGTGTTGGTCCCGATTTTCCTGTGCGCCTTGTTCGTTGGGAATGGCCACGAGACGGCCGCCCGCATCGTCGCTTTCGCGATCTTCGCGGTTGCCTGCATCACCGATCGGCTCGACGGCCTGCTGGCCCGCAACTACGGCATGGCAACCGAATTCGGGGCGTTCGTCGATCCGATCGCCGATAAGGCTCTGATCGGGTCGGCGCTGGTCGGCCTGTCGATGCTGGGCGATTTGCCATGGTGGGTCACGGCGGTGATCCTGACCCGCGAGGTCGGGGTCACGCTGTTGCGGTTGATGGTGATTCGCCGCGGCGTCATCCCGGCCAGTTGGGGCGGCAAACTCAAGACGCTGGTCCAGGCGGTGGCGATCGGGCTGTTCGTGCTGCCCTGGGCGAGTGAGCCGGGGCAGTTTCGGGTGGGGGCATCGGTGCTGATGGGCATCGCGATCGTGCTCACCGTGGTCACCGGTGTCGACTACGTGGTCGGGGCGGTCCGGGAAGTTCGCACAGTGCCGGCTGAAAAGACCGAGTGATCACGGGAACCAACGCAGGCGCTGGCGGCGTTCAGCTAGTAACGACCGCTGAACAAAGGAGAGCGCGATGGCGTCTTTGGTGCGCGAGGTCATTGGTGACGTGCTGCGGCGGGTCCGGACTTCGCAGGGCCGGACGCTGCGCGAGGTGTCCGATTCGGCTCGGGTGAGCCTCGGGTACCTGTCGGAGGTCGAACGCGGCCGCAAGGAGCCGTCGAGTGAGCTGCTCACTGCGATCTGCGACGCGCTGGAGGTCCCGCTATCGGAGGTTCTCATTGGCGCCGGCGAGCGGATGGCGCGCGAGGAACACCGCGCTGCTAGCGCTCCTGCCGTGCCCGGGGCCGGCGCGAGCGGTGCCACCATCGATGCCAGCACCAAGGTCGTCATCCCACCGGTGGCATCGTTGGCTGTGGCCTGAAGTCGCGCCGAACCGATAAATTGAGCGGCAGGGTAAGCGCTGGGGCCTAACCCGGGTCCATCCAGCCCACACGAGAAACGAAGGCGGAGCGAACTCATGGCCAATCCGTTCGTCAAGGCGTGGAAGTACCTCATGGCGCTGTTCAGCTCCAAGATCGATGATTACGCCGACCCCAAGGTGCAGATTCAGCAGGCCATCGAGGAAGCACAACGTACCCATCAGGCGCTGACCCAGCAGGCGGCGCAGGTGATCGGCAACCAGCGTCAACTCGAGATGCGGCTCAACCGCCAGCTGGCTGACATCGAGAAGCTGCAGGTCAACGTGCGCCAGGCAGTGACGCTGGCCGACCAGGCCACCGCCGCCGGAGACGCCGCCAAGGCCACCGAGTACAACAACGCCGCCGAGGCGTTCGCGGCCCAGCTGGTGACCGCCGAGCAGGGTGTCGAAGACCTCAAGACGCTGCACGACCAGGCGCTGTCGGCGGCGGCCCAGGCCAAGAAGGCCGTCGAACGCAACGCCATGGTGCTGCAGCAGAAGATCGCGGAGCGCACCAAGCTGCTCAGCCAGCTCGAGCAGGCGAAGATGCAGGAGCAGGTCAGCGCGTCGCTGCGGTCGATGAGTGAGCTCGCCGCGCCGGGCAACACCCCCAGCCTCGACGAGGTGCGCGAGAAGATCGAACGCCGCTACGCCAACGCGCTCGGTTCGGCCGAGCTCGCGCAGAGTTCGGTGCAGGGCCGCATGCTCGAAGTCGAGCAGGCCGGCGTCGAGATGGCCGGCCATTCCCGGCTGGAGCAGATCCGCGCCTCGATGCGGGGTGAAGCGCTGCCGACTGGCAGATCACCTGCCTCTCCCGGAGCCACCCCGGCCACGCCCGCCACCGGGAGCACCAGCGGGCCGGTTTCCGAGAGACCCCTCGGTCAATAGCACCGCGGACGATCTGGCATGGCGGTGAAGGCTACCCAGCGTGGGCCGTGGCACGCGTTGCTGCAGCGCGGATTGGACACCGCCGCCGACCTTTCCGAGTTGGTGGCTGCGAAGATCAGCGCCGCGGCGGATCCGCGGGCGCGGCTGTTGCGCCGCCGCCGCCGCGCGCTGCGGTGGGGCCTGATATTCACCGTCGCGTGCGTGTTTTGGGCGGTGGTGACGGCGGTGCTGGCGGCTTGGGGCTGGTTTGCGCTGCTGCTGCAGATCACCGGTTTCATCGCAGCAGTACAGGCGATTCCGGCGACGTTGTTGTTGCTGCGCTACTGCTGGTTGCGCTCGGAGCCGCTGCCGGCGCCGCGGCCGGGCCCGCGACTGGCCAGGGCCCGGCGACTGCCCCCGCCCGGTTCGGCCGCGCGACCCGCGATGTCCGCGCTGGGCGCCTCCGAGCGCGGGTTCTTCTCGTTGGTGGGCGTGATCGAGCGGGGCGCCATGTTGCCGGCGGCCGAAATCCAGGATTTGACCGCGGCGGCCAACCAGACGTCGGCCGCGATGGCGGCTACCGCCGCCGAGGTGGTATCGATGGAGCGGGCGGCGCACCATGCGGAATCGTCGCGGTCGTATCTGGTGCCCACGATCAATGCGTTCACCGCGCAGTTGGGCGCCGGCGTGCGTCAGTACAACGAAATGGTCACCGCCGCAGCGCAATTGGTGTCGTCGGCGAACGGGAACGCCGGGCTGGCGGGTTCGCAGCAGCGCTACCGTGCTGAGCTGGTTGAGGCTACCGATCGCCTGCTCGGTTGGGCGCAGGCGTTCGACGAACTGGGCGGACTGCCGCGCCGCCAGGTGAGCTGAAACCTTTTAAAACGAAGCCTTGAGGGATGGCAGCGCGAGCGCCGCAATGCCACGCAGGGTCGCCTTGACCATGTCGAAGAAATCGAAGTAGTCGCGCCACAGGGTGATTCGGCCGTCGTGCACCTCGAACACGCCGCACACCCAGAACTGGAGGCGCAGCGGTCCGAAGATGATGGCGTCGCTGCGTTCGGTGAGCACAGCGGCGCCGTCGGCGGCGATTCGGTGGATCTTCACCTCGAAACGCATGCGGCCTTCCATCCGGCGGAAGAGTTTCATCGCCCGGTGGCGGCCATGGATCGTCGGCAGGCCGACGTTTTCGTACACGAGGTTGTCGTGCAGCGCCGCGTCGGCTGCTTCGAAGTTCTCATCCTGCAGCGCGTTCAGGAAACCCTCTACCGTGCGAACGCTGTCAACGGTTTCCGGGGATGTCTGCGTCAGGTCGGTCATGGTCGCCAGCGTACGACTTTGCAGCTGTGGCAGGGTAGGGCGGTGCGCGTCGCCGTCGTCGCCGGGCCGGACCCGGGGCACTCGTTTCCTGCGATCGCGCTGTGCCAGCGCTTCGCCGAAGCGGGCGACGAGCCCACCCTGTTCACTGGGGTGGAGTGGATCCACGCCGCCCGCGACGCCGGGATCGAGACAGTCGAGTTGGACGGGCTCGCGGCGCTGGACGACGATCTCGACGCTGGCGCCAGGATCCACCGTCGTGCGGCGAGGATGGCCGTGCTCAACGTGCCGGCGCTGCGTGACCTGGCGCCCGATCTGGTGGTCTCCGACGTCATCACAGCCGGCGGTGGCATGGCCGCCGAGCTGCTGGGCATCCCGTGGATCGAGCTCAACCCGCACCCGCTGTACCTGCCGTCGAAGGGGCTGCCGCCGATCGGCAGCGGCCTGGCGCCGGGCACCGGCGTTCGGGGCCGGCTGCGGGACGCCGTGATGCGGGCGCTGACCGCGCGGTCCTGGCGTGCCGGCCTGCGGCAGCGTGCGACCGTCCGGGCCGAGATTGGCCTGCCGTCCCGCGACCCCGGGCCGCTGCGGCGGTTGATCGCCACGCTGCCCGCGCTGGAGGTTCCCCGTCCGGATTGGCCGGCCGAGGCCGTCGTGGTGGGCCCGTTGCACTTCGAGCCCACCGACCGGGTGCTTGCGATCCCGTCCGGCTCGGGACGGGTGGTGGTGGTCGCGCCGTCCACCGCGCTGACCGGGACTACCGGATTGGCGGAGCTGGCGCTGCAATGCCTGACGCCGGGAGACACGCTGCCGGGGGGATCGCGCCTGGTGGTGTCGCGCCTGGACGGGGCGGACCTGACGGTGCCGCCTTGGGCGACAGTCGGGCTGGGACGCCAGGCCGAGCTGTTGACGCACGCCGACGTGGTGATCTGCGGCGGCGGTCACGGGATGGTTGCCAAGACGCTGCTGGCCGGGGTGCCGCTGGTGGTGGTGCCCGGCGGCGGGGACCAATGGGAAATGGCCAATCGGGTGGTACGGCAGGGCAGTGCGCGGCTGATTCGGCCGTTGACCACCGAGGCGCTGGTGGACGCGGTTGGCGACGTGTTGTCGTCGCCGCGTTATCGCGAGGCCGCTCAAGCCGCCGCCGCCAGCATCGCCGAAGTCGCCGATCCGGTCCGGGTGTGCCACGAGGCGTTGGCTTTGGCCGGCTAACTATCTGGGTATGTTTCTGGCGTGCGGCTGACGGAGTTCAACGACCGGGTGGTTTTGCGGTTCGGCGCGGCTTACGGTGCGTCGGTGCTGGTCGACCACGTGCTCACCGGCTTCGGTGGCCGCACCGCCGCGCAGGCGATCGAGGACGGCGTCGAGCCCCGCGACGTCTGGCGGGCGTTGTGCGTCGACTTCGACGTGCCCCGCGATCAATGGTGATCAGATTCGGATCGAGCCCGCGCCGAGCCTGCATTCAGGGCGTCGGTTAGCTCGAAACGGCGCCCTCACCGCAGGCTCGGCGCCGCTGGCGCAGGCTCACCTGGTCTCGCCTCGTCTATAGCGGGCAGTCGCCGCATTTGCCCCCGTCTGGGAGGCGGTAGTACAGGCAGCAGCTGCGACGCCGGAAGCCCAGCTCGACGCCGATGATCGCCCCGGATCCGGCCAGTCTGCCGGTGTTCAGCAGCGAATTGGTGGTCCCGACGATCGACTGGCGCAGGTCGGGTCGCGCCGAAAGCAGCGCCCGGGAAGCTCCGACGAGTGCAGACGCGATGTTGCCGGACAGCAGGCCGGGCGCCAGCCTGACCCGCAGGCCCGCCTCGAGCGGTTCCATGTGGTGTTGCACGACGGCGCGGTACAGCAACTCCGGGGAAGGCGCCAGGCGCTCACCGACGGGTTCGGGCAGTCGCAGCTGGGCCCCGTCGTCGGCGCGCTGCAGCCCGGTCAGGTCCGGGATGACGCCGTGGCCCAGGGCGCAGGCGAGGACGGGCGACCACAGCCGGGCGGCATGGCCCAGGTGGACCAGGGAGGCGCCGATCCGCGACTCGGTGGTGCGATAACGCCTGATGGTGGCCTCGATCAAATCCGCGTAGCCGACGGCGTAGGACCGGCCGACCGGATGCCATCCCGCCGCGGCTGAATTATCTGAGCCCACGGTTAACGCGAAAAAACCTCCATAGGAGGAGACGTCGGACAGCTCCCGGGAGATGTTCATGTGCGTGTCTGTCGATCGATATCGAGCGATATCGAGCGATATCGAGCGATATTGCCACACGCGGCGTGTCGAACTTGAATCGAACAGGTGTTCGTCTACTGTGGTGATCATTCGAGATGCGGACTTGTCGGTGGCCTTCTCTAGTGTCACGGCCAACCGACCGACAACGGTCATCGAACACCGATTACAGGAGAAGCAACATGGCGCAAGTCCCCGATCGTGAGAAAGCTCTCGAGCTGGCGATGGCCCAGATCGAAAAGAGCTACGGCAAAGGTTCGGTGATGCGCCTCGGTGACGAGGTGCGTCAGCCGATCTCGGTCATTCCGACCGGATCCATCGCCCTGGACGTGGCCCTGGGCATCGGCGGCCTGCCGCGCGGCCGGGTCGTGGAGATCTACGGTCCGGAGTCTTCGGGTAAGACCACCGTCGCACTGCACGCGGTGGCCAATGCCCAGGCGGCCGGCGGCGTCGCGGCGTTCATCGACGCCGAGCACGCCCTGGACCCGGAGTACGCCAAGAGGCTCAGCGTCGATACCGATTCCCTGCTGGTCAGCCAACCGGACACCGGTGAACAGGCCCTCGAGATCGCCGACATGCTGATCCGCTCCGGCGCGCTCGACATCGTGGTCATCGACTCGGTGGCGGAGCTGGTGCCGCGCGCGGAGCTCGAAGGTGAGATGGGGGACAGCCATGTCGGACTGCAGGCCCGGCTGATGAGCCAGGCGCTGCGGAAAATGACTGGCGCGCTGAACAATTCGGGAACCACGGCGATCTTTATCAACCAGCTCCGCGAAAAGATCGGGGTGATGTTCGGCAGCCCCGAAACCACAACGGGCGGAAAGGCTTTGAAGTTCTACGCGTCGGTGCGCCTGGATGTGCGGCGGATCGAGACACTCAAGGACGGCACCGATGCGGTCGGCAACCGCACCCGGGTCAAGGTCGTCAAGAACAAGGTGTCGCCACCGTTCAAGCAGGCCGAGTTCGACATCCTCTACGGCAAGGGCATCAGCAAGGAGGGCTCGCTGATCGACATGGGTGTCGATCAGGGCTTCATCCGCAAGTCCGGTGCCTGGTTCACCTACGAGGGTGAGCAGCTCGGTCAGGGCAAGGAGAATGCCCGCAACTTCTTGCTGGAGAACGCCGACACTGCCAACGAGATCGAGAAGAAGATCAAGGAAAAGCTCGGCATTGGCGCGGTCGTGACCGATGAAGACGTCCTGCCCGCCCCCGTCGATTTCTGAGCCGTCTCGCGAGGAGCTGGCGCGGGCATTGTGCCTGCGCCTGCTCACCGCGAGGGCGCGAACACGGGCCGAGTTGTCGGGTCAGCTGACAAAGCGCGGCTATCCCGGCGACATCCGTGACCGGGTATTGGATCGGCTGGCGGCCGCCGGCCTGGTGGACGATGCCGACTTCGCCGAGCAGTGGGTGCGGTCGCGGCGGGCGAACTCGGGAAAAAGCAGGCGCGCGTTGGCCGCCGAGCTGCACGCCAAGGGCGTCGACAACGACGTCATCACCACGGCGCTGGGCGGCCTGGATGCCGCTGCCGAGCGGGAGCGGGCCGAGCAACTGGTCCGGGCCAGGCTGCGGCGGGAGGCGCTGGGCGAGGATGACACGCGGGTGAGCCGCAGGCTGGCGGCGATGCTGGCGCGTCGTGGGTACAGCCAGACACTGGCGGGCGAGGTCGTCGTCGCGGAGCTGGCCGCCGAACGGGAACGTCGGCGCGTCTAGTTCAGATGGTGGCGACCCGCTGCGCCCGGCTCCGCCGCGCTGGCGATCACCACTACCTGCGGGTTAATCCGGTGGCCCCGGGTCGCCGTACCATGGCCCCGTGACTTCGACGGCGGCCCCGGCGCGTACCTATCAGGTGCGCACCTACGGCTGTCAGATGAACGTTCACGATTCCGAGCGGTTGGCCGGCCTGCTAGAGGCGGCCGGCTACCAGCGGGCGGCCGACGATACCGACGCGGACGTGGTGGTGTTCAACACCTGCGCCGTCCGGGAGAACGCCGACAACAAGCTCTACGGCAACCTCAGCCACCTGGCTCCGCGCAAGCGCGGCAATCCCGACATGCAGATCGCGGTGGGCGGTTGCCTGGCCCAAAAGGACCGGGACACGGTGCTGCGCAAGGCGCCGTGGGTCGACGTCGTTTTCGGCACGCACAACATCGGATCGCTGCCTACGCTGCTCGAGCGGGCCCGGCACAACAAGACCGCGCAGGTGGAGATCGCCGAGGCGCTGCAGCAGTTTCCCTCTGCGCTGCCGAGTGCGCGCGAATCCGCTTATGCTGCTTGGGTTTCCATCTCCGTCGGGTGCAACAACAGCTGCACCTTCTGCATCGTGCCGTCGTTGCGGGGCAAGGAGGTGGACCGCAGTCCCGCCGACATCCTGGCCGAGGTGCGCTCGCTGGTCGACGACGGCGTGCTCGAAGTCACCCTGTTGGGGCAGAACGTCAACGCCTACGGCGTCTCCTTCGCCGACCCGGCGCTGCCCCGCAACCGCGGCGCCTTCGCCGAGTTGCTGCGGGCCTGCGGACGCATCGACGGGCTGGAACGGGTGCGGTTCACCTCCCCGCATCCGGCCGAGTTCACCGACGATGTCATCGACGCGATGGCGCAGACACCTAATGTCTGTCCCGCCCTGCATATGCCGCTGCAGTCCGGATCCGACCGGGTCCTGCGCGCGATGCGGCGGTCCTACCGCGCCGAGCGCTATCTGGGCATCATCGAGCGGGTCCGGGCGGCGATGCCACACGCCGCCATCACGACCGATCTGATCGTGGGGTTCCCCGGCGAGACCGAAGAAGACTTCGCGGCGACTCTTGACGTGGTGCGGCGGGCCCAGTTCGCCGCCGCGTTCACCTTCCAGTACTCCAAGCGGCCGGGCACCGCCGCCGCTGAACTACCCGGGCAGCTCCCGAAAGCCGTTGTGCAGGAACGCTATGAACGGCTGGTCGCGCTGCAGGAGCAGATCTGCATCGACGGCAATCGCGCGCTGATCGGCCAGACCGTCGAGCTGCTGGCGGCCACCGGGGAAGGACGCAAGGACACCCAAACGGCGCGCATGTCCGGGCGGGCACGCGACGGCCGCCTGGTGCACTTCACCTCGGGCCAAATCGGGCCCGATTTGGTCCGGCCCGGCGACATCGTCACCGCGGTGGTCACCGATGCGGCGCCGCACCACCTCATCGCCGACGCGGGCATCCTGACACACCGCCGCACGCGTGCCGGTGACGCACTCGCCGCCGGGCAGCGCCCCCGCGGTGTCGGCCTGGGCATGCCCGGTGTGGGGCAGTCCGCCGGACCGGCCGAACCCCTCGCATGTGCCCCGTGAAAGAAGAGCGCGGTGGCGGGGATTTCGACGCCTTCCGGACCGACATCGAAGCGGCCGAACGCCGGGTCGCGCGTGAGATCGAGCCCGGCGCACGAGCCGTCGTCGTCGCCGTCCTGGTTTTCGTCCTGCTGGGTTCGTTCATCCTGCCGCACACCGGCCATGTGCGCGGATGGGACGTGCTGTTCGGCAGTCACGGCGCCGGCGCTGCCGAGGTGGCCCTGCCCTCGCGGGTGTTCGCCTGGTTTGCGTTGGTGTTCGGCGTCGGTTTCTCCATGCTGGCGCTGATGACGCGGCGCTGGGCGCTGTCCTGGGTCGCCTTGGCGGGTTCGGCGATAGCCAGCGGGGTCGGGTTGTTGGCTGTGTGGTCGCGCCAGACCGCGCCCGCCGGGCATCCCGGCCCCGGCATAGGGCTCATCGTCGCGTGGATCACCGTGATTCTGTTGACATTTCACTGGGCCCGCGTGGTGTGGTCGCGCACCATCGTGCAACTGGCGGCCGAGGAGCAGCGGCGGCGGGTCGTGGCGCAGCAGCAGTCCCGGACGCTGCTCGAAAGTCTGCAAACCGACGAGCACGCCGAGGAACCTCCGGAGGAGCAGGAGCCCGGCCGCTAGTGCTCCGCTGATTTAGTGTGCCGGTTTCGGCGTGGCTGGGCGGGGTTGGCGCGGGTGTGCCTGGAGAATCGGTGTGTGGCTTTGGGACGTGAGAATCGGCAGGGTCGATTCGATGACGTGATGCTGTTGGTGGGTGATCAGC
>NZ_JBKQQD010000199.1:0-21259 GCF_052144515.1 Mycobacterium sp. | reverse complement strand
TTGAGGCGTATGCGGTGAGCCATTGCGCCGAGAGGCATGGCGCAACCGACTGCCGCGTTCTTGCCGAGGGTCGGGGTGGCTGTGTGGCCCTCTCCAATAATGGTCAGAGCTTCGTCGGGGGCTGGGGTGCCACCCGCAGTGCTGCCGGTGCCGCAGCGGTGGCCAAGGTAGGGTCAGCGGGGGCAAATGTGGACATCGCTCGCTGCGTCGGCGATCCGGGTCTAATCTCCTCTACTGGGAACTTCTCGTTTGTGGCCACGCAGTAGCCATGCCAGCGCCTCACGACTCGTCATACTGAGCACAAGCCCACCCGTTTTCACCCTGAAAACGGGTGGGGTTGGCTGTGATGCCATCGGGCCGCAGGATGTCGGTGTGGAACCACTGGATGTCGCAACCGACGCCCCCCACCTCGAAACCTGCGGGTTTTCCGGCGGGGTTTTCGCGCACAATGGAACCAGGCTGCGGACTTTATCCACCCGTGGCTCGGGCCGTGTCCAGCAGATCTGGCGCGGCCCGCTTATATGCTTGGTGGATGGAGTTGGTCGGCGATTCGGCTGCGTGGTGGACGGCGCTGGCGTTGGTGTCTGGGCGGCTCGGGTTGCCCGGCGATGGGGTGCACCTGTTCGACGTTTTCCATCTGGAAGATGGCGATGGGTCGTCGTAGTTGTCAACGACGATTGGTGACCGAAGGCTCGGGTGCCATGTCTCCTCGTCCTCGGGCGGTTCGATGGGGCCAATTGATGTCGAGCGCGGCGGTGATGCCCTTGAACTCCGTGGCGTTGAGGGATGTCAAAAGCTGTTCCTGGCCTTGGATGACGGTCTCAATGCGGTGCCGCTGTTCGTCGCTCTCACTGTTGTCACGCAGCGCGCACAGTGCTTTGATCGTCATCTCAACCGACCGCCGATGCCACATTAAGGCGGCGTGAGACCAACTCCTTTAACTCTTCCCACTCGGTACGCCGGATGCTGATGTATCTCCGTGTTCGCCGCGAGCAAGAACCCGTTGAATCGCAGTGGTGATGGCGATTACGACCAAGTAGACGCTGGTAACCATCTGCGCTGAGACGAGCAGACGTGCGGTACCACTGACCGGGTGTATATCGCCCATGCCGGTGGTCGTGGCTGTGCTGATGGTGAAATATGTCGCGTCGACTCGTGTGAGCGAACAATTGAACGCCTGTGGAGACTGCGCCGACAGCGCGTAGTACAGGAGCGCGAAAAAGCCCTCAACGAAGATGACTTGCGCGAGCACCATCACCGCGACGACCGCAGGGGATGGGACTCGGAAGAGCGGGTGGTGTAGAAGCACCCATGTCCAAAAGGCCGGCCAGAGTATCCCGAACAGGATCCCCAGCCCATAGAAAGAGCCCGTCACCCACGGTGGCCGTGGTGGTTTGCCAGCTAGCGCCGCCAACCCCAACCACGGCATGGCTGCGGCCACCAGCGACGAGAAAGCGGAGTGGCGCAGACGACTGCGTGTTACGCGTCGTTGTGTGGGGTCGCTCGATGACATCTTGCACCAGTCCGCCAGTCTGATCCTGCGTTTGAGCGCAATGCTAGAGGTCCCGAGGCCGAGCGCGTGCTTCATCGGTGCCGCGTTCTGTGCTTCGGGGGCGAACGCGCCCGCGAGGTACTCTCCGAAGGTGAGTTTCGCCGTCCGGATACGGAACCTGACGGTAGCTGCGCGGGAGTTCACGGGGAGTTCACGACTCCCCCGCCATGGCCCCAAATATGGCTCTGAGCTGCATCGGAGACCGTTGGATCTGCTCGGCGTCGACCAGTCCTGCGCCATCGACATTTGAACTTCGGGAAAGGGCCACATGGACATCGCGACGGTCGATGAACTGCTCACCACCACGCGGTCGGTGCGCAAGCGCCTTGACCTGACCCGCCCGGTTGGTCGCGACGTGATCCTCGAGTGCATCCGGCTGGCCATGCAGGCGCCCACGGCCAGCAACGCGCAGGATTGGCGCTGGATCGTCGTCACCGACGCCGACAAGCGCGCCGCGATCGCCGACATCTACCGCAGCATCGGTGCCCAGTACCTGGCGTACGCCGTCGACACCGTGTCGGATCCGCAGACGAAGCGGGTGTACCAGAGCGCGATGAGCCTGACCGAGACGCTCGCGCAAGTTCCGGTTCATGTCATCCCGTGCCTGGCGCAGCGCATCGATGACGCCGAGCTGGGGATCGCGGCGGCGGCCTGGGCGTCGATCATCCCGGCCGGCTGGAGCTTTTTGCTTGCGCTTCGTTCGCGCGGTTTGGGATCGGTGTGGACGACGATGCATCTGTTCAAGGAAAAGGAAGTGGCCGAGTTGCTCGGCATTCCCGCTACGGTCACGCAGGCCGCGCTGTTCCCGGTGGCCTACACGATCGGCACTGACTTCCGGCCGGCCCAACGGCCGCCCGCGGAGACCATCACTTATTGGGACAGCTGGGGAGAAAGCTGATGCAGTCCTACACCGTCCGATTCCATGTCGACGCACCCCCGAAGAAAGTGTGGCGGGTTCTGCATCCGCCGGTGCCGCCGAACTCGCCGCGGCCGCGGGTTCTCAAGTGGCCCACGGGCAGCATGAAAATCCTCAACGAAGGCAACGAGGCCGGCGAAGGTCTGGTGCGCACGTGTATCTTCCCAGTCCCCAGGTATCTGCTGTCCGGTGGCAGAGCGCGGTCGTGGGAGACCGTGACCGAGGCGGAGATCAACAAGCTGTCGCGGTACACGGCGGTCGGCGCGCCGCTGTGGTCGCGGGCCGAAGGCTATCACCAGCTCGAGGAACAGCCCGATGGCACCACAGTGCTGACCTTCCACGAGACGTATCACGCCTACAACCCGGTGCTGCGCTTCTTCCTCGAACGTCCCGTGCACGCCAAGATTTCCCGCGACAACCTCGACACGTATCAGCACGCGCTCGGTTACGCGGGCAAGGTGACGCGTTTGGCCTAGCTCTCGGTCGCATGTCCTGCTGACGTCTCCAGCGCAGCAACATGATTCGCCTTCTTGTCGGACCCCGGGTGCAGGGTGGCTGTAGGCACGACAAGAAGGGACGGTGCGATGTGCTGGAAATGCGATCACCCGGACAGGCCGGAAAGGGAATACCTCGACGAGATGCACGCGACGATGATGAGGTGCGGGTGGGCCATCCAGTACGTCGAGAGCGACCGGGTGCCTTTCGCGTACACGCTGGGCCTGACCCGTCATGACTTGCCGGAATTGTTGGTCACTGGTGTTTCGCCGCAGCGGGCGCTTCGCTTGTTGAACGGCGTTGCGCGGAAATCCGTGGATCGCGGGGCGCCCCGTGCCCGGCACGCAGTTCACCGTGCCGTCGGGACCCTTTATCGAAATAGTCGAGGTGGAGCGCCCGGATGCGCACTTGAACTTCGCCACGGCCTTCTTCGGCAGCGAGATGAGGGCGCTGCAGCTGGTGTGTGCTGCCGCGCGTGGTCGCTGGCCGTGGGCTGCGGACTTCAACAACGGTCGAGGCATACAGCCGGTGCTTGGTATCCGAGTGACCCTGGATCCTTGAGGCTGATTGGTTGGAACGCGGGTGCTTTGCGGCCGGAATTCTGCCGGAAATCCTCATGGGACAAGCGAATTGATGAAAGCATGGGCAGCGCAGGGTTGACGCCAGACGTGAGGAGGGTGCCGACATGGCCGGCAACGAGGATGTGCTTGTGCCCCTCGACTCACTGATTGCCGAAGTACTCAGCGACAACGTGAGCGACACTTACGTGACCAAGACGCCGTTCGCCCGGGCCGAGCTGGCCAACGTGGTGGACGCCGGCGCAAAGGTGATTTCCGGCCAGAACTTGCTGGTCGCCAATCTGGGCTACGGGCTGCGACTTACGTCGAGGGCGGGGTCGGTCGAGCACCTAATGCTGTTCGACACCGATACCGAGGGTGCCGCGTTCATGCGCAACTGTGCGAACCTCGGCATCGGCTTGGGCGCCGTAGAGGAAATCGCGATCACCCACGGGCACTGGGACCACAATGGGGGCGCTCACCGACGCGATCGACGCAATCGTCGCCGAGCGCGGCTCGGTGACCGTTCACGTCAACCCGCTGATGTTCCGGGAACGCGGTCACGTTGACCAATGGGTAGGTGATACCGACCGAAGGTGCCGACACCTGAAGAGATGCGCGCCTGCGGCGCGGTGGTGGTCAACGACGCCGACGAAAGGTACCTGCTGGAGAACCACTTCTACTACAGCGGAGAGATTCCGCGGGTCAGCTCGTTTGAGAAGGGCCGGTCGGATCACTTTTGCCGGGAGAGCGACGAGGCGGAGTGGGAACCCGATCCCCTGCTGATGGACGAGCGAATGCTGGTGGCCCATGTGCGGGGGCTTGGCCTGATCGTCTTCAGCGCATGCTCACATGCGGGAATTGTCAACGTATGCACGGAGGTGGCCAGCCGTTTCCCGGGCATTCCGATACATGCGGTGATGGGAGGCTTGCACCTCGGCGGCGTGATGGAGCGCATCATCGGTGAGACAGTTGAGGGCTTGGCGCCGTTTGAGATCCGTCACATCATTGCCGGGCACTGCACCGGTTGGCGCGCCGTTCATGCGCTTGCCGGGGCATATGGCGAGCGGGTGAGCCAATCGGCGGTGGGAACCAGCTATCGGTTTCAGGCTGAATAAGCCGAGTGTGCGCCGAGGCTGTTCAGCCCGGTACGCTGGGGTTCTATGTGGTTGAAGGCAGCGCCGGTTGCGCCAAGATCTGCGGCAAGATTTGTTGTCGCGGGTGTCATCGTCGCGGGCTGGGCGGCGTCGGCAGGTGTCGCCGGGGCCGATCCGGAGCCGTCGCCCCCACCGTCTGCGTCGCCGGCACCTGCAGCTTCCCCGGGTCCGTCTGCGTCACCCGCGCCAGCACCATCACCGGCACCCGCAGGGAAGACGAGCATCGACAAGGATGGCACCTACGCCGTCGGGTCCGACATCGCGCCGGGCATCTACAGTTCCGCGGGACCGATCGGCGACGGCACCTGCTACTGGAAGCGCACCGGCAACCCCGACGGCAACCTGATCGACAACGCCATCAGCAAAAGACCGCAGGTAGTGCAGATCGATCCGACGGACAAATCGTTCAAGACATCAGGCTGCCAGCCCTGGCAGCTGACTCCCGACGCCGCTGTGCCTGCTAATACACCGCCTCCAGGCGTGCAGGGCACTCTCGGCATCCTCAACGGGCTGCTGGGCGGCCAGAATGGCCCGCAACCGCCCCATTCCTGACGGGAGCTTGCTGCCCGTGGCAGGTGATGCAGGTGACCCGCAACAGATCATGGTCGTCGGTGCCGGCGTCAGCGGATTGACGTCGGCCATCTGCCTGGCCGAGGCGGGCTGGCCGGTGCGGGTGTGGGCAGCCGCGCCGCCGCAGCAGACGACCTCACGGGTGGCGGGTGCGGTATGGGCGCCGCCGCGGCCGTCCGGACGTGCCGTCCAGACACAGGCCTGGACGGAGCACTCGCTGCGGGTGTTTCGTGAGCTGGCCGACGACCCAACCACCGGGGTACGTATGGCGCCGGCGCTGACCGTCGGCGAATTATCCGGGGCCGACGCGATGTCGTCTGCCGCCACACTGATCCCCGACCTGCGGCTGGCCGATCCCAACGAAATCCCAGAAGGCTTCCGGATCGGCTATCACGCCACCATGCCGATGATCGACATGCCCCACTACCTCGACTACCTTACAAAGCGACTGGCCACGGCCGGCTGCGAGATCGAGATACACCCGCTGCGCTCGCTGACCGAGGCCGCCGACGCCGCACCGATCGTGGTCAACTGCACCGGTCTGGCCGCGGGGGCGCTGGCCGGCGACGACACGGTGCGGCCGCTGTTCGGACAGCACGTCGTGGTCGCCAATCCTGGCCTGCAGCAACTGTTTCTGGAGATCAACAGCGGCCCGGAATGGATCTGCTACTTCCCCCACCCGCAGCGCGTGGTGTGCGGCGGCATCAGCATCCCCGACCGATGGGACACCACCGCGGAGCCGGAGATAAGCGAGCGGATCATGCAACGCTGCCGCCGGATCGAGCCGCGGCTTGCCGAGGCGGAGGTGATCGAGACGATCACCGGGCTGCGCCCCGACCGTCCGTCGGTGCGAGTGGAGGCCGAGTCGCTCGGGCGGGCGCTGTGCGTGCACAACTACGGTCACAGCAGCAACGGCGTGACCTTGTCGTGGGGTTGCGCGCACGACGTGGTGCGCCTGCTCAGCCGAGATCGCTGAGCGGAGGCGACGGCGCATTCTCCACCGACGTGTACATCGGCAGCAGGCGGCCCAGTCCGCATGCGGCGATGGTCGCGCGACGACCGGTTGGTTGCTGACCAGCCGTAGGTTGACGCCGCGCCGACCACACCGCAGCGCCTCGTCGGCCAGCGAGGCATAGGCGCACGACCCCATGAAGTCGAGCGCCCGGACGTCGATGACGAACGGACCCGGCGCGATAGCGATTGAGGCGGTTCGGCTTAACATGCGCTGCCAAACACTCTCGTTGCTGGCATCGATGTCACCGCCGACGTGAATCACGACGGCCGAGCCGCTCAACTCGGTGAATGACCGCAGCCCGCTATTCGGGTCACCGAATTGCGAACTCAACCGCGTGTTGGAGGGGGCCGGAAATATTTCGGTCGCGACAGCCTTCATCTCTGGCGATCCCGTCGTCGTGTGCGGTGAGCGCTGTCCCCTCGGCGTGGCTAAGCAATGTCTAATAAGGGCTGAGAACCAGGGATGTCGTGAACCGATATGCTGGGGATCCTGCCCGAGGGAGACGCGGTTGAGCATCGACTACGCGCTGGACGCCCACATTGCCACCATCACGATCAACCGCCCCGAGGCGCGCAATTCGCTCGACATGGAACATTTCCGCGATCTGGCCCACGCGTGGGCCGCGTTTCGCGACGATGCGAGCGCCTGGGTCGCAGTGATCACCGGGGTCGGACGCGACTTCTGCACCGGGGCCGACCTGAAGAAGTTCATTCCGGAGTTGACCGGCGAGCTACCCCAACCCGACGGGTGGAACAAGGACGACGCCATCCATGCCGTCTTGCATCGGTTCCCGCTGTACAAGCCCATCGTCGCCGCCGTCAACGGTACGTGCGTCGCGGGCGGGTGTGAGATGTTGGGCTGCACAGACATTCGAGTGGCCGTGCCCGAAGCGCGGTTCGCGATCATGGAGCCCAAACGCGGTCTGTTCGCCGGCGGCGGCAGCACGGTTCGGTTGCCGCGCCAGCTGCCCTACGCGCTTGCGATGGAGCTGTTGCTGACCGCCGACATGGTGGACGCGGAGCGCGCCCTGGCCATGGGACTGGTCAACCGGGTGGTCGCGGCGGACCAACTGATGGACACCGCCTACGACTACGCCGAGCGCATAGCGGCCAACGCGCCGCTGGCGGTCTTCGCGACAAAGCAGTCGGCCGTCGAAGGGCTGACGCTTGACCTCGACGCGGCTTACGACAACGAGACCCGGCACAGCGACCGCGTGTTCGCGACCGAGGACGCCAAGGAAGGACCGCGCGCCTTCGCCGAGAAGCGACCGCCGCGGTGGCAGGCGCGGTGACTACCTGGTGGCGCTCCGGACGTCGCGAATAACCAGCGACAGGATCCAGCTCACGATCGACAGCAAGATCGCGGCCCAGATCGCGTCCCACCAAAAACGGTCGATCTGCAATCCCCAGTGGGTGGTGTGCTTCGTGATCGAGGCGGTGATCCACAGCATCAACGCGTTCACGACGATGTGAAAAAGGCCAAGCGTCAGGATGTACAGCGGGATCGACAAGAACTGCACGATCGGCTTGACGAACGCGTTGACCAGACCGAAGATCACCGCGACGACGAAAATGATGCCGACCCTCTCCAACGTCGTGTCGCCGCCGACGAAACTCAGCCCGTGGAATAGCTGGGTGACAACCCACAATGCAAATCCGGTCAATGCGGCGCGCAGCAGAAAAGGGCCCATGCCGCAGATCCTGCCATGCGGGGCGGCCGAATTCGCAATGCGTTGAGCCGTTTAGGTCAGTTTGTAGAAGCGCTGCGCGTTCAAGCCACCGATTTTCTCGCGCGCTTCTTCGCTGATGTCGGTGCGGGTGCGCAGATGCTTGGTGCTTTCCGGCCACTCGCCGTCCCAATGCGGGTAGTCGCTGGCGAACATGATGAAGTCGGCGCCGAGCACGTCGATCACGCCGGGCAGGATCGGCTCCTCGGGCTCACAGGTCACCCAGATGTTGCCGGCGGCCAGGTAATCGTGCGGATCGCGGCGCCAGCCGCGGTCGATCCAGTCGCCGCGCTTCTCGTAGTGCTCGTGCAGGCGGTCGATGAAGAACGGGACCCAGCCGGCGCCCGCCTCGAGGAAAGCGACCCGCAGCTGTGGGTGTCGCTCGAAGACGCCGCCCGAGACGAGCGCCGTCATGGCCGTCATCTGGTCGAACGGAAAGCTGATGCAGTGCACCTGTATGTAATTCGTGAAACGGTCCACGCCGATCTTCGGCAGGTGAATGCCGGGCGCACCGTGAATGCCCAGCGGCATGTCGAGCTCGACGGCGGCGGCGTAGAACGGGTCGAGATCGGGGTGGTCGAGGTTGCGGGTCTTCAGCGCCGGCGGGACCAGAGTCGAGACCAGCCCCAGCTCCTTGGCCTCGCGCATGATGTCGATGGCCAGCTGTCCGTGTTCGATCGGGGTGACACCGACGCCACGCAGCCGACCGTTCGTCGGCGCACAGTAATCGGCGATCCACTGGTTGTAGAGGCGCGCGAAACCCGCACCGAAATCAGGGTCTTCGAGGCTGGGCACGCACAGCCCGAGGCTGGGATAGAGCACCATCGTGTCGATGTGGTCGCGGTCGGCGTCGCCCACGACCCCCTCGGCCGACCGGCAATTGATGTCGGGTGCCTTGCTGATTCCGTGCTC
This sequence comes from Mycobacterium sp., assembly GCF_052144515.1. Lineage (GTDB taxonomy): Bacteria > Actinomycetota > Actinomycetes > Mycobacteriales > Mycobacteriaceae > Mycobacterium. The sequence goes on along the minus strand of NZ_JBKQQD010000199.1, from coordinate 12,359 downwards.
GGGCGGGCAGCCGGCACCGGGACCTTCGTCCTCCGGGTAGTTGCGGCCCTCGAACATCAACCGCAACCGCTTGTCCGTGCTGGGTTTGACGTAGTCCGGCCAGCGTTTGATCGCCTCGATCGCCAGCGAGGAGTTCTCGGCGACGTGCCCATCGGCATCGATGATTCGCATGTATCGGGAACTTACTCTCGCGGATTTCATGGTCAAACGGCTCGCGCCGGTGCCCTGGGTGCGCCACGATGCTTGCGTGACAACTCAGCGGATCACCGGCGACCAACGGAACTCGTTCATTGCGGCGATGTTGGGCTGGACCATGGATGCCTTCGATTACTTCATCGTGGTGTTCGTCTATGCCGATATCGCAAAGACTTTCCACATCAGCAAGGCCGAGGTCGCGTTCGTCACGACCGCCACCCTGGTCATGCGTCCGGTGGGTGCATTGCTGTTTGGGCTGTGGGCCGACCGGGTCGGCCGGCGACTCCCGCTCATGGTGGACGTGATGTTCTACTCCGTGGTCGGATTCCTGTGCGCGTTCGCGCCTAACTTCACCGTGCTGGTGATCCTGCGGTTGCTGTACGGCATTGGCATGGGGGGCGAATGGGGGCTGGGCGCTGCGCTTGCCATGGAGAAGGTTCCCGCCGAGCGGCGTGGCTTTTTCTCCGGGCTGTTGCAGGAGGGCTACGCATTGGGCTATCTGCTGGCGAGCATCGCGTCGCTGGTGGTGATGGACTGGCTGGGGTTCTCATGGCGCTGGTTGTTCGGTCTGTCCATCGTCCCGGCCCTGATCAGCCTGATCATCCGGTACCGGGTACAGGAATCCGAGGTATGGGAAGCCGCTCAGGACCGGATGAAGCTGACCAACACCAGAATCCGCGACGTGCTGCGCAACGGCGCCGTCGTCCGCCGGTTTTTCTACCTGGTGGCGCTGATGACCGCGTTCAACTGGATGAGCCACGGTACTCAGGACGTCTACCCGACGTTCTTGGGGGCGACGGCCAACCATGGTGCGGGCCTGTCCAGCGTGACCGTCAAGTGGATCGCGGTGGTCTACAACGTCGGCGCCATCATCGGCGGGCTGTTCTTCGGCACGCTGTCACAACGGATCAGCCGCCGGTACACCGTCGTCTTCTGCGCGCTGCTCGGATTGCCGATCGTCCCGCTGTTCGCCTACTCGCGCACCGCCGCGATGCTGTGCCTCGGCTCGTTCCTGATGCAGCTCTGCGTCCAGGGTGCCTGGGGCGTGATCCCCGCACACCTAACTGAGATGTCGCCCGACGCCATCCGCGGCCTCTACCCCGGCGTGACCTACCAACTCGGCAACCTGCTCGCCGCAATGAACCTGCCCATCCAGGAGCGCCTGGCCGAGTCGCACGGTTATCCGTTCGCGTTGGCCGCCACGATCGTGCCCGTGCTGCTCGCCGTGGCTACGCTGACGTTCATCGGCAAGGACGCGACGGGAGTCCGCTTCGGCACTAGCGAAACCGCTTTTGTCCCAACGAAAGCGGCGTGATTTAGTCGGTTTCTGCGTCGGTGAGCGCACGCAGCAGCAGGTGCATCGCCACCGTCGTCGAGCGCTCCCTGATGTCGGACCGATTCCCGGGGAGCTGCAGCGTCCGGGTTGTCGTCGGGCCGCCGTCTTGCATGACGGTGAAACAGACCGTCCCGACCGGCTTTTCGGGCGTTCCTCCGCCCGGTCCGGCGATTCCGGTGATCGCGACTGCGGTGTCGGCGCCGAACCGCTTGAGGGCGCCCGACGCCATCGCTTCGGCCACCGGCTCGGACACCGCGCCGTGGGCTTCGATCAGAGCCGGGTCGACCCCGAGCAGCTCTATTTTCGCGTCGTTGGAGTAGCTCACCACGCCGCCCATCACGTACTCGGACGACCCGGGCCGGTCGGTCAGCCGGGCCGCCAGCAGCCCCGCGGTACACGATTCCGCGGTCGCAATCCGGCGGTCGGCCAGCAACTGCGCGACCAGATCGTCGACGTGCGAGCCGTCGTCGGAATACAGCTGGCGTCCATGCTTTTCGCGCAGCAGCTGGATCAGCTGGGAGTAGCTGTCGGTCGCATCCGGCTCGTAGCGTGTGACCATCTCGATCTCGCCGCGCCGCAGGCAGGTGGTGATCTCGAGGTTGTCGAAGCCGGGGATGGAGTTTTCAGCGCCGCGCAGGGTTTCGGCCAGCCCCGATTCGGGCAGCCCGAACATCCGGATGGTCTCCTGCCGGTAGACCGTCCGGCCGGCGATTGCCTCCTGCGCCGCGGAGGTCTGAATTGCCTTCTGCCACATGGGCTGTAGCTCGCGCGGCGGCCCCGGCAGCACGATCACGGCCGGCTTGCCGGGAACGACGACCCCCGGCGCGGTGCCCACCGGATCGAGCACCTCAGCGCCGGCGGGAATCATGGCCTGCTTGCGGTTGGCGGCCCTCATCGAGTCGAAGCTGCCGGGCTGCAGGGCGGCGTTGCGAGCACCCATCAGGCGCTTGAGGATGTTGGCGATCTTGTTCTCGACCTCGTCGTCCAGCACCAGATCGCGGCCGGCGAACCGGGCCACCACCTCGACGGTCATGTCGTCGGCCGTGGGCCCGAGGCCGCCGCTGGTGACGATCAGGTCCACACCCTGGTCGGCCATGAAGCGCAGCTGCGCCTCGATGTCGGCCGGGCGGTCGCCGCAGATGGTGATGTGCGCCAGCTCGACGCCCAGTTCCAGCAGCCGATCGGCGATCCAGGGGCCGTTCCTGTCTTGGACGCGGCCGGTGAGGACCTCAGTTCCGGTGACGACGATGCCCGCACGTGCGCTCACCGGCATGAGCCTACGGGCGGGTTACCGCGGCCTGTCTCAGAGACCTGTCTTAGACCGGGCTGCCCGGCTGGCCGGTGGGGCCGGTGGGGCCTTCGGTGCCCTCCGCGCCCTCGGTGCCTGGGTTGGCGGGCACGCCGGTGACGCTGTCGGTGCCGGGGTCGCCGCCGCCGCCCACGGGACCGGCGGCCGCCGCCGCCGAACGGTGCACATCGGTGCGCGGGTGGCGGCGCTGGCCGGCCCGGGCGAGGTGCTGGTGTCCTCGACGGTGCGCGACATCGTGACGGGCTCGCGGCGCACGTTCGTCGAGCGGGGTGAGTACGAGCTCAAAGGCGTACCGGACCGGTGGCGGGTCTACGCGTTGGTGCGTGAGCAGACGACCATCACGGGGTAGCGGCCGTCAGGCGCTAGCGGCCGTGGCTGCCCGGTTGGCCGGGCTGCCCTGCTTGGCCGGCTTGGCCGGGCTGTCCGGGGATTGCGCCGGACCCACCCTCGCCGCCCTGGCCGGGCTGACCGCCCTGGCCGGCCTGACCGCCCTGCCCGGGCTGACCGCCCTGGCCGGGCGCCCCACCGTCGCCGCCGTGGCCGCCGTCACCGCCTCGACCGCCGTCGCCGCCTCTTCCGCCGCCGCCGCCGTGGCCGCCGTCCCCGCCGCGGCCACCGGCTCCGCCGGCGCCACCAGCGCCACCCCGGCCACCGGGGCCGGACTGACCTTGCGTGCTGTTGCCGCCCTCGATCGACTCGTCGCCGGTCATGCGGTTCGCCCCGATGCTGGAGTTGCGTGTCGAGCCATTTGTCTGCCTCCCAAGTGAGCCACGCGGATTTCGTCGGCTCCACGTCAAGCTACCTGAAGCAGCTGACGGGCTGCCGGGCCGCCCCCGGCCCGCCATCGCTGCCGAGATGCCAAGTAGGGCCTGTCCGGGTCTGCTAGACAATGTGCTGATGATCGAGTTAGAGGTACTCCAAGCTGACGTCACCAAGCTCGAGCTCGACGCGATCACCAACGCGGCCAACACACATCTGCGACACGGCGGCGGTGTCGCGGCCGCAATCGCTCGCGCCGGCGGTCCCGAGGTGCAGCGTGAATCAAAGGAGAAGGCGCCCATCGGGCTCGGCGAAGCGGTCGAGACCACGGCCGGCGACATGCCGGCGCGCTACGTGATCCACGCGGCGACGATGGAGCTGGGCGGGCCGACCTCGGCCGAGATCATCACACGGGCCACCGGTTCCACCTTGCGAAAAGCCGACGAACTCGGTTGTCGTTCGCTGGCGCTGGTGGCGTTCGGCACGGGCGTCGGCGGTTTCCCGCTCGACAACGCCGCCCGTTTGATGGTCGACGCCGTTCGCCGGCACCAGCCGAGCTCACTGGAGCGGGTCGTGTTCGCGGTCCATGGCGACGCGGCCGAGCAGGCGTTTCGAGCGGCGGTGGGGGCCTAACGCTCGGACAGATGTCGCTCGACGGAAGCAACCTTCTGCGTCATCGCGTCGGCGGCCCCGGCTCGCCAGTCGGCCTTAATCACCGTGCTGACCCGCGGCGCACGAGCGGCCACGGCCTCCACCGCGCGCTGCACGACCCCCATCACCTCTTCCCAGGTATCACCTTCGATCACGGTGAACATCGAATCCGTCTTGTTGGGTAGCCCGGAATCACGAACCACCCGCACCGCTTCGGCGACGATCTCACCGACGCCCTCACCCACGCCGAGCGGGGTGACAGAAAACGCGACCAGCACAGACACCCGACTAGCGTACCCATTGACGCAGCGTTCAATGACGTTTCCAAGCCGCCCTGGCAGCATCGAGCCCATGCGGCTTCTGGTGCAACGGGTCTCGTCAGCGGCGGTGTCGGTGGACGGCCAGGTGGTCGGCGCCATCCGGCCGGATCGCCAGGGCCTGCTCGCATTCGTCGGTGTCACGCACACAGACGACCAAGACAAGGCCCGGCGGCTCGCCGAAAAGCTCTGGAACCTGAGAATCCTCGCGGACGAGCGGTCCGCGGCCGACATCAACGCGCCGATCCTGGTGGTCAGCCAGTTCACCCTCTACGCCGACACCGCCAAAGGCCGCCGGCCGTCCTGGAATGCGGCCGCTCCAGGTGCGGTCGCCGAGCCGCTGGTTGCCGCGTTCGCGGAGGCGTTGCGGGGGTTGGGCGCCCAGGTGGAGACCGGCGTGTTCGGGGCGCACATGGATGTCGAATTGATAAACGACGGCCCGGTGACGGTGATTCTGGAGATCTGACGGCGCGGCCGCGGGTATTTTGGTTTCGACGGCTGTGTTTCGGGAGGGCCTAGTGACGTCCACGTCATCCACGTCACCTGAATATGGGTCGCTTCGTTCCGACGACGACCACTGGGACATCGTCAGCGGCGTGGGTTACACCGCTCTGCTGGTAGCGGGTTGGCGTGCCCTGCACGCGGTAAGCCCACAACCGCTGGTTCGGGACGACTACGCGAAACTCTTCATCGCAGCTTCACAGGACCCGTATCTGGCTGGCGTGCTGGCCAACCCTGGGACCTCCGTGGACGCGACCGCGTTTCCCCGTCTTTACGGCGTGCAAACCCGGTTCTTCGACGACTTCTTCACCTACGCCGGTGAGGCGGGCATTCGTCAGGCCGTGATCGTCGCCGCCGGGTTGGACTCCCGGGCCTACCGCCTTGAATGGCCTGATGGGACAACAGTTTTCGAAATCGACCTACCGAAAGTCCTGGAATTCAAGGCGCGAGTTTTGCGTGAGCATGGCGCCACACCCAAGGCCCGCAGGAGCGAGGTGGCGGCCGACCTGCGCACCGATTGGACCGCGCCGCTGAACGCGGCCGGATTCGACCCGCAGGTAGCCAGCGCCTGGTCGGTGGAGGGGATCCTGCCCTACCTGACCGATGACGCACAAACGACGCTGTTCGCCCGGATCAGTGAGCTGTGCGCCCCGGGCAGCCGAGTTGCTGTGGGCGCGCTGGGAACACGCTTGGACCACGACCGGCTTGGGGCCCTGGAAGCCGAACACCCCGGGGTCAATATGTCAGGGGACGTGGACTTCTCCGCGCTGACTTATGAGCCCAAGTCCGACCCCGCGGAGTGGCTCGCCGCGCACGGCTGGGCTGTCGAGCCGGTCCGCAACACGCTGGAGTTGCAGATGGGCTACGGCATGACGCCGCCGGAGGTGGACGTCAAGATCGACGCTTTAATGCACTCGCAATACATCACGGCGGTCCGGTCATGAAATTCTCTCCCGCCGATGCCATCACGGAGATCGGCGCCAGTTCACCCAGTCCAGGCGTCGGTGCATTCTTCGACCTGGACGGCACACTGGTCGAAGGATTCACGGCGGCGGTTCACGTCGGCGACCGAATCCGCCGGCGGCAGGCCGGGATCGGCGAGCTGCTGGGCGTGTTCGATGCCGCGCTCCGGTACAAATTCGGCCGACTGGAGTTTGAGCGCCTGATTATCCGCGCCGCCGGATACCTTCGTGGTGAAGCGCTTGCCGAGCTCGACGAGCTGGGCCAGCGGCTGTTCGTGGAACGTGTTGCACCACGGCTCTATTCACACATGCGTGACATCGTCCAGGCGCATCAGGAACGCGGGCACACCGTGGTCATGAGTTCGTCGGCGCTGTCTATCCAGGCGCTGCCCGTCGCCCGCTTCCTCGGTATCTCCAATGTGCAGTGCAACCATTTCGAACTCGACGAGCACGGACGGCTGACCGGAGGGATCGTCAAACCCGTCGTCTGGGGTGCGACCAAGGCCGCCGCGGTCCAAGAGTTCTGCGCCCACAACGACGTCGCGCTGCAACATAGTTACTTCTACGCCGACGGCGACGAGGATGCCGCGTCGATGTCACTCGTCGGCTGCCCGCGGCCGGTGAACCCGCGCTCCGGGCTCGCCGCGGCGGCCGCCGTGCACGGATGGCCGGTGATGTGCCTTGCCTCGGGCCGCCGGGGGCCGGTGCGCGCGTTGCGCTATCTGGCGAACCACGTTCGCCGGGACGCCGAGAGCCGCACCGGCTAGGGCGTCAGGAGCACCTTCACGCTGTCGCCCGAGCGTGAGCCCGCGACGTCGTAACCTTTGGCCGCTTCGTCCAACGGCAATGTGGTGGTGAAGATGCCGTCGACGTCGAGGCGGCCGGACTGCAGCAGCGGGATCAGCTCCGGCCAGGTGCGCTGCACCGGCGCGGTGGTCATGCGCAGCGTGGTGCTGCGAATCAGGCAGCCCAGGGCGTTGAGCGGAAACGGATTCATGTCGTGCACACCGACCACTGAGACGGTGCCGCCCGGCCGTACCGCGTTGAGCGCGTCGGTCAGGGATGCATCGGTGGCGACGGCATCGATCACCGAGTCGGCGCCGCGCCCACCGGTCGCGGCGAGGATGGCCTCGACTGCGGGCGCCTTGACCGGCGTGGCCCCCCAGCGGGCCGCACGGTCCAACCGGCCGTCGACTCGGTCGACAGCGAAAACCGTTGCAGCGCCTTGGAAGAGCGCGCTGCGCAGCGAGCATAGCCCCACCGCTCCCAGGCCTATCACCGCCACGGTGCCACCGAACGGAATTTCGGCGCGCTGCGCCGCCGCCCACCCGGTGGCCAGGTTGTCGGTGAGCAGCAGCGCCTGCTCGGTGCTGATGCCCTCGGGCATCTTGAGCAGCTGGAAGTCGGCGGCGGGTACGGCGAGCAAATCGGCCTGCGCGCCGGCAAGCACGCCGCCGCCGAAGATCTGAAAACCGGCGTAGCACATGACCGGATCGCGCGTGGCGCAGCCCGGGCAGGCGCCGCAGCCGGTCACCGACGACACCATGACCTGGTCACCGACTTTCACCGTGCGCACGTCCGGCCCAGTCTCCACGACGGTGCCGATCGCTTCGTGCCCGAGCGTCATTGGCTCGGTGAGCGGAAAGTCTGCCTCGTAGAAGTGCAGGTCGGATCCGCAGATGCCGGCGGCGGTGACTTCAACGATCGCGCCGTCGGGGCCGGGAAGTGCTGGATCGGGCCGGGTTTCGACGCGGATGCTGCGCGGCCCATCAACAACTACTGAGCGCATAGTGGCGTGCTCACTTTCTTTGTCGCACCACGAACTGTGACCAATCGGGCTCACGGACCGCGGCCCAGTACTCATTGAGCCGCCACGGGCTGACGGTGTGGATCTCCCCGTCGGTGTTCTTGAAGTAGGAATGCTTGACCGCGGGATGGGCCCACACCATTTTCTTGATCTGGGTCTGTGTCCGCTGATGCCAATCGACGGCGGCTTGGGCGGTCGGCTCCAGCGAATGCACCTCGGCGTCGGCCAGCCGCGCCAAACACTGGTCGATGTAACGCATTTGCAGTTCTGACTGAAATATCAGGCTGCCGCCGTGCGCGAGATGCGTCCCGGGCCCGTAGATGATGAAAAAGTTGGGGAAAGCCGGAATGGTGATGCCGAGGTAGGCATACGGTCGGCTCCCCCACATCTCATGTAGGTCGATTCCGTTGCAGCCGGTCACTTTTAGCGGCCACAGCACATCGGTGTGCCGGAATCCGGTGGCGTACACGATGACGTCCGCGTCATGTGTTACACCGTCATCGGTGACCACTCCGCGTGCGGTGATCTGCCGAATCGGGGTGCGCACCAGTTCGACGTTGTCTCGCTGCAACGTTTGCAGCCAGCTTCCGTTGTCCTGCAGGGTCCGCTTGCCGCAGGCGGGATAGTCGGGCAGGACCTTGGCCAGTAGCTCATGGGAGTCCGGGCCTTCGCCGACCTGGCTGGTGATCCACTGGGAGAACATCATGTGGGCGGCGGCGTTGATGTCGCTGACGGCGTGGTCCTGGTCGGCATAGTCAGGGTCGCTTTCAGCGGCGTCGAGACCCTTGTCGGACCCAGGCCACAGCACCAGGAACCGGTACCACCTTCCGTAGAACGGCAGGTGGCGCATCGCCCAGCGCACACCGTCGCCGACCTCGTCGTGGTACATCGGATTGGGGAACATCCACTGGGCGGTCCGCTGGAATACGGTGAGGTGCTCGACATCCTCGGCAATGGCGGGTGCGATCTGGAAGCCGCTGGCGCCGGCTCCGATCAGGGCGACCCGCTTGCCGGTCAGGTTTACCGAGTGATCCCAGGCCGCGGAGTGAAACGACGGCCCCTCGAAGGTGTCGGCGCCGTCGATGGCGGGAATATGCGGCCGATTGAGCTGTCCGACCGCGGTGATGACGGCACGTGCGCGCAGTGTGCTTACCTGACCGTCGGCCGCGCGCAGTGACACGGTCCACATGCCGTCGTCGTCATGCCACTCGGCCGCGAGCACCTCGGTGTTCCACCGGACGTGTTCGGCCAAGTCGTGCTTGTCGATCACCTTGGTGAAGTAGTCTTGCAGCTCGTCCTGCTCGGCGAAGAAATGCGTCCAGTCGTTGTTGGGTTCGAAGCTGTAGCAATAGAAATGGTTCGCGACATCCACGCGGGCCCCGGGATAGGTGTTCTCCCACCATGTTCCGCCCGGGCCTGGATTCTTCTCCACAATGATGAATCCGATGTTGGCTTGTTTCAGCCGGATTCCCGCCAGGATGCCCGATTCGCCGCATCCGACGACGAGGACCGGGAGGTCATCCGTGCGTTCGGTGGGCAGGGCCGCCGGGCGGCGGGGGTCGACCCCGTCGAGGTCCAGCTCCTCGGAGACCAACGCCAGGTAGTTATCGGGAACGTGCTCGCAGGCCGCCCAGTCCATCATTTCCCTGATGAGTTCCGGGCTCAGCGGCTCCGGCTCGGGGCAACCGCGGTCTCGGTACTCGGTGATCACCGATAGCGCCTCGGCGCGGGCCCGGGCCTTGTCCTCCTCCGACATGAATCCCTGCACCTCGTTCAGGAAGATGCCCATCTGCTTGAAGTCGCGGATGAATCGGGGGTCGCCGGTGATGTGGACGAGCGAAAGCAGCAGCGTGGGGATGCTGACATCCTCCAGCGCGGCCGCGATCTCCGCTGTTGGCGTGCTGAACGGTCGGCCGGCGTAGCGGCTGCGCATCGAGCCGATCCTTTCGCTGGAGTGCAATTACGCTACTACTAGGTTCGTAATTGGCAGGACTACGCTACCCTCGCCGCCGGGCCGGATCAAGGCCTGTCACGAGGTGTCATCTTCCGCCGCGCCGCGCAGGAGCTTCTCGGGGTGGTGGAAGGGGTTGGTTCTGGGCTGTCCGTGATCGAGGCGAGGTGGCGGGATCCATTCGGTTTCGCCGTCTTTGCGTTTTCGAGTGATCCAGTCGCCGGGTGGGACGAGGGGGTGGTCGGCTCCGCAGGCGAAGGTGAGTTGGTTGACGTCGGTGCATTGGGTGCTGGCCCAGTCCTCGACGTGATGGACTTCGCACCAGTATCCGCGAACGGTGCAGCCCGGTCGCGTACACCCGCGATCATTGGCGTACAACACAATTCGCTGCGCGGGTGAGGCGAGCCGTTTGGTGTGATAGAGCGCCAGGGCTTTGCACTTGTCGAAGATCGCCAAATAGTGGTGCGCGTGGCGGGCCAGGCGGATCACGTCCGACATCGGCAGGATGCCACCACCGGTCAGGCCGGCGCCGGCCGCGGCCTCCAGGTCCTTCAGGCTCGTGGTGACGATGATGGAGGCCGGCAACCCGTTGTGTTGACCTAGCTTTCCCGACGCCAGCAAGCCGCGCAGGCCGGCGGTCAGGGCGTCGTGATTGCGTTGCGCTTCCGAGCGCGTGTCGCGGCGGGCCGTTTCCTCGGGCACCGGGGCATCCAGGATCGGCGCTTCGTCGTCGGGATTGCACATGCCCGGCGCGGCGAGCTTGGCCAACATCGCCTCCATGGTGGCCCGCGCTTCGGGAGTCAGCAGCCCGGTCAGTCGTGACATGCCGTCGGGGCCCTGTTCGCCCAAGGTCACTCCGCGGCGCCGGGCGCGGTCGGCGTCGGTGTAGTCCCCGTCGGGGTGCACGCAGTCCATGATGTGGCCGGCCAGTTGGGCTAGGTCCTCGGGTCCGAATTGGCTGGCCTTGGCGGCCAGGTCGGTGTGGACGTGTTCGCGGGTCGCCGGATCCACAAACGCGGGGAGGCGGTGCAGAAATCCGCGGATGATTTTGATGTGGTCGGCCCCGACGCGGCCTTCGCGTTGGGCGTTCGCGGTAGCGGTCAGCAGCGGCGGCAACAACTCCCCGGTCAGCGCGTGCCGCGGCCCCAGGTCGGCGGCCTCGCCCACCCGCCGGCCGGCCTCGGCGCGGGTAATGCGCAGGCGCGTCGCCAACACCGCGGGCAACCGCCCGCCCAGCGTTTCCTCGTCGGCCTGTTCGGCGATCTGGTTGATCAAGGCGTGGCCGGGGACCGGGAGTCGGCGCGCCTCTTGCTCGAGTTTTCTCCAAATATCCCAACCGTTCCGGGGTGGTGAGCGCGTCAAAGGTCAGCTCGCAGACACGCGACACCGCGGCGCGCAGTGCGCCGAACGCCTCGGCGACCTGTTCGCGACTTTCCGAAAGAATGTTCGAATACTATCGCCGCGCACCGACAACAATCTCCGCCTTGGTGCCCCTGAAACCAAAGTGGTACAAGTGATTTCGCACGCAGGACTCATCCCTTGTGCGAAACGTCCTCCACCAGACCACCGTCAACGACGAATTCGGCCGCGGTCGCATATGACGACTCGTCGCTAGCGAGAAAGAGCACGAACGCCGACACGTCTTGCGGCTCTCCCGGCCGCCCTAACGGGATGTTCAGCACATCCTGGGGAAGCTTGGCGGTCATCGCCGTGCGGATGAACCCCGGATGGATCGAGTTGACCCGAATGTTGTTGGGCGCCAACTCCAATGCCGCCGACTTGGTCAGCCCGCGGACCGCCCATTTGGACGTGACGTACCCGTGCACCCAGGCGGCGCCCCGCAGGCCCTCGATGGATGAGATGTTGACGATCGAGCCGCCGCCCGCCGCGGTCATCGGATCGATGACGGCCTGAATGCCCAACAGCGTGCCGGTGACGTTGACGTCGAGGATCTGCTGCCACTTGGTCAGGTCGAACGTCTTGAGTGGCCCGTAGTTGATGATCCCGGCGTTGTTGACCAAGACGTTGAGCTGCCCGAACTGCTCGACCGCCGCGGCGGCCGCGGCCGCCCAGTCCGACGGCTTCGTCACGTCGAGGTGCACGTAGCGCGCCGCGCTGCCCAACTCGGAAGCCAGCGCCGCACCTACGTCATCGAGGATGTCGCCGATCACCACCCTGGCGCCCTCGGCCACCAGTAGACGGGCATGGGATGCCCCCATCCCCCGCGCTCCGCCACTGATCAGAGCAACTTTTGCATCCACGCGTCCCATGTCGGGTCACGCTACCCGAGGGCCCGGCGCCGCTAGAACCTGTTCTAATAGCTATTCGGAGGTGAGCGTTGTGGCCCCGCTACTCACCGCATGCAGCGGATTCCTGCTCGCCGTCTTGTGGATGGACCTCATTTTCGACGTTCAGGTACTCGGAAACAAGGATGCAGAACTACCCGAACCCGTACTCGCCTCCATCGCCGCCTACTACCACAGGGCGACCACCACCTCGCGGCCGATGAGCCGACTGATCGTCCTCGTCATGCTGATCCTATTGGGCGCCTTAGGGTTTCAGGCTGTCCGC
>NZ_JBKQQD010000198.1:0-4334 GCF_052144515.1 Mycobacterium sp. | reverse complement strand
CGTTTGCAGCGAATGTTCGCACCCTGGGTCGAACTTGACCAGAATTTTCGGGGGAAGCGGCAAGAACCGAATCGGGTTTAGCTCATAGGGATTGAGCACATGGTCATAGTCCACGGGTGGAGGCAATGTCGGAACGATGTCGAGGCGATTTGCGACCCGATACGAGTTCTTGACCACCTGGTCGTAGGTGTTTGCAAACAGCGAATCCCCGGTGCGCGGACTGCCAAAGGTATAAGCGGCCGGGTCCTTGAAGACCGTATTTGCCGCCACGTCCAGGGCGAGCAGCGTCGCAAGGGCTCCTCCCAGGCTGTGACCGCAAATCGCCACGGAGCTAACCGGACGGGGGAACGGAAGCTTCGCCAAAGCGCTGACCACGGTCGGCGAATTCGGTGCAACACCGGTCCGCAGGGACTCATACATGGCGGTGAAGCCGCCTTCGGTGTGGCCGGCGCCGGTCAGGAAGGGGCATGGCACCGAGAGGAATTCGGCGTCGTGAATCCACTCCAGGGTTCCTTCGGTACCGCGGATCGCGATCGCCACATTGCCGGTTTGATCCTGACAGATCAACCCGATGGAAACCTCGTCGTCGCCTCGGCTCGGGTTGATGTCGGTGGAAAGATCGTTGGCATAGATCGTCGTGACCACTGTGTAGTCTGTGCCGCCGGCGCTTACTTTCTGACCGGCCTGGTTCGTCACGTCACTGGGCAACGTGTCATAGGTTGTGTTCAGGAGTTGACCCAATTTTATTGCCGTCACTAAATCGATCGTCGGCTGCGCAGGCATTAACTCACCCTTCCTGTGTCGTCATCCGAAATCACCGTGTCGGTGTCGCCAACCAAAAGTTGTTGAGGGACTTGGCCGAACACGTAACGTCCTGTGGTGGGGTCAAGAGTAGAGGTCCAGATGACGTCGAACCGGTCGCCTGGCCACGCGGAGGGGACGGTGGTGGCGTCGAGGGTGGGGACGGCCTGAGCGAGGGCGGGGATGTGCTGGTGCTCCCAACAGATCAGCACCACCTCGCCGCCGCTGGCCAGAACCGCCGCGGCGAGGGCGGGTTCCTGTCCTTCGGGCAACGGTGACTGAATGGGGACACCTAGTCGCTCACTGAGACCCTCAATGGTCTGGAAGGTGCGGTGATTCTGCGTCTTGTCCGGATCAGCGTAGGACGGTGAATACAACGCGGTGGGAGTGCGCAGCCCCGCTTGCAACGCGCCTACAGTCGGGTCAAAAAGCACCGTCAACGCTCCTGAGCGTTGCCATCCCCTCGGCAGCAGGGAATGGATGTTCTGATTGCCGTCGACGTCGACCCCGAATGGGGGACTCGGCGGTGGGGCGTGCTTTCCGGGCAGTGGATCGGCCGGTTTCTCGCCGTGGCGAATGACGTAGATCTGTGCGGGAGTTCCGGCTGTGGCCAGCGGGTTTGAGGTCACCATGGTCTCCCTACTGCGTTCCGCGGGTTCGCTCGGCTGTCCATGCCGCCGAGCGTGACGTGATGTAGTCGTGGTAGTCCTGTTCGGTTGTCAGCGTGGGCATTGCGGCGTGGGTCTGGCCTTGGGTGTCGTTGACCGGCAGCGCGGAGACCAGTTGGGCGTACGTCTGCTGGATGTGGGAAGGGGTGCCCGCGACGGGATTGGCGACCGTCGACACGGGGACAGTGACGCCGGTCAGCGGGTCGTCGGTGCGCGGCTGCGAGAGGGTCAGCACGTCGCCGACATCGGGAGCCGCCGCGTCGCGGGCGGTCAACGGCGGCAAGCCCCAACGGGTCTCGACGGTCTTGAGGATCGATGTGTGATCCAGCGGGACGGTTCCGCTCGGGCGGAATACCGTCCCCTCAGCGATGAGCGGTGAGATGAGCACGGTCGGCACTCGAACTCCGAAGCGGGTGAAGTCGAACCCGAACTCACCCGCGCTGCTGTCCGGCGGTACCGCACCGGTCGGCGGAGCGACGTGGTCGTAGCAGCCGCCGTGCTCGTCGTAGGTGATGATCAGCAGGGTCTGGTTCCAGGCGGGCCCGTTGCGCAGCGCGTAGTACACGTCGTGGATCAGTTGCTCCCCGAGGGCCACATCGTAGTTGGGGTGCTGGCTGTTGCCCGACGATCCCCAGCTGGGCTCCAAAAACGTATAGGCGCCAAGGGTTCCCTCCGCCGCTGCGGTTTGAAAGTCACGAAAAACGCCGAAGTGTGACTCGGGCGCGTCGGTGGTATCGGGAAAGTTCAGCCGGGTCAGTGGGGGACTGGTGTAGCCGTAGATCGACCAGGCCAGGTTATGCGCGCTCAGGAGCCCAAAGACGCTCTGCGAGGTGTATTTGGATGTGGAGTCATCCATGTGGCCCTGACTGGTCGCCGCGCACAGGAAAGCCCGGTTGGGAAACGTCTCGGTCGGCGCAGAGCTATACCAGTGGTCGCAGACCGCGAAGCCGCGAGCCAGTCCCGACAGCACCGGCAACAGCTCCGGGGTGAAGACTTCCATGATGTCGGAAGCTGTTGTGCCCGAAATGATCGGCCGGTGCGCGTCGATGCCCTTCAGCGTTTCCGCGAAGTCCGTCACGAATCCACCGTTGGTCGCCGAAGTCCCGGCAGGTGGGCTCGCCACTCCGAAAAGTTGCTCATTGGTGGCCACGAAGCCTTCGCCCGGATCCGCCCCAGGGGTGAAGTAGACGTTGGGTGTGGTTGCGGCCAACGCGCTCACCGGCACCGAGGTGCCGGTGGCATCCGAATTAGACTCCTTACCCGTTAGCCCCTCGAACGGCTGCTTGGTGGCAGGTGAGACGTTTCCCGAGTCGGCGTAAAGAAATCCGAGCATGTGGTCGAACGACCGGTTCTCGAGGACGAGAACGACGATGTGCTCGACTGATCCTAGTTGGTTGGCGGCGGCGGTCACTACGCGTCCTTAATACGCGTCGAGTAAACGGCGGCGTTGCCGGTGACACTCGTCATGAAAAACCTTTCAGGAGTGAGGTTTTACTTAGGTTCGGCGTGGCTCTGTGGAGACACACGGTGCTCACGGTCGAGATAGCCGCGCACGACCTCATCGGCGGCGTCGGCCCTTTTCAACCGCAGCGCCAGCGAATGCGCTTCGGGCAGCTGCCGCAACGCCGCCTCGTACGCATCGATGTCGTCGTGTGCCACCGACTCATCATTGCTGATAGCGGGCTCCCCGGAGTAAGTAGTCGATTACTCGTGTCGCGCTCTGGCAGGGCCATCCTGACATGTGAGCGGGTCACCGACTCGCCCGGCGGGGTCAGTCTTGTGCGGTGCCGGGCGGGGCAGCGCTGTGTACGCCGACATGTTCATCGCCAGAGGGCGGTCCTTTTTGAATTCGGGTAGTTCGCTACTCGTTTCCTTATCGCCGTCGACAATTTATGGTTGCTTCTGACGCAGCCACTGAGCATCGGGAGAAGTCGCTATGTCGCCACAGGTAACGGACGATGCGTTCCGCCGTCGCTGGGCCGACGTGGACTGGTACGCACCGCGGGTCCGGGACCTACGACCCTTCGCGCACAAAGCTACGCATTAGCGCCGATGTTCTACGGCCGAAGCGAACGCATTCTGGAGACCAGCCTCACTGCACGAGACCGTCCAGACGTCAGAACCGAGACAAGCGAGCATTGAAAGGCAGCGACATGTTAATCAAGGCCAATCGCATCCAATCCCCGTCGCACTACCCTTGCGGTCGGCGGACTGCAAGCCGCGTTCTAGCCCATTAGTTTGATGAACCTCTTGACGTCTGAGCCGCCGCCACCTGCCCGTGGTTCAGGCCTTCCTAGGCCGATTGCCGATGCCGGCGCCCAGCCACCGCCATCGGCAGCGGTGATGCCGTCAGCCGCGGCGCGGCGGGGCGTCCTCGACGGCGCATTCGCTGTCTTGGACGCTCTTGCTGACGCCGATGACGGTCTCGGACTGACCGCGCTGGCTCGCGCAAGCGGGCTGGCTAAAACGTCAGTGCATCGGCTCGCCGAACAGCTCGTCGCGATTGGCGCGGTGCAGTGCTTCGACCACCGCTACTATGTGGGGCCGCGGATGTTGCGCATCGGGCAGCGCTGGCAACCGGATCCGCTGCTGCGGCGCTGCGCGCAAGGGCCGGTCCATACCCTTGCGGTGCAATCGCGCGCTATGGCGTCGCTGCGGATCCTGCATGAACGGCGACTCCGGTATGTCTGTGCCGCTGTGCCCCACGGCCACGCCTACATGCCCGACCCCGCCGACCCGGAATCCATCGCCCGCACCGCCACCGGACGGGTCCTCTACGCCACCCAACCTGCCGGCGATGTCACGCTTCCTGCCTGCTGGACCCGACGCGAATGGCGCAACCTGCGCGAGTCCCTCCGGGATCCG
>NZ_JBKQQD010000197.1:0-34479 GCF_052144515.1 Mycobacterium sp. | reverse complement strand
CTGGCAGTCGTGCGTGGAAGATCGGGACGCCACCATCTACAAGTTGAGCGCGGCTGTTGTCAACCTTTGCCGGATGGTGGAGTACTTGGCATCGGAGCAGCAGCGCGGCGGCGCTAGCCACGCCATTACATAAGGCAAAGGGCATCGGCAAGACACAGGTGCGCCAGCGTGGCTCACAGTCCCAGCGGCCATCTGGCGGCTGGCACAGTCATCTGAGACTCACGTGACCACGCCGGGCAGCGCGCTGTTGTTTCCGAGCAGGTGAGCTACCCGCGCCGGGGCCCCGTCAATCTCGCGAAACCCGCTGTGCTGCAATACGGCTCCCGCCGCCGTTTAACGGGCCTCAGAGTCAGTTCTTACCTCGTTCCGAGCCACGGCTGCGACTGTCAGGTCGTGACCATGAGGAAGGTTGGGCTGGCTGCGGTGATCGGTGTTGGCGTCGCCGCGGGATCGATGGTGGCTGCTCCGGTGGCCAAAGCCGATATCAGTCTCGAATGCCACCCGGGCTGCTGGGGAGCAATCGCGGCGTCAACCTCGACCGGACAAGAAGCGATCCGACTCAACTATTCGACTCACCAAAGGGCGGAGGAGGCCGCCGTCCTGTGGTCCGACGTCACTGGCAAGACGAACGATTGCCAGGTAGTGATATCAGGACTGGGCTGTGTGTCGATCGCGGAGAGCAGCGACGGGAAAACGTTCGCGGGGCGGTAAGGGTTCTTCCAAGACGCAGCTGACGCGGCAGCCTTGGACGGTGCGGGACCCGGCTCGAAGATCGACCTCAACGGCTGCAGCGGCTGACGGCGGGTATGCCGGCAGCCAGTCACGTAGCTCCGCCGCCGCATGGGCAAACTGCCTGATCAAAACCACCCGGCGGGCCGATGTGCCATGATGTCCAAGCTGTACGGATTCAGGGAGCAGCGGTGGATCTCAATTTTTCGATGGTCACCCGACCGATCGAGCGTCTGGTGGCCACGGCGCAGAACGGGCTGGAAGTCATACGGCTAGGGGGCCTGGAAACAGGCAGTGTCCCGTCGCCGTCCCAGATCGTCCAGAGCGTACCGATGTACAAGCTGAAACGGTACTTCCCGCCGGACAGCCGACGCGGACAGCCGAAGGTGGGCCCGCCGGTGCTGATGGTGCACCCGATGATGATGTCGGCCGATATGTGGGACGTCACCCGCGAGGACGGGGCGGTGGGGATCCTGCACGCCAGCGGCCTGGACCCCTGGGTCATCGACTTCGGCTCGCCCGACAAGGTCGAGGGCGGGATGCGGCGCACTCTGGCCGACCACATCGTCGCGCTCAGTGAGGCGATCGACACGGTGAAGGAAGCGACCGGGCAGGACGTGCACCTGGTCGGATACTCGCAGGGCGGGATGTGGTGCTATCAGGTCGCGGCATACCGGCGTTCGAAGAATCTCGCCAGCATCGTGGCTTTCGGCTCGCCGGTGGACACCCTGGCCGCGCTGCCCATGGGCTTACCGCCGAACCTGGCTCCCGCCATCGCCGATTTCATGGCCGATCACGTCTTCACCCGGTTGAATATTCCAAGCTGGTTGGCGCGCACCGGTTTTCAAATGATGGACCCACTCAAGACCGCCAAGGCGCGGGTCGACTTCGTGCGTCAGCTACACGACCGCGAGGCCCTGTTGCCGCGCGAACAACAGCGCAGATTCCTGGAGTCCGAAGGCTGGATCGCGTGGTCGGGACCGGCGATCTCCGAGTTGCTCAAGCAGTTCATCGCGCACAACCGAATGATGACGGGCGGTTTCGCCGTCAACGGGCAGATGGTGACGCTCACCGATATCACCTGCCCGATACTGGCGTTCGTCGGTGAGGTCGACGACATCGGCCAGCCCGCGGCTGTGCGCGGTATCCGGAGGGCGGCGCCGAACGCCGAAGTGTTCGAATACCTCATCCGCACAGGACATTTCGGCCTAGTGGTGGGATCGAAGGCGGCCAAGGAGAGTTGGCCGACCGTCGCCGAATGGGTGCGCTGGCTGTCCACCGGTGGCGACAAGCCGGCGAACATCGACCTGATGGCAGATCAGCCGGAGGAGCACACCGACAGCGGCGTGGCATTCAGTTCTCGCCTCTCGCACGGCCTGGGCGAGTTCTCCGAGGCGACGGTGGCGCTGGCCCGCGGTGCGGTTGACGCGGTCGCCGCGGCCAACAAATCGATGCGCACGCTGGCAGTGGAGACGGCCCGGACACTGCCGCGGCTGGCCCGGCTGGGACAGATCAACGATCACACCCGGATCTCGCTGGGCCGCATCATCGAGGAACAGGCCCACGATGCCCCGCAGGGCGAATTCCTGTTGTTCGACGGTCGCGTACACACCTACGAGGCCGTGAACCGCCGCATCAACAACGTCGTTCGCGGCCTGATCGAAGTCGGGGTACGGCAGGGCGACCGCGTGGGCGTGCTGATGGAGACGCGACCCAGCGCACTGGTCGCCATCGCCGCGCTGTCCCGGCTGGGCGCGGTCGCGGTGGTAATGCGGCCCGACGCCGATCTGGCCGAGTCGGTCCGGCTCGGGGGAGTGTCCGAGATCCTGACCGACCCCACCAACCTCGATGCCGCACGCAACCTGCAGGGCCAGGTGCTGGTGTTGGGTGGCGGGGAGACGCGCGACCTGCACCTGCCGGAAGACCCCTCTGAGCAGGCCCAAGTCATCGACATGGAACAGATCGACCCTGACGCCGTCGAGTTGCCCGGCTGGTACCGCCCCAACCCCGCGCTGGCGCGGGATTTGGCGTTCATCGCGTTCAACGCCGCGGGCGGCGAGCTGGTGGCCAAGCAGATCACCAACTACCGCTGGGCGGTGTCGGCCTTCGGGACCGCCTCTGCGGCCGGCCTGGACCGCAAAGACACCGTCTACTGCCTGACGCCGCTGCACCACGAGTCGGCGCTGCTGGTCAGCCTGGGGGGTGCCGTCGTCGGCGGGACCCGCATCGCGCTGTCGCGCGGCATGAACGCGGACCGCTTCGTCCAGGAGGTACGTCAGTACGGCGTCACCGTCGTGTCCTACACCTGGGCGATGCTGCGCGACGTCGTCGACGATCCGGCGTTCGCGCTGCAGGGCAACCACCCGGTGCGGCTGTTCATCGGCTCGGGTATGCCGACCGGGCTGTGGGAGCGGGTCGTCGACGCGTTCGCGCCCGCGCACATCGTCGAGTTCTTCGCCACCACCGACGGGCAGGCGGTGCTGGCCAATGTGTCCGGCGTGAAGGTCGGCAGTAAGGGTCGCCCGCTGCCCGGCGCCGGGCGTGTCGAGCTGGGTGCGTACGACGCCGAGCGGGACTTGATCCTGGAAAACGACCGCGGCTTCGTCCAGGTCGCCGACGTCAACCAGATCGGGGTGCTACTCGCGCAGTCCAACGGACCGATCGATCCGACCGCGTCGGTCAAACGCGGGGTCTTCGCGCCCGGCGACACCTGGATATCGACCGAGTACCTGTTCCGCCGCGACGCCGACGGGAACTTCTGGTTGATGGGCAGGCGCGGTTCGGTGATTCGCACCGCCCGCGGGTTGGTCTATGCCGAGCCGATCACCGACGCGCTCGGCTTCATCAACGGCGTCGACCTCGCGGTGAGCTACGACGTGTCGGTGAATGGCCGGCAGCTGGCGGTATCGGCGCTGACATTGCTGCCGGGAGCCACGATCACGGCCGCCGACTTGACCGAAGCCGTCGCCAACATGCCCGTCGGGCTGGGGCCCGACATTGTGCACGTCTGCCCGCAGATGACGTTGAGCGCGACCTACCGCCCCACCGTCAGTGCGCTGCGCGCGGCCGGGATTCCCAAATCGGCACGCCAGGCATGGTATTTCGACACAGGCAGCAACGAGTTCCGGCGGTTGACTCCCGCGGCGCGCGCGGAACTGACTGGTGGGCTGAGTGGTGGGAAAAGACGCACCAATGCTTGACGATTCCCTGCTGAGCATTCTGGTGTGCCCCGCCGACCGGGGTCCGCTGGTACTCGTGGATGGCGAGCTGCTCTACAACCCGCGGCTGCGCCGCGCTTATCGCATCGACGACGGCATCCCGGTGCTGCTGATCGACGAGGCCCGCGACGTCGACGACGACGAGCACGCCCGGTTCATGGCACAAGGCCGTCCGGCAGATCCCCGGTGAGGTAGCGCTGCAGGTTGGGCGCGATTGTCTGCGCGATCTGCTCGGCCGGCAGCGACGCGAACGGCTCCAATTCCAGGATGTAGCGCGCCATCACCACGCCGACCAGCTGCGAGGCGACGAACTGGATGCGGATGACCCCGCTGCCCGGCGGGTTGTCAACGCGCGGGCCCACTTCCACCGCGATCACGTCCTGAATGAACGTGCGAAACAGGTTGACTTCCGATCCGGCCAGGATGGATCGCAGCGTGGCGATGAACCCTGTACCCAGGTCGGAATCCCACAGCGGCAATAACATTGACGGCAGGCGGTAGCCGATTTCGTCGATCGGCACCTCGCGCAACGGGCCGATGATGTCCATCGGATCGATCGGGATGTGAACGGCGGCGGCGAACAGTTTCTCCTTGGTGCCGAAGTAGTGATGCACCAGCGCCGAATCGACGCCCGCCGCCGCGGCCACCGCGCGTATCGACGTATTGCCAATTCCATTGCGGGCAAAGAGCTCCCGAGCGCTCGTCAGGATGCGATTGCGGGTGCCGGAGCTTCCGGTCGGCCGCCCGCGCCGTCGGCGCCCGGTGTTGGCGGTCGTCACGCTAGGGCGTCCGTCGCCGCAGCGTTGCCGCGGCCAGGCACAGCGCCGCGAGCGCAAAGCCCAAGACGACGACGATGTCGCGCACCGCGACGTAGGTCAGTTGCGGGTGCGCACCCACCTGCTGCAGCGCCTCCAGCGCGTAGCTGGCGGGCATGACATTGCTGATCCATTGCAGCCAATGTGGCATCAATGCCCGCGGCACGATGATGCCGGCCAGCAGCAGCTGCGGCACCATCACCAGCGGGATGAATTGCACGGCCTGAAACTCGGTGCGCGCGAACGCGCTACACAGCAGGCCCAGGCCAACCCCCAGGACGGCGTTGACGATCGCGATCAAGAACACCCACGCCGGGCTACCCGCGGTGTCGAAGCCGAGCAACCAAAACGACACGATGCACGCCAAACTCGCTTGCACCGCAGCGGCTATCGAGAACGCGGTCCCATAGGCGATCAGCAGGTCGAGCCGGCGCAGCGGAGTGGTCAGGATGCGCTCCAGCGTTCCGGAGGCCCGTTCCCGCTGCATGGTGATCGCCGTGATGATGAACATCACGAAAAGCGGGAAGAGGCCCAGCAGGATCAGGCAGGCGTTGTTGAACGGGGCCGGGGCGCCCGGGCGATGCGGGGCGTTTTGGAACATGAAGTACATCAGCGTGATGACCATTACCGGCACCAACAGGATCATCGCGACGCTGCGATGATCGGCGGCCAGTTGGCGCAGGATCCGCGTCGTCGTGGCGGTGTAGTTCTGCGGCGTCAGCCGGCTGCGGGCACGGTGGTGGTGCGTCGGATGATCGACAGAAACGCTTCCTCCAGTGACGTGCATCCCGTCTCCTTCCTTAGCTGTTCCGGCGTGGTGTGCGCCAGAAGCTGGCCTTCGCGCATCAACAGCAGATCACCGCAGCGGTCGGCTTCGTCCATCACGTGGCTGGACACCAGCAGCGTGGTGCCGCGCCGAGCGACCGCGTCGAACTGCTCCCAGAGCTCGACACGCAGCACCGGGTCCAGGCCGATGGTCGGCTCGTCGAGCACCAGCAGATCGGGCCGGCCGACCAGCGCACAAGCCAATGAGACCCGGGTCCGCTGCCCGCCGGAGAGGTTGGCGCAGCGGGAGGTGCGGTGAGTACGCAGGTCCACCGCGTCGATCACCTCGTCGGCGGCTTGACGCTCGGTCCCGCAGAGTTCGGCGAAGTAGCGGACGTTGTCGATCACCCGCAGATCGTCGTAGATCGTCGGATCTTGCGGCATATAGCCGACCCGTTGCCGCAGTTGGCGCGCTCCGGCTGGGTGGCCGAGCACCGTCACCGAGCCTCCGGTCACGATCTGCGTCCCGACGATGCAGCGCATCAGAGTGGTCTTGCCGGATCCGGAAGGGCCGAGCAGGCCGGTGATCGTGCCTCGGGCGATCCGAACACAAATGTCCTGTACTGCGGACAATTTGCCGCGGATCACGCGCAGGTGATCGATGACGATGGCCGGTTCCGCGCCATTGCGCAGTAATTCATCACTCGATGAACTCATCATACGATGAATAATCGTCCCGTACAGCCGCGCTGTCAAGGTTGCGGCGTGGAATCGGTCAGCCTCCGTCGGAGCCCGGGCGGCGCGACGGGTGATGTCCGTGCACGCCTTCGGCGTAGGCGGTTTCGGCGTGTTGAGTGAAGTCGACGCCGGTCGTCTCGTCCTCTGCGCTGAGCCGGAAGCCCATCAGCCGATCGATCAACGTGGCGAGCACGAACGACACCGTGAACGCATAGAAAGCGACGACGACGACCGCGAGCACCTGCTTGCCCAGTTGGGCGAGGCCGCCCCCGTAAAAGAGGCCCTGCGGACCCGACGTCATGACCGCTGTCGCCAGAAGTCCGATCAATAGCACGCCGACGACACCGCCGACGAAGTGCACCCCGACCACATCGAGCGAATCGTCATAGTTGAAACGGAATTTCGCGCCCACCGCGAACGAGCACACGATACCGGCGGCCAGGCCGACGACCGCCGCGCCGAGCGTGTTGACGGTTCCACACGACGGCGTGATGGCGACGAGGCCGGCGACCACACCGGATGCCGCGCCGAATGTCGTGGGCCTGCCGTCACGGATCTGCTCGACCGAGAGCCAGCCGAGCATGCCCAGGCAGCCGGCGACGAGGGTGTTGAGGAAGATGGCGGCGGCGGTTCCGTTGGCGGCCAACGCCGAACCTGCGTTGAACCCGAACCAGCCGAACCACAGCAGCCCGACACCGAGCAGCACGAACGGCAGATTGTGCGGCCGCATGGCGTCTTTCTTGAAGCCGATGCGGGGCCCGAGCACCAGCGCCAGCGCCAGGGCAGAGGACCCGGAGACGATCTCGACGACGAGGCCGCCCGCGTAGTCGAGCACGCCCAACTTGGCCAGCCAGCCACCGGGTCCCCAGACCCAGTGCGCGACAACCGAATACACGACGATCGCCCACACCGGCACGAAGACCATCCAGGCCGCAAACTTGGCGCGGTCGGCGATCGCGCCGCTGACCAGGGCGGCTGTGATGATCGCGAACGCCAACTGGAACGTGGCGTAGAGCAGTTCCGGAACCACTCCATGAGCGGTATCGGGCGTGATGCCGAGCATCCCGATATGTCTGAGGTCGCCGATGAGCCCGCCCGCCCCGTCGTGGGAGAACGCGATGGTGTAGCCGACCAACAGCCACGCCACCGTGACCAGCGGTATCGAGATGAAGCTCATCATGATCATGTTCAGCACCCCGGTGGTGCGCACCATGCCGCCGTAGAAGATCGCCAGGCCTGGGGTCATCAGCAGGACCAGTGCGGTGCTGGCCAGCAGCCACGCGGTAGCGGCGGCGTCGATCGCATGCATATTTGGGCTCCTCCTTGAGCCCCGGGGATGCTGGGACACCCCAGGACACCGGGATACTGTCATGTTTGCGGTGCCGGTAGGTTCGGCGGGTGGCTGCAGGCCAGCTGTTAGTCGACCCGGTCGCGGCCGCGCATCGGTTGCTCGGTGCCACCCTCATCGGTCGCGGTGTGTGTGCCACCGTCGTCGAGGCCGAGGCCTACGGCGGGGTCTCCGATGGCCCGTGGCCGGACGCCTCGGCGCACTCGTATCGCGGTCTCAACGGCCGTAACGCGGTGATGTTCGGGCCGCCCGGGCACCTGTACACCTACCGCAGCCACGGTATTCACGTGTGTGCCAACGTGTCCTGCGGACCCGACGGCGTCGCCGCCGCGGTGTTGCTCAGGGCCGCGGCCATCGACGTGGGCCTCGACGTCGCCCAGGCGCGGCGCGGCGCGGCCGTCCGTACCGTCGCGCTGGCACGCGGTCCGGGCAATCTGTGTTCGGCGTTGGGAATCACCATGGCCGACAACGGGATTGACTTGTTCGCCCCGAAGAGTCCGGTGCGGCTTGTCCTCAACGCGGCGCAAGGCGCGGTGTCGGGTCCACGTGTTGGGATCAGCCAGGCCGCCGACCGGCCTTGGCGGTTGTGGCTCGCCGGCAGGCCCGAGGTGTCGGCCTACCGGCGCAGTCCACGGGCGCCCGCGCCGGGCGCCAGCGACTAGATAGATGGTGGTGACCCGCTGCGCCCGGCTTCGCCGCGCTTGCGATCACCACTAGAGTCTTGCGGGATGTCAAGCATGATCCTCGACGAGCTGGGCTGGCGCGAATTGATCTCGCAGTCCACCGACCTCGACGCGCTGGCGGCCGAAGCACAAAAGGGGCCGATGACGGTGTACGCCGGCTTCGACCCGACCGCGCCGAGTCTGCATGCCGGACACCTGGTGCCGCTGCTGACGTTGCGGCGGTTTCAGCGTGCGGGTCATCGCCCCATCGTGCTCGCGGGCGGCGCCACCGGCATGATCGGTGACCCGCGTGACATCGGCGAGCGCACGCTCAACGAGGCCGACACCGTCGCCGACTGGACCGAGCGGATCCGCGGACAGCTGGAACGCTTCGTCGATTTCGACGACGCCGCGAAGCCCGGGACTGCCGCAATCGTCGAGAACAACCTCGAGTGGACACGCTCCATGTCGGCGATCGAGTTCCTGCGCGATCTCGGCAAGCACTTCTCGGTGAACGTGATGCTGGATCGCGACACCATCCGGCGGCGCCTGGAGGGGGAGGGGATCTCCTACACCGAGTTCAGCTACATGCTGCTGCAGGCCAATGACTACGTCGAATTGCACCAGCGGCACGGCTGCACGCTGCAGATCGGCGGTTCGGATCAGTGGGGCAACATCATCGCCGGGGTCCGCCTGGTGCGCCAAAAACTGGGCGCTTCGGTGCATGCGCTCACCGTTCCGCTGGTCACCGCGGCCGATGGCACCAAATTCGGCAAATCCACCGGCGGCGGCAGCCTCTGGCTGGACCCGCAGCTGACCAGCCCCTATGCCTGGTACCAGTACTTCGTCAACACCGCCGACGCGGATGTGATCCGCTACCTGTGCTGGTTCACCTTCCTGTCGGCCGACGAGGTAGCCGAGCTGAAACAAGCGACGGCCGAGCGCCCGCAGCAGCGTGCCGCCCAGCGTCGGCTTGCCGCCGAGCTCACCGTTCTGGTGCACGGAGAAGAGGCGACGGCAGCGGTCGAGCATGCCAGCCAAGCGCTCTTCGGCCGCGGGGAACTCGACCGTCTCGACGAGTCGACGCTGGCCGCGGCGCTGCGCGAGACGGCGGTCGCCGAGCTCAAGCCCGGCGGCCCCGACGGGATCGTCGATTTGCTGGTGGCCACCGGCTTGTCGGCCAGCCGGGGCGCGGCGCGACGCACGATCGACGAGGGCGGGGTGTCGGTCAACAACGTCCGCATCGACAGCGAAGCGTGGGCGCCGCAGGACTCGGACTTCCTGCACGGTCGCTGGCTGGTGCTGCGCCGCGGCAAGCGCAATATCGCCGGCATTGAACGAATTTGACGGATCGGGTAGCAAAACGCGTTAGTGCGCAAACCTTTACCGGACCGTGCTGTCGCTGTGACTCTTCTCCACCACTGTTGTCACAGTGTTTTGCGCGCCCAACGTACGTCGACCCGCCCTTCGCTTTGTGGCGTTGACCGCGGGCATGGCCGCTGCCGCTGCGACGCTGGCGGCACCCATCCGCGCAGACATGATGGGCAACGCGTTCCTGGCGGCCCTGACCAATGCCGGGGTCCCATACAGCGAACCGGCAACCACGACGGCGCTGGGCGAGTCGGTCTGTCCGATGCTGTTCCAGCCGGACGGCTCGTTCGACTCCATTGCATCCAGAGTGGCCGACAACAGCGGAATGTCCCACGATGCGGCCGGTGTGTTCACCGTCATAGCAATCGGGACCTATTGTCCAGCGGTTCTGGCACCTCTGTTGTCTAACCGGCTACCGGCCTAACGGCGGCCTGAACGTCCGACCGTCCAGGACATCCGACCTGCCCGTAACCTCTACGGGGAGACCGGCAGCGAACGAAATGGACAGCACGAGTGGTCGAGGACAGGCATGGTCGCGGCGGTGAGCGGCGTCCGCGTTCGTCATCCGGCGGCTCCGGCAACTCTCAGAGGCGCGGGCCACGCACCGAGCGGGAAGCCCGCTGGTCGGGCCCCGGCCGGGCGCGTCCGGCGCAGCCCCAGGGCGCACCGCCCGACGGCGAAGGCGCACCCCGCGGTGGTGTCGAAGGGCCGCCGGTACCGCAGGGCGTCGACGCCAGGCAGCTGGCGCCCGAGGTCCGGCGTGAGCTGAGCACCTTGGACCGTGCCACCGCCGACGCGGTGGCACGGCACCTGGTCGCGGCCGGGCAGTTGCTCGACGACGACCCGGAAGCGGCCCTGAGTCACGCCCGCGCCGCGCGGGCCCGGGCCAGCAGGATCGCCGCGATTCGCGAGGCCGTCGGAATCGCCGCCTATCACTGCGGCGATTGGGGCCAGGCGCTCTCCGAGTTGCGCGCCGCCCGCAGGATGGGCAGCAAGTCCCCGCTGCTCGCGTTGCTCGCCGATTGCGAACGGGGTCTTGGCCGTCCGGAGCGGGCGATCGAACTGGCGCGTGGGCCCGAGGCGGCCCAGCTCACCGGCGACGACGCCGACGAACTGCGCATCGTGGCCGCCGGTGCCCGCGCGGATCTCGGGCAGCTGGAGCAGGCGCTGGCCGTGTTGTCCACGCCGCAGCTCGACCCGAACCGCACCGGCTCGACCGCTGCGCGGTTGTTCTACGCCTACGCCGACACGCTGGTGGCGCTCGGCCGCAATGACGAGGCGCTGCAGTGGTTCCTGCGCTCCGCGGGCGCCGATATCGAAGGCGTCACCGACGCCGAAGACCGGGTAGAAGAGCTGGGTTCGGCAGAAAAACCGTGAAAAGCCTTGCGCAAGAATATGATTGCCTGCTGGTCGACCTGGACGGGACGGTGTTTCGCGGCCGTCGGCCCACCGAGGGCGCGGTGCAGGCGCTGGACGAGGCGGGCAGCCGCAAGCTCTTCGTCACCAACAATGCCTCTCGGAGCGCGGACGAGGTGGCGGCGCACCTGCGTGACCTCGGCTTCACCGCCAGCGCTGCCGATGTCGTCACCAGCGCCCAGAGTGCGGCGCACCTGCTCGTCGGTCAGTTATCGCCGGATTCACCGGTGTTGATTGTGGGCACCGACGCACTGGCCAACGAGATCGCCGCAGTCGGACTGCGTCCCGTGCGCCGGTATGAGGACGACCCGGTTGCCGTTGTGCAGGGGCTCTCGATGACGATCGGCTGGCCCGATCTTGCCGAGGCCGCGCTGGCCATCCGGGCCGGGGCGCTTTGGGTGGCGGCCAACGTCGATCCCACCTTGCCCACCGAGCGTGGCCTGCTGCCCGGTAACGGCTCGCTGGTCGCCGCCCTGCGAACGGCCACCGGCGCCGAACCCCAGGTGGCGGGCAAGCCGGGGCCGCAACTGATGACAGATGCGATGGCACGCGGCGATTTCCGCTCGCCGTTGGTGATCGGCGACAGGCTGGACACCGACATCGAGGGCGCCAACGCCGCCGGAATGCCCAGCCTGATGGTACTCACCGGGGTCAACACCGCGCGCGACGCCGTCTACGCCGAACCCGCCCAGCGGCCCACCTACATCGGCCACGACCTGCGCTCGCTGCACCAGGACGGCACGCTGCTCGCGGTCGGGCCGCAGCCGGGCTGGCGCGTCGACCTCAGCGATGGTGCGGCCGCGGTCAGCGCCACCGGCCGGGACCCAGACCGTCAAGGGGACGGGTTATCGATCGTTCGCGCCGTCGCCGGCGCGATATGGGACGCCGACTCGACGGGTCGACCACCGCGCATCGAGGCTGGCGACGACGACGCGCGCGCCGCGCTGCGGCGCTGGTCTCTTGTGCAGAGCGACTAGGCGGTGACTAGCGTAAGGGACGCAATGACTACCGATCCTGATCAGATCCGCGCTGAAATCAACGCCCTGCTGGCCCACCTGCCCGACCCTGCCGACATGACGGCGGAGTCGGCGGACGGACCAGAGAGCGGGCCGTCTCTCGCCGACCTGGAAGAGATGGCACGCCGTCTGTCGGAGGCGCACGACGTGCTGTTACGGGCCCTGGAATCGGCGGAGAAGGGCTGAGTGCGCGCATGCCTCGGCGTGCCCGCATCGACGTCGAGCTGGTGCGGCGCGGCCTGGCCCGATCCCGTCAGCAGGCCGCGGAGTTGATCGGCGCCGGCAAGGTGCGCATCGACGGCCTGCCGGCCGTCAAGCCGGGCACCGCCGTCGCCGTCACCGCGGCGCTGACCGTGGCCAATGACGGCGAACGCACCTGGGTGTCGCGAGGAGCGCACAAACTCATCGGTGCGCTGGACGCCTTCGAGATCTCCGTTGAGGGCCGCCGCTGCCTGGACGCCGGCGCGTCGACGGGTGGGTTCACCGAGGTGCTGCTCGATCGCGGGGCGGCCCAAGTGGTTGCCGCCGACGTGGGGTACGGCCAGCTGGCCTGGTCGCTGCGCTGCGATCCGCGGGTGGTCGTCGTCGAGCGAACCAACGCGCGAGACCTGTCGCCCGAGGCGATCGGCGGGCAGGCCGACCTGGTGGTGGCTGACCTGTCGTTCATCTCGCTGGCCACCGTATTACCGGCGCTGGCTGGATGTGCCGCGCCCGACGCGGATATCGTTCCCATGGTGAAGCCGCAGTTTGAGGTGGGGAAGGGCCAGGTTGGTCCCGGCGGGGTGGTTCACGACCCCGTAATGCGTGCCGATTCGGTGCTGAGCGTCGCGCGGCGCGCAGGGGAGCTGGGGTGGCACACCGTGGATATCACGGCCAGCCCGCTGCCGGGCCCATCCGGCAACGTCGAATACTTCCTGTGGCTGCGCGCCGAGACCGATCGGGTGCTGGCCGGTGATGAATTGGTGGGTGCGGTGCAGCGCGCGGTGACAGAGGGCCCCCAGTGACCGCGCAACGTACCGTCCTGCTGGTAGTCCACACCGGACGGGATGACGCTACCGAGACCGCGCGGCGGGTAGAGAAAGTATTGGGCGACAACGGAATTGCGCTTCGCGTGCTATCCGCCGAGGCGGTCGACCGCGGATCGCTGCACCTGGCGCCCGACGATATTCGCGCACTGGGCGTCGAGATCGAGGTGGTCGACGCCGACCGACGCGCCGCCGAGGGCTGCGAACTGGTGCTGGTTCTCGGCGGTGATGGCACTTTCTTGCGGGCGGCTGAGTTGGCCCGCAACGCCGGCATCCCGGTGCTGGGCGTCAACCTGGGCCGGATCGGTTTTTTGGCCGAAGCCGAGGCGGAGGCCATCGACCTGGTGCTCGAGCACGTCATCGCGCGCGACTACCGGGTGGAGGAGCGACTGACGCTGGATATCGTTGTGCGCCATCGGGGCCGCGTCATCGAGCAGGGATGGGCGCTCAACGAGGCCAGCCTGGAAAAGGGTCTGCGACTGGGCGTGCTGGGGGTGGTCGTCGAAATCGACGGCCGCCCGGTGTCCACATTCGGCTGCGACGGGGTGCTGGTGTCCACGCCGACCGGATCCACCGCCTACGCGTTCTCGGCGGGCGGCCCGGTGTTGTGGCCGGACCTCGAAGCGATCCTGGTGGTACCCAACAACGCGCACGCGCTGTTCGGCCGGCCGATGGTCACCAGCCCGGATGCCATGATCGCGATCGAAATCGAGGCGAGCGGAAACGACGCCCTGGTGTACTGCGACGGCCGCCGCGAAATGCTTTTACCGGCCGGCGGACGGCTGGAGGTGACCCGGTGTGCCACACCGGTTAAATGGGCGCGTCTGGACAGCGCGCCGTTCACCGACCGCTTGGTGCGCAAATTCCGGTTGCCAGTGACCGGTTGGCGCGGAAAGTAACGGCGCCGGCCGGTGCTGACTGAATGCTGACCGAAATCCGCATCGAGTCGCTGGGCGCCATCAGCGTTGCGACCGCCGAGTTCGACTGTGGCCTGACCGTGCTGACCGGCGAGACCGGCACCGGCAAGACCATGGTGGTGACCGGGCTGCACCTACTCGGCGGCGCCCGCGCCGACGCCACCCGCGTCCGGTCCGGAGCCGACCGTGCGGTTGTCGAAGGTCGTTTCACCACAACCGATCTCGATGACTCGACGGGCGTCGGGCTCGACGAGATCCTGGACGCATCCGGGGCGGAACGCGACGAGGACGGCAGTGTAATCGCGCTGCGCTCGGTCAGCCGCGACGGACCCTCGCGCGCCTACCTGGGTGGTCGCAGTGTGCCCGCCAAGTCGCTGAGCGGTTTCACCACCGAGCTGCTCACCCTGCACGGGCAGAACGACCAATTGCGGTTGATGCGGCCCGAGGAGCAACGCAGCGCGCTGGACCGCTTTGCCACCGCGGGACCGGCGTGCGAGCGGTACCGCAAACTGCGTGACGCCTGGATGTCGGCGCGGCGCGACCTGATCGACCGTCGCAACCGCGCCCGCGAACTCGCCCAGGAGACGGATCGGCTGCACTTCGCGCTCAACGAGATCGACACTGTGGACCCGCAACCCGGCGAAGACGACACGCTGGTGGCCGACATCGTTCGGCTCTCCGAGCTGGATACGCGGCGCGAAGCCGCCGCCACAGCGCGCGCGGCCCTGTCCGGAGAACCAGACGAGACCTCTGGCGGCAGCGCTGTAGACACCCTCGGGCGGGCAAGGGCCGCACTGGAGTCGACCGATGACGCCAAGCTGCAGGCGTTGGCCGCGCAGGTCGGTGAGGCGCTGACGGTGATCGCCGACGCGGGCCGCGAGCTCGGCGACTACCTGGAAGAACTTCCGGTCGACGCCAGCGCGCTGGAATCCAAGCTGGCCCGTCAAGCCCAGCTAAGGACGTTGACCCGCAAGTACGCCGCGGACGTCGACGGGGTGCTGCGCTGGGCGGCCGAGTCGCGCGAACGGTTGGCGCAACTCGACATCTCCCCGGAAGGGTTGGCCGGACTGGCCGAGCGTGTCGACGAACTCGCACACGAATTGGCCCAAGCCGCAACCGATCTCAGCAAGATTCGCCGCAAAGCGGCCAAACGGCTGGCCAAAGAGGTGACCGCGGAGCTGTCCGGCCTGGCGATGGCCGATGCCGAATTCACCATCGAGGTGACCACCGATCTCGCGGCCGATCAGGACGATCCCGCGGCGCTTACGCTGCCCGCTGGCGAGCTGGCCCGGGCTGGCGGCGATGGCACCGACCAGGTCGAGTTTGGCTTCGCAGCACACCGCGGTATGACGGTGCTGCCGCTGGCCAAGAGCGCGTCCGGTGGCGAGTTGTCCCGGGTGATGCTCGCGCTGGAAGTGGTGCTCGCGGCTTCCGCGAGTGGCACCACGATGGTGTTCGACGAGGTCGACGCCGGCGTCGGTGGCTGGGCGGCGGTGCAGATCGGGCGGCGGCTCGCACGGCTGGCCCGCACGCATCAGGTCATCGTGGTCACCCATCTGCCGCAGGTGGCGGCTTACGCCGACGTGCATCTGGTGGTGCACAGCACCGGAGCAGACGGTGCCAGCGGGGTCCGGCGGGTGAGCGGCGACGACCGGGTGGCCGAGCTGGCCCGGATGCTGGCCGGTCTGGGGGAGTCCGACAGTGGCCGCGCGCACGCCCGCGAACTGCTCGACGCCGCGCAGAACGACGAAATCTAGTTTTGCTGCTGCTGCCGCGAGCGTGCGTGTCTGTACGTCGACACGCCGCAAAACCTGTACAACTGCGCACGTTCGTGCACAAGTGAAAGCGTTAGCCAAGCTTTATGCATCTGTGACAGATGTGACGCTAGATAACTTGTGTGGCTGGTGTTACGGCGCGCCTCCCCGCTCCCGCCACGCTCCGCGGACAGAATCGCCCCCATGAAGATGTCAGGGCTGCTCTCCCGAAACACGTCCCGGCCGGGTGTCACCGGCACCGCCCGGGTCGACCGGAACATCGACCGACTGCTGCGCAGGGTCTGCCCCGGCGACATCGTGGTGCTCGACGTCTTGGATCTGGACCGCATCACCGCCGATGCGCTGGTGGAGGCCGATATCGCCGCCGTCGTCAACGCATCGCCGTCCGTTTCGGGCCGCTACCCGAACATGGGACCCGAGGTGCTGGTCAACAACGGGGTCACCCTCATCGACGAGACCGGACCCGACGTCTTCAAGAAGATCAAGGACGGCAGCAAGATTCGCCTGCACGAAGGCGGGGTGTACTCCGGTGACCGCCGGCTGATCCGCGGCACCGAGCGCACCGACCACGACATCGCCGACCTGATGCGCGAGGCCAAGAGCGGCCTGGCCGCTCATCTGGAGGCGTTCGCCGGCAACACAATTGAGTTCATCAAGAGCGAAAGCCCGCTGCT
Source organism: Mycobacterium sp. (assembly GCF_052144515.1). Lineage (GTDB taxonomy): Bacteria > Actinomycetota > Actinomycetes > Mycobacteriales > Mycobacteriaceae > Mycobacterium. The sequence goes on along the minus strand of NZ_JBKQQD010000197.1, from coordinate 18,010 downwards.
GATCGACGGCATCGGCATCCCCGATGTCGATCTCGACCTGCGCCGCCGGCATGTGCTGCTGGTCGGCGAGGAGTTCAGCGCCGCCGACGATCTCAAATCCCTCAAGCCGTTCATCAAGGAGTACCAACCCGTGCTGGTCGGTGTCGGCAGCGGCGCGGACGTGTTGCGCAAGGCTGGTTATCGGCCACAACTGATCGTCGGCGACCCCGACCAGATCAGCACCGATGTACTCAAGTGCGGTGCCCAGGTCGTGTTGCCCGCCGACGCCGACGGCCACGCGCCGGGCTTGGAGCGAATTCAGGACCTCGGTGTCGGGGCGATGACGTTCCCGGCCGCCGGCTCGGCGATGGATCTGGCCCTGCTGCTGGCCGATCACCACGGCGCGGCGCTGCTGGTCACGGCCGGCCACACCGCCAACATCGAGACGTTCTTCGACCGGACGCGTGCGCAAAGCAACCCGTCGACCTTCCTCACCAGGCTGCGGGTGGGCGAGAAGCTGGTGGACTCCAAGGCGGTCGCCACCCTGTACCGCAACCACATCTCGGCGGGCGCCATCGCGCTGTTGGCGCTGACCATGCTGATCGCCGTGATCGTCGCGCTGTGGGTGTCACGCACCGACGGCGTGGTGCTGCACTGGGTCATCGACTACTGGAACCGCTTCTCCCTGTGGGTGCAGCATTTGGTCAGCTAGGACGGTGCGTTCATGATCTCGTTACGTCAACACGCGTTCTCGCTGGCGGCTGTCTTCCTGGCACTGGCCGTGGGCGTGGTGCTGGGCTCCGGCTTTTTGTCGGACACCCTGTTGTCCAACCTGCGTGACGAGAAACGCGACCTCTACACGCAGATCAACGGGCTCAACGACCAGAAGAATGCGCTGACCGAAAAGCTCAGTGCGGCAAACAATTTCGATAACCAGCTGGTGGGCCGGATCGTGCACGATGCGCTGGGGGGCAAGACGGTGGTCGTCTTCCGCACCCCGGATGCAAAGGACGACGATGTTGCGGCGGTGTCGAAAATCGTGGGTCAGGCAGGCGGCTCGGTGACCGGGACGGTGTCGCTGACCCAGGAGTTCGTCGACGCCAACTCGGCGGAGAAACTGCGCACCGTGGTGAACTCGTCGATCCTGCCCGCCGGCGCGCAGTTGAGCACCAAGTTGGTCGACCAGGGTTCACAGGCCGGCGACCTGCTCGGCATCACGTTGCTGATCAACCCCAACCCCGCCCCGGCAGTGGAAGATGTTCAGCGGGATACCGTGCTGGCGGCGCTGCGCGACACCGGCTTCATCACCTACCAACCCGCTGACCACCTTGGTGCGGCCAACGCCGCGATCGTCATCACCGGCGGCGCGCTGCCCCAGGACGCCGGTAACCAAGGGGTCAGCGTGGCCCGGTTCTCGGCCGCGCTGGCCCCGCACGGCTCCGGCACCCTGCTCGCCGGGCGGGACGGTTCGGCGACGGGCGGCGCCGCCGTGGCGGTGACCCGCGCCGATGCCGGCATGGCGGCCGCGATCAGCACCGTCGACGACGTCGACACCGCGCCTGGACGCATTACCGCGATCCTGGGCCTGCACGACCTGATCAACGGCGGCCACATCGGGCAGTACGGCACCGGACATGGGGCCACGTCGATCACGGTTCCCCAGTAGGGCGTGTTCCCGGCGCCGTCGCGTGCCGGATGTTAGGGTGGGTTTCCGTGGGTCGGCAGGCCCAATCCAAGCCCTGCCCGTCTTCACGGAGGTCGCTCAGTGCGAAAGCATTCGCAAACCGTCACCAAGCACCTCTTCGTCAGCGGTGGCGTCGCTTCCTCGCTCGGCAAGGGACTGACCGCCAGCAGCCTCGGACAGTTACTGACCGCGCGCGGGTTGCACGTCACGATGCAGAAGCTCGACCCGTACCTCAATGTCGACCCGGGCACCATGAACCCGTTCCAGCACGGCGAGGTCTTTGTCACCGAGGACGGCGCCGAGACCGACCTCGACGTCGGTCACTACGAGCGGTTCCTGGATCGCGATCTGTCCGGCTCGGCGAATGTCACCACCGGACAGGTCTATTCGACGGTCATCGCCAAGGAACGACGCGGCGAATACCTTGGCGACACCGTCCAGGTGATCCCGCACATCACCGACGAGATCAAACGGCGCATCCGGGCGATGGCCCAGCCCGATGCCGACGGCAACCGCCCCGACGTCGTCATCACCGAAATCGGAGGCACCGTGGGCGATATCGAGTCGCAGCCCTTTCTGGAGGCGGCCCGACAAGTGCGCCACGACCTGGGCTGGGAGAACGTGTTCTTCCTGCATGTGTCGCTGGTGCCTTATCTGGCGCCATCCGGCGAGCTCAAGACCAAGCCGACCCAGCACTCGGTGGCCGCGCTACGCAGCATCGGCATCACCCCGGATGCGCTGATCCTGCGCTGCGACCGCGACGTTCCCGAAGCGCTGAAGGACAAGATCGCGCTGATGTGCGACGTCGATATCGACGGTGTCATCTCCACCCCGGACGCGCCGTCGATCTATGACATCCCCAAGGTGTTGCACCGCGAGGAACTCGACGCTTATGTGGTGCGCCGGCTCAATCTGCCTTTCCGCGACGTCGATTGGACCGAATGGGACGACCTGCTGCGCAGGGTGCACGAGCCGCACGATACCGTGCGAATTGCTCTGGTAGGCAAGTATGTTGAGCTTTCTGACGCCTACCTGTCGGTCATCGAGGCGCTGCGCGCCGGTGGGTTCAAACACAACACAAAAGTCGAGATGTTTTGGGTGCCTTCCGATGACTGCGAGACGGCCAGCGGCGCCGCGGCGGCGCTGGGCGACGTGCATGGCGTGCTGATCCCCGGCGGGTTCGGCATCCGCGGAATCGAGGGCAAGATCGGCGCCATCCGGCATGCCCGGGCGCGGGGGCTGCCGGTGCTGGGGCTGTGCCTAGGCCTGCAGTGCATCGTGATCGAAGCCGCCCGCTCGGTGGGTCTCACCGAGGCGAACTCGGCGGAATTCGATCCGGCCACACCGGATCCGGTGATCTCCACGATGGCCGATCAAGAGCAGATCGTGGCCGGCGAAGCCGATCTCGGCGGCACTATGCGGCTGGGCGCCTATCCCGCTGTGCTGGAACCGGATTCCATTGTGGCCCAAGCCTATGGGGCGACGCAGGTGTCGGAGAGACACCGGCATCGCTATGAGGTCAACAATGCCTACCGCGACAAGATCGCTGAAAGCGGTCTGCGAGTCTCCGGCACCTCGCCCGACGGCCATCTGGTGGAGTTTGTCGAATACCCGCCCGACGTCCATCCGTTCGTCGTCGGTACCCAGGCTCACCCCGAACTGAAGAGCCGGCCCACCCGGCCACATCCGCTGTTCGTCGCCTTCGTGGGGGCGGCGATCGACTACAAGGCGGGCGAACTGCTGCCAGTGGAGATTCCTGAGCAGTCGCCCAACGGCAACCAGCTTCGAGGGAACGTCGGGCGGTCGCTACCTGAGCCCGCAGCCCGTGGCTGAGCACGTCTTCGAGACGACGTCATCCGAAACCCTGTACACCGGAAAGATTTTCGCGCTACGTCGCGACCAGGTGCGGATGCCGGGCAGCAAAGACGTCACCAGGGACGTCGTCGAGCACTTCGGCGCCGTGGCCGTGGTGGCGATGGACGACGACGGCAACATCCCGTTGGTCTATCAATACCGCCACGCGTTCGGTCGCCGGCTCTGGGAGCTGCCGGCCGGGCTGCTCGACATCCATGGCGAGGCGGCGCATCTCACCGCGGCCAGAGAGTTGCAGGAGGAGGCCGGGCTGCAAGCCCGCACCTGGCGGGTGCTCGTCGATCTCGATTCCACGCCCGGCTTCAGCGACGAATCGGTGCGGGTCTACCTGGCCACCGAGGTGAGCGAGGTGGACCGGCCCGAGCCGCACGACGAAGAAGCCGACATGACATTGCAGTGGTATTCGTTGGCGGAGGCCGCCCGTAAGGTGCTCAGCGGCGAAATCGTCAATGCCATTGCTGTTGCCGGTATTTTGGCCGCGCATGCGGTCACCACCGGGTTCGTGCAGCCGCGCCCGGTGGACAGTCCGTGGACCGACAAGCCGACGGCGTTCGCGGCGCGAAAGGCCGCGCAGTGACGGCTGCCCTCCAGGCACAGCTGCAGGGCTACCTCGACCACCTGACGATCGAGCGGGGCGTGGCGGCCAACACGCTGAGCTCCTATCGCCGAGACCTGCGCCGCTACTCCAAGCACCTGGCGGACCGCGGAATTCACGATCTGGCCAAGGTCGGTGAGGACGACGTGAGCGAATTCCTGGTGGCGCTGCGCCGCGGGGATCCCGACTCCGGCAGGGCGGCGTTGTCCGCGGTGTCGGCGGCACGGGCGCTGATCGCGGTGCGCGGCTTGCATCGGTTCGCCGCTGCCGAGGGTTTGGCCGAACTGGACGTGGCGCGGGCCGTGCGGCCGCCGACGCCGGGCCGCCGGCTACCCAAGAGCCTGACCATCGACGAAGTACTGGCACTGCTCGAGGGCGCGGGCGGCGACAGCCCGGCCGACGGCCCGCTGACGTTGCGCAACCGGGCGCTGCTGGAACTGCTGTACTCCACCGGATCCCGGATCTCCGAGGCCGTCGGACTCGACGTCGACGACATCGACACCCAGGCCAGGTCGGTGCTGCTGCGCGGCAAGGGCGGCAAGCAGCGGCTGGTGCCGGTGGGACGGCCCGCGGTACAGGCGCTGGACGCCTATCTGGTGCGGGGGCGGTCTGAGCTGGCTCGCCGGGGTCGGGGAACGCCGGCCATCTTTCTCAATGCGCGCGGCGGCCGATTGTCGCGGCAAAGCGCATGGCAAGTTCTGCAGGACGCCGCCGAGCGCGGCGGCATCACCTCGGGTGTGTCGCCGCATATGCTGCGGCACTCTTTTGCCACGCACCTGCTCGAGGGCGGCGCCGACGTCCGGGTCGTGCAGGAGCTGCTGGGTCATGCCTCGGTGACGACGACGCAGATCTACACGCTGGTCACCGTGCACGCGCTGCGCGAAGTGTGGGCGGGAGCCCACCCCCGTGCGCAGTGACTAGCCCAGATAGTCGGACTCCAGCACCAGGTCGGACACCAGCGATTGGTATTCGAGATGCGCCTTGTGTTCCACGGTGTTCCACAGCTTGCCCTGCTGCTCGCGCATGTACGCGCGATATTTCGGCGCGCCCGGCACCCTGACGTTGTCGGCGACCACGATCGACCCCGGATGCAGCCAGCCTCGGTCGAGGATGCTCTTGAGGTCGTCAAGGTAGGCGTTCTTGTCGTGATCCAGAAACACGAAATCGATTGCACCAGGCGCGAATCCGTGTTCATTGGCCAGCACGTCCAGGGTGCGCCCGCCGTCGCCGATGGTGCCGACGACGCACGTCACACGGTCGGCGACCCCGGCATGAGCCCAGATTTGCCGGGCATTGGCGGCGTTGGATTCGGCGAGTTCGACGGAGTAGACCTTCGCGTGCGGGGCGGCCCTGGCGATACGCAGAGAGCCATAGCCGCAGTAGGTGCCCAGCTCCAGTGCCAGTGCGGGATCGGCACGGCGCACGGCGGCGTCCAGGAATTGCCCTTTCTCGTCGCCGACGTTGATCAAGATCGACTTTTCGTAGGCGAACTTGTCTATGGTGGCCAGCACGTCGTCGATGTCGCCGGCCCGGGCGTTCTGCAGGACGTAGTCGACCGCGGCCGCTTCGCGTCCGTCACCGACCTGGCCGGTGGTGGTGAAGTTGTGATTCCCGACGGCCATCCGCCACACCGACCATCGCAGCAGAGGTATCCGTCGCTTGAGATCCATAACCAACCACGATAGTGCTCAGCCAATGTTGCTGGTGTGACTGATGTTAACTCTTAGCGTCGCCGAGCGCTCCGTCAGCGGTCTTCGGGCGTATTGGCTGGCGAGATTGCCTGCGGGTCGCCCGGTTTACGCGCGCGAACCCGTTAGACTTTCCAGCGATGTTCACCTCCCGAACACCCGGCCGGTAATGACCGACCACCCCGACAGCGACGTTCCGGTCGGCCTGACCGGACGGCCGCCGCGGGCGATCCCGGAGCCGCAGCCGCGCAGCTCGCACGGCCCGGCCAAGGTCGTCGCCATGTGCAATCAGAAGGGCGGCGTCGGGAAAACCACGTCGACGATCAACCTGGGCGCCGCGCTCGCCGAGTACGGCCGGCGGGTGCTGCTGGTGGATATGGACCCTCAGGGCGCACTGTCGGCGGGCCTTGGCGTACCGCACTACGAACTCGAGCAGACCATTCACAACCTGCTCGTGGAACCGCGGGTGTCGATCGACGACGTGCTGCTGCATACCCGGGTCCCGCACATGGACCTGGTACCCAGCAACATCGACCTGTCGGCCGCCGAGATCCAGTTGGTCAACGAGGTGGGCCGCGAGCAGACCTTGGCGCGGGCCCTGCACCCGGTGCTCGACCGGTACGACTATGTCCTCATCGACTGCCAGCCGTCGCTGGGCCTGCTCACCGTCAACGGGCTGGCTTGCGCGGACGGCGTGGTCATTCCGACCGAGTGCGAGTTCTTCTCGCTGCGTGGTCTGGCGCTGCTCACCGACACCGTCGACAAGGTGCGCGACCGGCTCAACCCCAAGCTGGAAATCAGTGGCATCCTGCTCACCCGTTACGACCCCCGCACCGTCAACGCGCGCGAGGTGATGGCCCGCGTCGTGGAGCGATTCGGGGACCTGGTGTTCGACACCGTGATCACCCGCACGGTCCGTTTCCCGGAAACCACGGTCGCGGGCGAACCCATCACGACCTGGGCGCCGAAATCGACAGGCGCCGTCGCATACCGCGCCCTGGCCCGCGAGTTCATTGACCGATTCGGCGCGTGAACGACCCTGGGAGTAGTGCGAACGGCTCCGACAACCACACTGAGGCATCCCTGGCACCCCGGAACGGCTTTCAGGTCCGGCTGGCCAACTTCGAGGGGCCGTTTGATCTGCTGCTGCAGCTGATCTTCGCCCATCGTCTCGACGTCACCGAGGTGGCGCTGCACCAGGTCACCGACGACTTCATCGCCTATACCCGCCAGATCGGCTCGCAGCTGGACCTCGAGGAGACCACGGCGTTTTTGGTGGTCGCCGCGACCTTGCTCGACCTCAAGGCCGCCCGGCTGCTGCCCGCCGGTCAGGTCGAGGACGACGAGGACTTGGCGCTGCTGGAGGTGCGGGACCTGCTGTTCGCCCGGTTGCTGCAGTACCGCGCGTTCAAGCACGTCGCGTCGATTTTCGCCGAGCTGGAAGCCAACGCGCTGCGCAGCTATCCGCGTTCGGTGTCGCTCGAGGAGCAGTTCACCAGCCTGCTCCCCGAAGTGATGCTGGGCGTCGACGCCGAGCGATTCGCGCAGATCGCCGCTGTCGCGTTTACCCCGCGGCCGGTGCCGGTGGTGGCCCTCGGGCATCTGCACCAGCTGAAGGTCTCGGTTCCCGAGCAGGCCAAACGACTGCTGGAGATCCTCGAAGCGCGGGGCAGTGGTCAGTGGGCCTCGTTTTCGGAGCTGGTTGCCGACTGTCAGGCGCCGATCGAGGTGGTCGGGCGCTTCCTGGCGCTGCTCGAACTGTATCGGTCCCGGACGGTAGCATTCGAGCAGTTAGAGCCGCTTGGCGTGCTCCAAGTTTCGTGGACCGGGGAACGGCCGACCAACGAAGCCCTGGTAGAACTGCGAGACGAATGATGACTGACGATTTGCCCGATCTCGACCTGGACGGCGGCATCCCGGATATTGCCGAGGTCGCGCCGCTGGATCCCGAGGAGCTCGGCTCGGTGCTCGAGGCGCTGCTGTTGGTGGTGGACACCCCGGTGACCGTTGAGGCGCTGGCCGCGGCCATCGAGCAACCCGTCTACCGGGTGGCGGCGAAGCTCGAGGTGCTGGCTGGCGAACTCACCGAACGCGACAGCGGCATCGACTTGCGTAAGACCAGCGAGGGCTGGCGGATGTACACCCGGGCCCGGTTCGCGCCGTATGTCGAGAAGCTGCTGCTCGACGGCGCGCGCACCAAGCTCACCCGGGCCGCGCTGGAGACGCTGGCGGTGGTGGCCTACCGCCAGCCCGTGACGCGCGCGCGGGTGAGCGCGGTCCGCGGGGTCAACGTGGATGCCGTGATGCGCACCCTGTTGGCGCGCGGTCTGATCACCGAGTCCGGTACCGATTCCGATACCGGCGCGGTGACGTTCGCCACCACGGAGCTGTTTCTGGAGCGCTTGGGGTTGGCCTCGCTGGGCGAGCTTCCCGATATCGCGCCGTTGCTTCCCGACGTCGACACGATCGAAGACCTGAGCGAATCCCTGAACAGCGAGCCACGTTTCATCAAACTCGCGGGCGGCCAGGCGTTCGACCAATCAATGTCGTTCGACGTGGACCAGGATTGATGGTCGAGCCAGTCCGACTGCAAAAAGTGTTGTCCCAGGCCGGGATTGCGTCGCGGCGTGCCGCCGAGAAGTTGATCATCGACGGGCGTGTCGAGGTGGACGGGCAGGTGGTCACGGAGCTGGGCACCCGGGTCGACCCGGACGTCTCGGTGATCCGCGTCGACGGGGCCCGCGTGGTCATCGACGACTCGCAGGTGTACCTGGCGCTGAACAAGCCGCGGGGAATGCACTCGACCATGTCCGACGATCGCGGCCGGCCGTGTATCGGCGACTTGATCGAGCGAAAGGTCCGGGGCAACAAGAATCTTTTTCATGTGGGCCGCTTGGACGCCGACACCGAGGGGCTGATCCTGCTGACCAACGACGGGGAGCTGGCGCACCGGCTGATGCATCCCTCCCACGAGGTGCCCAAGACCTACCTGGCGACGGTGACCGGCTCGGTGCCCCGCGGGCTGGGCAAGAAGTTGCGGGCGGGGATCGAGTTGGACGACGGCATTGCGCGCGTCGATGATTTTGCGGTGGTGGATGCGATTCCGGGTAAGACGTTGGTGCGGTTGACCTTGCACGAAGGACGCAACCGCATCGTGCGCCGGCTGCTGGCGGCCGCGGGTTACCCGGTGGAGACGCTGGTGCGCACCGACATCGGCGCGGTGACGCTGGGGGAGCAGCGTCCCGGCAGCATCCGGGCTTTGCGCCGTGACGAGATCGGCCAGCTGTACAAAGCGGTGGGCCTGTGAACATCGTCGTCGCCATCGACGGGCCGGCGGGCACCGGAAAGTCCTCTGTGTCAAGGGGATTAGCCCAAGCGCTGGGGGCGCGTTACCTGGATACCGGAGCGATGTACCGGATGGTGACGCTGGCAGTACTGCGCGCCGGCGTCGACCCAGCAGATGCCGAAGCGGTCGCGCAGATCGCGTCGACGGTGCAAATGTCGGTGGACTACGACCCCGGTGGTGATCGCTGCTACCTTGCCGGAGAGGATGTTTCGGTTGAGATCCGCGGTGACGCGGTCACCCGCGCGGTGTCGGCGGTGTCGTCGGTTCCAGCGGTGCGTGTCCGGCTTGTCGACCTGCAGCGCCGCATGGCCGAGGGCGGGAGCAACGTGGTGGTGGAGGGCCGCGACATCGGAACCGTGGTGTTGCCCGACGCGCCGGTGAAGATTTTCTTGACCGCTTCGGCGGAGACCCGTGCCCGGCGTCGCAACGATCAGAACGTCGCGGCGGGCCTGGCCGACGACTACGAGGGGGTGCTGGCCGACGTGCGCCGCCGCGATCATCTCGATTCCACGCGTGCGGTGTCACCGTTGCGGGCGGCTTCGGATGCGGTGATCGTCGACACCAGCGAAATGACCGAGGAAGCCGTGATCGCCCACCTGCTGGACTTGGTGGAGCAGCGAGACGGGGCGGTGCGGTGACCCAGGACGGCACGTGGGCCGACGAAAGCGACTGGGAACAGACGGATTCGGGCCTCGATGACCTGGCCGAGCTCGGACCGGCACCAGTCGTGGCGGTGGTGGGCAGGCCCAATGTCGGCAAGTCGACGTTGGTCAACCGCATCCTGGGTCGGCGCGAAGCGGTGGTGCAGGATGTCCCCGGCGTCACGCGTGACCGAGTCTCCTACGATGCGCTGTGGACGGGACGCAGGTTCGTCGTGCAGGACACCGGCGGATGGGAGCCCGACGCCAAGGGCCTACAGCAGCTGGTGGCCGAGCAGGCATCGGTGGCCATGCGGACCGCAGACGCGGTGATCTTGGTGGTCGACGCCACGGTAGGCGCCACCGCCGCCGACGAGGCCGCTGCCCGTATCCTGCTGCGCTCGGGTAAGCCAGTCTTTTTGGCCGCCAACAAGGTTGACAACGCGAAGGGCGAGGCGGACGCGGCGGCATTGTGGTCGCTGGGACTCGGCGAGCCGCACGCGATCAGCGCAATGCACGGTCGCGGCGTCGGCGACCTGCTCGACGATGTGTTGGCCGAGCTGCCCGAGGTGTCCGAGGTGGCGTCGGCCGGCGGCGGCGGTCCCCGGCGGGTGGCGCTCGTCGGTAAGCCCAACGTCGGTAAGAGTTCATTGCTGAACAAGCTGGCCGGTGATCAGCGATCGGTGGTGCACGATGTCGCAGGGACGACGGTGGACCCGGTGGACTCGCTGATCGAAATGGACGGCAAGGTCTGGCGGTTCATCGACACCGCCGGCCTGCGTCGCAAGGTGGGTCAGGCCAGCGGTCACGAGTTCTACGCCTCGGTGCGCACGCACGGAGCCATCGATTCCGCCGAGGTGGCGATCGTGCTGATCGACGCCTCCGCGCCGCTGACCGAACAGGATCAGCGGGTGCTCTCGATGGTGATTGACGCCGGGCGGGCGCTGGTGCTGGCATTCAATAAGTGGGATCTGGTCGACGAGGACCGGCGCGACCTGCTGGACCGCGAGATCGACCGCGAACTGGTGCAGGTGCGCTGGGCGCAGCGGGTCAACATCTCGGCCAAGACGGGCAGGGCGGTGCAGAAACTGGTGCCGGCGATGGAGGGGGCGCTGGCGTCGTGGGACACCCGGATACCGACCGGCCCGCTGAACACCTGGATCAAAGAAGTGGTCGCGGCGAATCCGCCGCCGGTGCGCGGTGGTAAGCAGCCGCGCATCCTGTTCGCTACCCAGGCCACCGCCCGGCCGCCGACGTTCGTGCTGTTCACCAGCGGTTTCCTGGAGGCCGGCTACCGGCGTTTTCTGGAGCGGCGGCTGCGCGAAACGTTCGGATTCGAGGGCAGCCCGATCCGCATCAACGTGCGGGTGCGCGAGAAGCGGGGACCGAAACGCCGGTAAGGCTTTTGTCCGAAAGGCTTCTGTCCGAAACAGCTGAGTAGCATGCTGTAGCTGTCCTGAGGTTGTCGCGCCACCGGGGATCGGAGCCGCCGATGTCGTCGTACGTGATCGCAGTACCCGAGGCTTTTGCCGCGGTGTCGGAGGACTTGACCGGGATCGAGGAGGCGATCAAGGGGGCTGCCGCTGAGGCGGCGCCCTCGACGACGGGGATTGTCGCGGCGGCTGGCGATGAGGTGTCGGCGGCCATCACGAGTTTTTTTGGCAGCTACGCCGAAGCGTTTCAGACGCTGAGCGCGCAGGCGACGCAGTTTCATGGCCAGTTTGTGCACGCATTGAGCGCTGCTGGGACGTCGTATGCGGCCTCCGAGGCTTCGAATGTGTCGCTGCTGGTGAAGGGGCTGCAGCAACAGTTCTTCGACAAGGGGATTTTTTCACCCTTCATCTATCTGACCGGGCAACCGCTCTTCGGCAAAGCTGCCGTCGGGCCTGTCGTCACCGGCACCACCGGCCCCGGCCTGGGCGGCAGGCTGATCACCGGCTTTTTCAACGGCAGTCTCGGGAGCGGCAGCGGCGGTGTGTCGCCGGGGCCGGGGACCCCCAGCGGGGTGACTGGGGTCCGGGAGGGGACCTCCTACCTGAACATTGCGGTCGGTCCCAATGGCTACGGGGCCCCGGCGCGCTGGTACTTCCCGACGCAGGCAGACGGTTCGGTGGATGCCCGCGGTGTCATCTATCTGCAGCATGGCTTCCTGGCAAACGGTGGCTATTACAGCGATCTGGCGATTCAGCTGGCCGAGCGGACCGATTGCATCGTGGTCACTCCCACCGAGTCGTCGCTTCCGTTGCCGGGCGGTGCCTGGCTGAGCGGGACGCAGATGCAGCAGGCCGTCGGCTCGTTGTTCCTGGCAACGAGGCGGCGCTGAACCTCAGCGCGAACCAGGCCGGCTACCACGGCACGCTGCCGCAAAGTTTCGTGATTACCGGACACTCGGCCGGCGGCGGCCTCGCCACGGCAGCCGGCGGCGATTACGTCGCCGACCTCGGGACGAACACCGTCGACAACCACCTTCTCGGTGTGGTGATGTTCGACGGGGTCGCAACCAATTCCACCAGCTTCGCGCCTGCGATCGCCAACCTGCAGACGTTGAACATCCCCGACTATGTGGTGGCCGCGCCGCCCCAGGCGTGGAATCTTTACGGTGCCACCACGAATCAACTGGTCAGTCTGTACCCGGGGCAGTTCGTCGGGGTCGAGCTGGTCAACGGCTCGCATGTCGACTCGATGCTGGGCGATAAACCCGTCATCGACTTCGCCTCCCAGCTGGTGACCAAGTTCTCCCCGGGCGGCAACACCGCGGCCGTGTACACCCTATCCACGGGGTGGATCAACGACATGTACGCCGGGGCGGGCCCCACCGACCCGATCTACGGCATCTACGGGCCCACCGGCGGCTACGAGTCGCCCGGCGGCCAGCAGATCATCCTGGGCCCGGCCACCGGGATCGTACTGCCGGTGTCCTAGCGCTTCCTCGCGGTCATAGGCGACACCGTCCACGTCGGGGCGGCTGAACTATGACCCGCCCGGTCGCCAGCGGTGGCACGACTGAGCAGGCGGCCGCCGCCGCGTTGGGATATCTCGCCTACAGCGGGCGCTATTTCGTGGATGAGTCGACGGGTGACGTCCGTCATGAGGCAAAGCTTTCCCTGGTGCCGAACTACCTGGGTCAATTCCATCTGCGGCCACAGCGATCTCGACGGTGACGGTGACGAGTTGAGACTGTCGGCGGAGACGCCTCTTCCCGACGGCGCGGCGGTGTTCTCGTCGTTGGTGTGGGCCCGCGCGGGGCGTGCTGGTGCGCAGGCCACGGCGGGTGACGCGCTGGCCTGCGGTAGGCTGTCGATCTGCTGTCGGTGGCTCACCGGCAGCACCGGGCTGTGGCGCAGTTTGGTAGCGCACTTGACTGGGGGTCAAGTGGTCGCAGGTTCAAATCCTGTCAGCCCGACAATATCACCGCAGGTCAGAGCGTTATCCGGGGCCGGGGCCGCGTCTCCTGAGCGCCGCCAGTGGGCCGCCAGTGGGCCAAGAGCGGGCCAGCGCCAGCGTTGAACTTCAGACAAACGACACCGCGCCCTGATGGGCGCGGCGCGTGTAACTCACTGTCAGACGGCCATCTGATAGTTGCGGTTGAGCAGACTCACACGGGCATCGCACGCATAGGCGTCGCGATCCGCGTTGCTCGGGCTCGCGAAGTGATGCCACACGGCATCCGCCGGGCAGTAATCACATTCGACGTGCGCGCCGCAGTACTGGCCGGGCTCGTTGAGCTGGCACAGCGGCATGTGTTCCTGGTTTATTTTCAGCCTCGGCGGCACCGCCGGGGCTTTTTGTACGGGACTAAAGGCACTTTCTCGCCGGGTCGGTCCAGAACTAAAACTGACGGATGGCGTTCTCCCCGCATCCGCCGCCGTACCCGAGCGCGAGATGAGCGCAACGACACCTTTGCCGCCGGGTTGGTACCCGGACCCGAGCGGTAAGGCGAGAAAGTTGTACTGGGACGGCCAAGAGTGGCACACTGCGCCTCCACCCGTGCCCCCATCCGCCCAGAAGAAGAAGCCGGGGTGCCTTCGGGGCCTGGTGTTGTTCCTGGTGCTGTTCGCCGTGTTGTGGTTCTTGCTTGCCACCTGTGGTCATTCGTCCGACACGTCCTCGACGACGACGCCCACCACCTACAGCGAGCAGGAGACCGAATCCGAAGTCATCAGAATTTGCCAAAAAGATGTCAAGAAAGACCTCAAAGACCCCGACAGCGCGAGGTTCGGCGACGACTGGAAAGCGTGGCTGGTCACCCACCCACCGAGCGAGCCACCCAAGGTGACGTACCACCCCGAGAACGGAGACAAGCTGTACTCAGCAAGCGGCAGCGTCAACGCGAAAAACGGCTTCGGCGGCTACGTCGGTGACCAGCCGTACGGCTGCGACGCTGCCGTCACCACCGGCGGTCAAGTCCACTCCATAGCCTATTCGCTCCAAGAACTCCTGAACCCGACCGCGACGCCGTAGCGTCGGGGCGACCTTGACCGTGCCCGTGCGGTAAGGACGCATGTCATTCGTGCGGGTCAGGGGCTCTGGCTCGGGGTCTTTCCCGACCCGGCCAGCCGCCCCCCGGGCCCCGGCAGGCCGGGTCGGTGCAGCGGCCGGTGGGACTTGGGGGTCTCTGTGGGTCACCGGGCGGCGCTGTCGCTGCCCGGCATCGTCGAGCCGATTGCCCGCAGCGCGTCGCGCTGGCTGTGGCTGTAGGTCGCCAGCATCTCGGCCGGGCTGTGCCCGTGCCAATCGGCAACCGCCGCGAGGTTATGCCCGGCGTCGATTGCCAGGCTGACCGACGTATGCCGGGCGTCGTGCAGCCGGATCACCGGCACGCCCGCCGCCGCACACAGCCGGGCGAACTCGTCGGAATAGTGCTCGGGCCTGATCGGCACGCCGTCCTCGCGCACAGCGATCAGGTTCGCGTCCGACCACGGGACGCCCAGCGCCAGATATTCGCCCTTCTGGCGTGTCTTGAGCGCCCGCAACGCTGCCATCGTGGCGGGCGGCATCGGCAGAATCCGCCGACCGCGAGCTGACTTGGGCGGCCCGATGACGGTCTCGCGACCTGAGCCGACCGCGACCCGGCTGGCGACGACCGAGACGGTGCCCGCGTCGAAGTCGACCGCTGACCACGCCAGGCCGAGCACCTCGCTACGGCGCAGTCCTGCCAGGGTCAGCGCCCAGCAGGCCGCGAGCCGTTCGCCCCGGACGTGTTCGGCGAATTGCTGCGCCTCGGTGGCCGACCAGGTGACTATCTTCCGGCGCGTGCTGCGCGGGACCTCGACCAGATCGGCGACGTTGCGGGCGACGAGACCCTGACGGCGGGCGTCCTCGATCACCGCCCGCAGCGTCCGCACGGCGAACTGCACCGAGCGCACCGACAGCGGGCCGCCGTGACGTGACCCGCTAGTCAGCATCTCGCTAACCATCTCGTCGAGCTGTGCCTTGGTCAGCGATTGCAAGGGCACCGCGCCGAATCTCCGGGTCGCGTGCAATAACGCAAACCGGTATCCCTCGACCGTCACCGAGCGGACGTTGCGCTTGCCGTCGAGCCACTGCTCGCAGGCGTCGGCGACCGTGATCCGAGCCGGGGCGGTGTAGGTGCCCGAACCGACCTCGGTGCTGATGCGGCGCAGCTCGCGGCGGGCCTCGGCCTGCGTGCGGAACGTGTACCGCTTGCGCAGCCGCGACCCGTCCGGGAGGGTGCCGATGGCGATACGGAACTCGTAGGTCGTCGAGCCGTTGCGGGCGGTGCGTTTCGTGATCGGCTCACTGCGCCGGGTGCGCTTGGTCGGGTCTGTCATTGGTCGGTCCTATCTCCTCGTGAATAGTGTTGTGGCGGAAAGTTATCCGGCGTCCAGCTCGGCGCGTTCGGTCGCCTCGCGCTCGATGACGGCCTCGAATGTGGACTCGTCCCAATACGAGTCGAGGGCGTCCTGATACAGCCTGCGCAGCACGTCGGGAGGCAGCGCGTCGAGCTCGACCTGGACGAGCCGACCGAACCGCTGCACAAACCCGGTCTTACGCGAATCGGTTTCCTTGCCCATCGCCTCGGGCAGGTCGTGCTCGTCGATCTGCTCGGGCGTCAGCGCGACACGATGCACGTGTTTCCAGCAGTCAGTCCGGTCTACGAAGTCGCGAGGGATGTCCCAACCGCTCGGGTCGTGGTCTCCGGCATAGAGCAGCACCGCCGGGCGGTTCTGCTGCTCGACGTGGGCCGCCACCTCGTCGGCGTAGCTCTGGCTGGCGTATCCGCCAAGGGCCAGGATCGGGAGACCCAACGGGCGACCGAACCACGCTTGCAATTGGCTGACGATGCCGTTCTTCTCGACGCCGAGATACAGTGACACGTCCTGGTTTTCGGTGCGGTCGCGCCGATAGATCCGGCGCACGTAGTCGACGGCGTGACGCGGTGAAAAGAACGTCTGATACTCGTGTACCTGGCGGGTGCGGTCGGATAGCTCGGGAAAGGTGCCGTCACGACGAGCCTCGGCGGTCACTGCCGAGAGTCGCTTGTACGCGGACGCGACGTTAGGCAGCAGCTCGGCCGCCACCAGGCGGTAAAAGAGCTGGCGCAGGGTGACCGGCGTGTCGTAGCTCTCGACGATGACGCGGGCCTCGTCGAGGACACGTCCCCATTGGATGCGCTCGGCGGTCATCGGTCGGTCTCCTGTTCGGGCTTGGGGGCGGTTGTATCGGCGGTGGCTGTGGTGTCGGCGGCCCTGGCCCAATCGCGAGGCAGGAACCGTCGCCGCTTGGCCTCGGCGATCCAGCGGTCAACGGTCGGCAACGACGCACCGAAACGATCAACGACGTAATCCCGTGGCGGCAAACCAATCTCACGCGCAGCGAGGAGCAAATTCGCAACCTGCCGGTAGTGCGCGTCATCCAGCACCGGACGCTTGCCACTGCCAGGTGCCGAGCGGTCAGGCCGCAGCAGGGCGGTCGTGTCGTCGGCCTCGGGCAGCTCGACGCCGCCCTCGGTCAACACGATGAACCTCGCGGCGGCTGCGGCCAGGCGGCGCACCGGCACCGAACGCAGGAAATTCGGCTCAAGATCGGCGGTGCTGTCATCGTCGGCCACCATGTGCAGCTCGACGAGACGCGGTGCGGTCCCGGCGGCCAGAACGACGCGCACCTGATAGCGGTAGCGGTGGGCGTACAGCGGAACCTCGATCAGACCGGCGTCGCTGCCCGGCTCGCCGGTCACGCGCCGGATGCCCGCAGGTATCACGTCGCCGCTGATCGGACGGTCGTTATCGGTTTCGGTCACGAAGTGATAGTAACTTGTCAAGACACCAATCGACAACCTATGACATGATGGTGTTCGTGAGCACACGGACACACACCAAGCCAGGGCTAACGCTCGACGACCTGCGCGCCGAACCGGCGGCTATCAGCATCGAGCGGGCGGGCCAGTATTTCGGCGTCGGCCGCAGCGGTGCTTATGCGATGGTCAGGGAGGGCCGGTTGCCGACCATCCTGATTGGCACCAAGCGCATGAGGGTCGCAACCGCCGTGCTGCTGCGGATGCTCGGCGGCGCGGACTGATGAACGCCACATACGGCGGACCCGGCGGCCGGTGACCGCCGCCCGCAGTCCGAAGGTGTCGACGCACGCGCTGATATGCCATCACGGCGAGCGCGGAAAGACCGGCTACACAGTCGAATTCAGCTATTGGTCATCACGGGAGGAGGCCGAGCAGGCGCGCGACGAGCTGACGCCCTGCTCGGCGCGTTGCCAGGGCGTCCATACGGTCGGTGCGCGTCGACGCGCCCGTGACACAGCCGGCGGCACCCGGCCAAGCGTGCCTATGCCCGATCCCGGTAAACCGAGCGCGCCGGGTGATTGCACCCCGGTATGTCACCGTTAAACCACCGAAACCACCTCGGAGAGGACGCGAACCGATGACCGACGACACACCAGAGACAACCGGGACCGTGCTCGCCGTGGGCCCACGCCGGGCCGCGCCGATGCTCGACGTTGAACCGGACACCCTCAAGCGGTGGCGGATGACCGGCAAAGGGCCGCGTTACAGCCGCATCGGCAACCGGGTCAGATACCGGATCGCTGACCTAGAGGCGTGGCTGGCCGAGCACACGGTCACGCCGGAACCGGCAGCGGCACACCAGGATTGACCCGGCGACACAGCCTCACCGCGCACGAAACCCCAACCACGAGGACGCCTTAGAACGCGGAAAGCCCGGTCTGACCAGGACC
>NZ_JBKQQD010000196.1:0-65229 GCF_052144515.1 Mycobacterium sp. | reverse complement strand
ACTTCGGCGAACGCAGCGCCGACGACATCTACCTGCTCTACACCGGCGGAACCACCGGCTTCCCGAAGGGCGTGATGTGGCGCCACGAGGACATCTATCGGGTGCTGTTCGGCGGAACCGATTTCGCGACAGGCGAATTCGTCGAGGACGAGCACGACCTGGCCAAGGCCGCCGCCGCCAATCCACCGATGATCCACTATCCGATTCCGCCGATGATCCACGGCGCCACGCAGTCGGCCACCTGGAGGTCGATCTTCTCGGGCCAAACCACCTTGCTGGCACCGGAATTCAACGCCGACCAGGTCTGGCGCGCGATCCACGGCCACAAGGTGAACATGCTGTTCTTCACCGGCGACGCCATGGCGCGACCGTTGCTCGATGCGCTTACCAAGGACAACGACTACGACCTGTCGTCGCTGTTCCTGCTCACCAGCACCGCGGCGCTGTTCTCGCCGAGCATCAAGGAAAAACTGCTGGAGCTGCTGCCCAACCGGGTGATCACCGACTCGATCGGCTCATCGGAGACCGGCTTCGGCGGGATCAGCGTCGTCACCGAGGGTGCGCCGCACAGCGGTGGCCCGCGGGTGACCATCGACCACCGCACCGTCGTGCTCGACGACGAAGGTAACGAGGTGCAGCCCGGCTCCGGTGTGCGCGGCTTCATCGCGAAGAAGGGCAACATTCCGGTCGGTTACTACAAGGACGAGAAGAAGACCGCCGAGACCTTCAGGACCATCAACGGCGTCCGCTACGCCATCCCGGGAGACTACGCGCAGGTCGAGGAGGACGGCACGGTCACCATGCTGGGCCGCGGCTCGGTGTCGATCAACAGCGGCGGGGAGAAGATCTACCCCGAGGAGGTCGAGGCCGCCCTCAAGGGTCATCCCGACGTATTCGACGCGCTGGTGGTCGGCGTGCCCGACCCTCGATACGGCCAACATGTGGCCGCCGTTGTCCAGGCTCGGCCGGGGGCCCGGCCGACGCTGGCGGAGCTGGACAGCTTCGTGCGCTCCGAGATCGCGGGATACAAAGTGCCGCGCAGCCTTTGGCTCGTCGACGAGGTCAAGCGGTCGCCGGCCGGTAAGCCGGACTACCGCTGGGCCAAGGAGCAGACCGAGGCGCGCCCGGCCGACGATGTGCATGCCGCCCACGTAACTGCGTGACCGATTTCGTCAAGAGCCATCCGGGCGCGCCCGCCGATTACTTCGCTTGGGAAGCCGCGGGCCTGCAATGGCTTTCGGGCGTCGACGGCGGTGTGCCCTGCGCGCAGGTTGTCTCCGTCGATGCGGCCAGCCTGACCCTGCAGCGGCTCGAGTCGGTGCCCCCTGGCCCCGACGCGGCGCACCTGTTTGGCCGCCAACTGGCCGCCACACACGACGCCGGCGCCGCGGCGTTCGGCGCGGGACCCGACGGATGGGACGGGCCCGGGTTCTTCGGGCCCGGAAGACCCCCGTCGCAGCCGTTGCCGATGTCGCTGCGGCGGCACCGACGCTGGGGTGACTTTTACGCCGACGAGCGGCTGGCCCCGATGGCCGAGCTCGCGGCGCCGCGGCTCGATGCTCCGACCCGTGCCGCCATCGACTCCGTCGCCGCGCGCTGCCGCGCCGGTGACTTCGACGACGACGACCAGCCGGCCCGGCTGCACGGCGACCTGTGGGGCGGCAACGTGATGTGGACACCCGACGGGGTGGTGCTGATCGACCCGGCCGCGCACGCCGGACACCGAGAGTCCGACCTGGCGATGCTCGCGCTCTTCGGTTGCCCGCACTACGACGCCATCATCGCCGGTTACCAGCAGGTGTGCTCGTTAAAACCCGGCTGGCGCAAGCGCATCGGGCTGCACCAGCTCTTCCCGCTGCTGGCGCATGTCGTGCTGTTCGGCGGAGGGCACGCCGCGCGGACGCGTGCCGCCGCCCGCGCCGCGCTGGCCGCCTGACCTGCCTCGTCGAATGAACCGGCGCGAGGCGTCTACTGCCGGATTGCCCGCCTTCTCCTCCCGCCGCTTCGCGGCGCGCATCGTCGGCGGGCTAATGTCGAAGCGCGATGACGATCGACGTGTGGATGCAGCATCCGACGCAACGGTTCCTGCGTAGCGACATGCTGGCCTCGCTGCGGCGTTGGACCGGTGGGTCCATCCCGGATACCGACATCCCGATCGAGGCGACGATCGCATCGATGGACGCCGCAGACGTCGAGCTCGGCCTACTCAGCGCGTGGCGCGGCCCGGGCGGCCAGGACCTGATCTCCAATGACGAGGTCGCGGAATGGATCGCGTTGCACCCCACCCGTTTTACCGGTCTGGCCACGGCCGATCTGGACCGTCCGATGGAGGCGGTCCGCGAGCTGAGACGCCGAATCAAGGATGGCTTCGTGGGTCTGCGGGTGGTGCCCTGGCTGTGGAATGCGCCGCCCACCGACCGCCGCTACTATCCGCTGTTCGCCGAGTGCGTCGAGTCCGCGGTGCCGTTCTGTACCCAGGTCGGTCACACCGGGCCGCTGCGGCCGTCGGAGACCGGACGCCCGATTCCCTACATCGACCAGGTGGCCCTAGACTTTCCGGAACTCGTGATCGTGTGCGGTCACGTCGGCTATCCATGGACCGAGGAGATGGTGGCCGTCGCCCGCAAGCATGAGAATGTCTACATAGATACTTCCGCCTATACGATCCAGCGGCTGCCGCAAGAGCTCATCAGCTTCATGAAAACCGGCACCGGACAACGCAAGGTCTTGTTCGGCACCAACTACCCGATGATCGCGCACACCCACGCGCTGGCCGGTCTCGACGACCTCGGCCTCAGCGCGGAGGCTCGCCAAGACTTTCTGCGCGGCAACGCCGAGCGGGTGTTCAAGCTCGAACGAAAGGCGGATACGTGAACGGTGCCCAGGCCCTGATCAACACCCTGGTCGACGGCGGCGTCGACGTTTGCTTCGCCAACCCCGGCACGTCGGAGATGCACTTCGTCGCCGCGTTGGACACCGTGCCGCGCATGCGCGGCGTCCTGACCCTGTTCGAAGGTGTGGCCACCGGCGCGGCCGACGGCTATGCCCGCATCGCCGACCGTCCGGCGGCGGTGCTGCTGCACCTGGGTCCCGGACTGGGCAACGGCCTGGCAAACCTGCACAACGCGCGCCGCGCGAAAGTGCCAATGGTGGTTGTCGTCGGCGACCACGCCACGTATCACAAGAAGTACGACGCCCCACTGGAATCCGACATCGACGCGCTCGCCGGCACCGTCTCGGGGTGGGTGCGTCGCAGCGTCGACAGCGCTGCTGTAGGGCCCGACACCGCCGAGGCCATCGCGGCGAGCCGGGCGGGTTCGCAGATCTCGACGTTGATCCTGCCCGCGGACGCGTCCTGGTCCGAGGGCGGCCAGTCAGCCTCGGTGCAGCCACCGGCCGAGCGTGGCGACGTGCGGGCGGCGGCCGACGTCCTGGCGGTGCTGCGCTCGGGAGAACCCACGATGATGCTGATCGGCGGGGACGCCACCCGCGGGCCAGGCCTGGCCGCGGCCGCGCGGATCGCCGAGGCAACCGGCGCCCGCTGGTTGTGTGAGACATTCCCAACTCGGTTGCAACGCGGCGCCGGCATTCCCGCTGTGGACCGGCTCGCCTATTTCGCCGAGGCCGTCGCCGCCCAACTCGACGGCGTCAAGCATCTGGTGCTGGCCGGCGCCAAGTCGCCGGTGTCCTTCTTCGCCTACCCGAACATGCCCAGCGACCTGGTGCCCGCCGGCTGTGAGGTGCACGTGCTCGCCGGGTACGACGGCGCGGCGGATGCGCTCGCAGCGTTGGCCGACGAACTGGCGCCGGGGACCACCGCCCCGGTGGCGCCCTTGTCGCGCCCGCAGCTGCCCTCGGGCTCCCTGACCTCCGCATCGGCCGCTGACGTGATCGGCGCCCTGATGCCCGAACGGGCCATCGTCGTCGACGAGTCCAACACGTCCGGTCTGCCGTTGGAGAAGGCCACCGCCGGTGCGCCCGCCCACGATTGGCTGACGCTGACCGGCGGGGCGATCGGCTACGCCATCCCGACGGCGGTGGGCGCCGCCGTGGCCGCCCCCGACCGGCCGGTGCTCTGCCTGGAATCCGACGGATCGGCGATGTACACGATTTCGGGGTTGTGGACCCAGGCGCGCGAGAACCTGAACGTGACCACCGTCGTCTACGACAACAGCGCCTACGACATCCTGCGGGTCGAGCTGCAACGCGTAGGGGCCGGGTCTGCCCCGGGCCCAAAGGCGCTGAACCTCCTTGACTTATCCGGTCCCACAATGGATTTCGTCAAGATCGCCGAAGGCATGGGAGTTCCTGCCCGTCGTGTCAGCACCGCCGAGGAATTCGCCGACGCGCTGCGTACGGCTTTCGCCGGACCCGGACCGCACCTCATCGACGCGGTCGTGCCGTCACTGTTCGGGTGACTACCGAGGTATCGGCCACACCGGATCGGCGCAGTCCACACCCTCGGCCGACAACTCCCGCTTGAGCACCTTGAACGTCACCGTGCGTGGCAGCGCCGCGCTGACCCGCACGTACGACGGCCATTGCTTGGGCCCCAGGTCCGACTGCCCGGCCAGAAACGCCCGGAACTTCTTCGCGTCGAACTCGGCGCCGGGCACCAGCACCAGCGCCGCCATCACCTGGTCGCCGACCACCGGATCGGGCACCGGATATACCGCGGCTTCGGTCACCTCGGGATGCCGCAGCAGAACCCGTTCGATCGGCGCGGTGCCCAGGTTCTCTCCGTCGACCCGCATCCAATCGCCAAGTCGGCCGGCGAAATACGCGTAGCCGGCCTCGTCGCGATAGGCCAGGTCGCCACTGTGGTAGACGCCGCCGGCCATCCGCTGGGCCTCGGCCTCGGGATCCTTGTAGTAACCCTCGAACCGGCCCGCCCCCGCGGTGTTGACCACCTCGCCGACCACCCCCGGTGGGCAACGCTCGCCGGTGTCGGGGTCGACGATCTCGATCCCGTCGGTCAGCGGGCCCAACGAACCTGGCGGGGTATCCGGGGTACGAGCGATCGCCACGCCGCCTTCGGTCGAACCGAAACCGTCCTGGACCACACACCCGAATCTGCTGCCGAAGCGCTCGATGTCACCGGGCACGCCCTCGTTGCCATATACCGCGCGCAGCGGGTTGTCCGCGTCGTCGGAAAGCTCGGGTGTGGCCAGCACATAGGACAGGGGCTTGCCGACGTAGTTGGCGTAGGTGGCGCCGTAGCGGCGGACATCCGGCAAGAAATTCGACGCAGAAAACTTGCGCCGCAACGCCATCGAGCCCTGGCAGGCGGCCGCCACCGACCATCCGACCAGCACCGCGTTGGAATGAAACAGTGGCATCGCCACGTAGCAGACGTCGTCGGGGCCAAGATCGAAGCGCTGCGTCATCGTCACGCCGGCGATCGCGACCTTGCCGTGGCTGCACTTCACCGCCTTGGGCTCGCCACTGGTGCCCGACGTGAAGATCAGCATGAACAGGTCGTCGGGCGAAGCGGTCTGAAAACGCACCTCGGCATCCCCCTGTGAGAGATGTGCGTCGACTTCGGCGGCCCATTCGGCCGAATCGACGTTGATATACGAGATATCGTCCAGTGTCGCAGCCGATTTCGTGTCGGCCAGCACCAGCTGACAGTCGGCCTTGCTGACGTCGCGGGCCAGCGCCTCGCCGCGGCGCACCGGGTTGAGGCCCACCGGCACGATTCCGGATATCCCGGCCGCCACCAACATGGCCGAGAAGAACGGCGTGTTTTCCAGCAGCACGCCGACATGCGGTGGATTGGCCGGGTCGAGTCGGTCACGCAGCGTCGACGCGATCGCGGCCGCGTGCAAGACGTGATCGCGCCAACTGGTGAACGAGTCCTCGAAATAGACACCGCGGTCGTCGATATCGACCAGCGGCACCAGCAGATCGGTGACCGTGAGGTCAGTCGAGCTAAGCAGGGGTCTCAGCAAGTTCACGGCCGATCCGGCGCAGCTGCCCGGTGGCACCGCCCAACGCAAACTCGGCTTCCTTGGCGGCCAGGAAATAACGGTGAATCGGGTGGTCGGTGTCGACGCCTACGCCGCCGTGCACGTGGACGACGGTGTGCGCCACCCGATGCCCGGCGTCGGCGGCCCAGAACGCCGCGCTGGCCACGTCGATCTCGGCGGGGATGTCCTCGGAGACTTTCCAGGCCGCCTGGGTCAGGGTGAGCCGCAACCCCTTGACGTCGATGTAGCCGTCGGCCAGCCGCTGCGCCACCGCCTGGAAGCTGCCGATCGGCCGGTCGAATTGCTCACGGGTGCGGGCATATTCGGCGGTCATCTGCAATCCACGTTCGAGCACCCCGAGCTGAAACGCGCTGCGGCCCAGGGTGGCAAGTGTCTCGAGCCACGCTATGACTTCGCTGCCGCCAATCCGCCGCGAGTCGTCCACCGCAACGCTGTCCAACGCCAGGTGTCCGGCGCTGTTGAAGCCGGTGGTCTTCAGCGCGGTCACCGTCACCCCGGGGGTGTCGGCGGCTACCAGGAAGACAGCTGAGCCGGAATCGGTTTCGGCGGGAACCAGGAACGCGTCGGCCACCGGGCCGTAGCCCGCCTGGGTGCGAGTGCCGGTCAGGCGATAGCCGTCACCGGCACGGGTGGCCTGCACCGGCCCTTCGCCCATCTCGCCTTCCAAGGCAACGGTGAGGATCTTCTCACCACGCACCGCCGGCGCACCCCAGCTCTGCTGCAACTCCTCGGAGCCGAACCGTGCCAGCGCCCCGGCGGCCAGCATCACCGAATCCAGGTACGGCACGGCGGCCATCTGGTGGCCCAACGCCACCAAAATCGCCACCTGCTCGAGCACCCCGAACCCGTCGCCGCCCAACGCCGACGCGCTGGACAGGATGTCGGCGTCGATCAGCTTGCCCCACAGCGCGCGGTCGAACCGCTGGTCAAGCCCGTCCAGCTCACGCTGACGCTCCGGCGTGCACACCGAGTCCACGATGGTGTCCACCAGACCGCCGAGATCGTTCGCGGCTTCGGTTGTCGTGAAATCCATGAGTGTTGTTCCCTTATAAGTAAGTTCAGCGGTTGGCTCGGGGCAGGCCCAGCGCCACCATGCCGATGATGTCGCGCTGGACTTCGTTGGTGCCGCCGCCGAAGGTCAGGATCAGGCACGCCCGGTGCATGCGCTCCACCCGGCCGCGCAGCAACGCGCCCGGCGAATCCTGCCGCATGGTCGCCCCGGTACCCAGCACCTCCATCAGCAGCCGGTAGGCCTCGGTGGCCAGCTCGGTGCCGAACACCTTGGCGGCCGACGCATCGGCCGGTGACAAGGTGGCACCATCCGAGGACGCCAACTCCCAGTTGATCAGCTTGAGCACCTCGGCCTTGGCGTGCACCCGGGCCAGGTTGAGCTGCACCCACTCCGAGTCGATGAGCCGGGCTCCGCCGCCGTCCTTGGTGTTTTGCGCCCATTCGCGAACTTCGCGCAGTGCCACGAAGATCGGTTGCGATGAGACGAGGGCGACCCGCTCGTGGTTGAGCTGGTTGGTAACCAGCTTCCAGCCGCCGTTCTCCTCACCGATCAGGTTGGTCACCGGCACCCGCACGTCCGAGTAATAGGTGGCGCTGGTGTCCACACCGGCCATGGTGTGCACGGGCGTCCACGAGAAACCCTCGGCGGTGGTCGGCACGGCCAGCATCGAAATGCCGCGGTGCTTTTTGGCCTCGGGGTTGGTGCGCACCGCCAGCCAGACCCAGTCGGCGTACGCGATCAGGCTGGTCCACATCTTCTGTCCGTTGATCACGTAGTCGTCGCCGTCGCGAACCGCGGTCGTGCGCAGGTTGGCCAGGTCGGTGCCCGCACCCGGCTCGGAGTAGCCGATCGAGAAGTGCAGATCGCCGGCGGCGATCTTGGGCAAAAAGAACTTCTTCTGCTCGTCGGTGCCGAAGGCCATGATCGTCGGCGCCACGCTGTTGATGGTCAGGAACGGCACCGGCGCACCCGCAATGGCCGCTTCATCGGTGAAGATCAGCGAGTCCATCGGGGAGCGATCCTGGCCGCCGTACTCTTTGGGCCAGTTCAAGGTGAGCCACCCGTCTTTGCCCATCTGCGAAACGACATCGCGATACGCATTGCCTGACCCGATTTCGCCCTGGGTTGAGCTCAGCGCCTCGCGGCGCTCCGGCGTCATCAGCGTGGTGAAGTACGACCGCAGCTCGCGACGCAGCTCCTCCTGTTCAGGGGTGTAACTGATGCGCATTTCAGCCGTCCTTCGGTAAGCGTTGTTTCACATCACGGCCCGCGGCTATTCGGCCAACCGCGACCCGTTCGCCTTCCCGGTTGTAACACGTTCTAGTCTGGGAATCCAGCGACCGTTTCGTCAGACCGACCCGGGCCTTATGGTGGAGCGGGATGCTGACGGGGCGTCCAAGCAGGTTCAAGGAGGGTGCCGTGCGAGTGATCGTGGACCGTGACCGGTGCGAAGGTAACGCGGTGTGCCTGGGCATTGCGCCGGATATCTTCGATCTGGACGACGAGGACTACGCCGTCATCAAGACGGATCCGATTCCCCCCGACCAGGAGGACCTGGCCGAACAGGCGATCGCCGAATGCCCTCGTGCTGCGCTATTGCGTGAGGACTGACCGAGCCTGAGCGAGTTTGACCGAGCTTGACCTGACGAGCCCGAAACTAGAGGTATTCATAAATTGACTAGCAGCACGAACGCGACCGATCTATCCGGGAAGGTTGCGGTGGTGACCGGTGCCGCCGCGGGTCTGGGCCGGGCCGAGGCGCTCGGCCTGGCCAGGCTGGGCGCCACCGTCGTCGTCAACGACATCGCCGCCGCGCTGGATGCTTCCGACGTGATCGACGAGATCGGCGCGGCCGGTTCCAAGGCCGTCGCCGTCACCGGCGACATTAGCCAACGGGCAACCGCCGACGAGCTGGTCAGCTGCGCCGACGGGCTGGGTGGACTGGACATTGTGGTGAACAACGCCGGCATCACCCGCGACCGGATGCTGTTCAACATGTCCGACGAGGAATGGGATCTCGTCATCGCCGTGCATCTGCGCGGCCATTTTCTGCTGACCCGCAACGCGGCCACCTACTGGCGCTCCAAGGCGAAGGACGCCGGGGGATCGATCTTCGGCCGGGTCGTCAACACCTCGTCGGAGGCGGGCCTGGTCGGTCCGATAGGACAGGCCAACTACGGCGCCGCCAAGGCGGGCATCATCTCGTTAACCCTCACGGCGGCGCGGGCGCTGGGCCGGTACGGCGTGTGCGCCAACGCGATCTGCCCGCGGGCTCGCACCGCGATGACGGCCGACGTTTTCGGTCAAGCAGATATAGAGGAAGGCCAGATCGACCCGTTGTCGCCAGAGCACGTGGTCAGTCTGGTCCAGTTTCTGTCGTCCCCGGCAGCCGCTGAGGTCAACGGTCAGGTGTTCATCGTCTACGGTCCCAAGGTGACGTTGGTGGCGGCACCGACGGTGGAGCGTCAGTTCAGCGCGGATGGCCAGGCTTGGGAGCCCGCGCAGCTGAGTTCCACATTGCAAGATTACTTTGCTGGGCGGGACCCGGAGAAGAACTTTTCCGCAACCGGCCTCATGGATCAGTAACGTCCGTCGAAGGATTTGCGAACTGTAACAGGAGGTCGTTACACAACTAGAACATGTGTCAGAAGCGCTTCGCTATATAGGCCTTAACCAGCAAAATTAACGCCCGCGTTCACAAGATGTTGTTCATTGACACGGCGAAGTTGTTCTGAGTTAATATGATCCGGCTCACATCGAGCAGCTGGTAAATCCTTGTCGTATCCAGGGACATACAGACTTCGCCGCGAGCAACAGAGGGGGGAACCAAGTTGATCGGACAACTTGCCGTTCCGGCCCGGGCCGTCGGCGGGTTCTTCGAAATGTCGATGGACACCCTTCGCGCCGCTTTCCGTCGGCCGTTTCAGCTCCGCGAGTTTTTGGATCAGACTTGGATGATCGCTCGCGTGTCTTTGGTCCCGACGCTTCTGGTATCCATTCCGTTCACGGTCCTGGTGGCGTTCACTCTCAACATCTTGTTGCGCGAGATCGGGGCGGCCGACCTGTCCGGTGCCGGCACGGCGTTCGGCACCATAACTCAGCTGGGTCCGGTGGTGACCGTGCTGGTCGTGGCCGGCGCCGGTGCCACCGCGATCTGCGCCGACCTGGGCGCCCGCACCATCCGCGAGGAGATCGATGCCATGCGGGTGCTCGGTATCGACCCGGTCCAGCGCCTCGTCGTGCCACGGGTTTTGGCATCCACGTTGGTGGCGATACTGCTCAACGGCTTGGTGTGCGCCATCGGGTTGTCCGGGGGCTACGCGTTCTCCGTCTTTCTGCAGGGCGTCAACCCCGGTGCTTTCATCAACGGGTTGACCGTGCTGACGGGATTGCGCGAGTTGATTCTCGCCGAAGTCAAAGCGTTGCTGTTCGGCGTGATGGCCGGGCTGGTCGGGTGTTACCGCGGCCTGACCGTCAAGGGTGGGCCCAAGGGCGTCGGCAATGCGGTGAACGAAACCGTCGTCTACGCGTTCATCTGCTTGTTCGTGATCAACGTGGTCATGACCGCCGTCGGCGTACGAATCTCGGCGAAGTGAGCGCGCGATGAGTTACGACATCACTTACCGGTTTGGTAGCTTCTTTTCGCGGCTGTCGGGACCGGTCGACGGCTTCGGCGAGCAAGCGTTGTTCTACGGCCAGACCGTGCTCCACATCCACGAAGCCGTCACCAAGTACCGCAAGGAGACGGTCCGGCTGATTGCCGAGATGACGCTTGGGGCGGGCGCGCTCATCATGATCGGCGGCACGGTCGGGGTCGCGGCGTTTTTGACCTTGGCGTCCGGTGGCGTCATCGCCGTGCAGGGGTACTCGTCGTTGGGCAATATCGGTATCGAGGCGTTGACCGGGTTCCTGTCGGCGTTCCTGAACGTCCGCGTTGTCGCGCCGGTGATCGCCGGTATCGCGCTGGCCGCCACCATCGGTGCCGGCGCCACCGCCCAGCTGGGTGCCATGCGGGTTTCCGAGGAGATCGACGCCCTCGAATGCATGGCGGTGGACTCGGTGTCATTCCTGGTGTCGACCCGGCTGATCGCCGGCCTCGTCGCGATCATTCCGCTGTACTCGCTGTCGGTGCTGGCCGCGTTCTTCGCCGCTCGCTTCACCACGGTGTTCATCAACGGCCAGTCCGCGGGCCTGTACGACCACTACTTCAATACTTTCCTTATTCCGACCGACCTGTTGTGGTCATTCCTGCAGGCGATCGTGATGTCTATCGCGGTGATGTTGGTGCATACGTATTACGGCTACAACGCCAGCGGCGGGCCGGTGGGCGTCGGCATCGCGGTCGGTCAGGCGGTGCGGACCTCGCTGATCGTCGTCGTGGTCATTACGTTGTTCATCTCGCTCGCGGTTTACGGCGCACAAGGTAACTTCAACCTCTCTGGATAAGGAGACCCTAGGGAGAAACATGGCAAGCACGGGATCGCGACGCACAGCGGTCCGGCTGGCAGCGGCGGTGCTGGCCGGACTGATAGTCGCGTTCGCCGTGCTGACATACCTTTCCTACACAGCGGCTTTCACGTCGACCGACACCGTCACGGTCGCCGCGCCGCGGGCCGGTCTGGTGATGGAGAAGGGCGCCAAGGTCAAGTACCGCGGCATTCAGGTCGGCAAGGTCGAAGACATCAGCTATGCCGGCGACCAGGCGCGGTTGACGTTGGCCATCAACAGCGGCGAGATGGGATTCATCCCTTCCAACGCGACGGTCCACATCGCGGGCAACACTATCTTCGGTGCCAAGTCGGTGGAATTCTTTTCGCCCGAAGCACCTTCGGGGAAGTCGCTGCGCCCGGATGCGCTCGTGCAGGCCTCGGCGGTGCAGCTGGAAGTCAACACCCTGTTCCAGTCGCTCATCGATCTGCTGCACAAGATCGACCCCGTCGAATTGAACGGGACGCTGAGCGCGCTGGCCGAAGGCCTGCGTGGGCATGGCGATGACTTCGGCGCGCTGCTGTCCGGACTGAATACCCTTACGCAGCAGGCGAATCCGAAGCTGCCCGCTCTGCAGGAAGATTTCCGCAAGACGGCCATCGTCACCAACACCTACGCCGACGCCGCGCCCGACCTCAATACCGTGTTCGACAACCTGCCGACGATCAACAAGACGGTCGTAGACCAGCAGCACAACCTGAACACCGCGCTGTTGGCCACCATCGGTCTGGCCAACAATGCCTATGAGACGTTGGAGCCGGCCGAGCAGAACTTCATCGACGCCATCAACAGGCTGCGGGCCCCGGTGAAGGTGGCCCACGACTACTCGCCGGAATTCGGCTGCCTATTCAAGGGCATTGGGCGAGGCATCAAGGAGTTCGCCCCGTTGATCGGGGTCCGCAAAGCGGGGCTGTTCACGTCGTCGAGCTTCGTCTTGGGCGCGCCGTCGTACACCTACCCGGAGTCCCTGCCGCAGGTCAACGCGTCCGGAGGTCCGAACTGCCGCGGGTTGCCGGACATTCCGACGAAGCAGACCGGCGGGTCGTTCTTCCGCTCGCCGTTCCTGGTCACCGACAACGCCAACATTCCCTACGAGCCGTTCACCGAGCTGCAGTTTGACGCGCCCTCCACGCTGCAGTTCTTGTTCCACGGCGCTTTCGCGGAACGGGACGACTTCTGATGGCGGCCCTGCCCTCGCACCGGTCGATGGTGATCAAGGTCAGCGTCTTCACCGTGGCCATGCTGTTGGTGTCCGCGGGCCTGGTGGTGGTCTTCGGTGACTTCCGGTTCGGCCCCGAAAGCACCTATCACGCAACCTTTACCGACGCGTCGCGGCTGAAGGCGGGCCAGAAGGTCCGCATCGCCGGAGTGCCGGTCGGTGCGGTGTCCGGCATCAAGCTCAACCCCGACAACACCGTCGACGTGAAATTCGGAATCGACAAGCACTACACCCTGTACACGTCCACGCGTGCATTGATCCGATACGAAAACCTGGTGGGTGACCGGTTCATGGAGATCACGTCCGGTCCAGGCGAGCTGCGGAAGCTACCGCCGGGCGCGACGATCAACTCGCAACACACCCAGCCGGCGCTGGATCTCGATGCGCTACTGGGGGGACTAAAGCCGGTGCTCAAGGGACTGGACGCCGACAAGGTCAACACGATCAGCAGCGCCATCATTCAATTGCTGCAGGGTCAGGGTGGAGCGTTGTCGAACGTGCTGGCCGACACCAGCGCTTTCTCGTCGGCGCTGGGCAAACGCGACCAGCTCATCGGTGACGTGATCAACAACCTCAACACGGTGTTGGGGACCATCGACGCGAAGAGCGCGAAATTTTCGGCCAGCGTTGACCAGCTGCAGCAATTGATCACCGGGTTGGCCAAACACCGGGACGTGATCGCGGGCGCTATCCCGCCGCTCGCGTCGACGACCACCGATCTGACGCAACTGTTGCAGAATTCACGTCGGCCGCTGCAGGGCATTCTGCAAAACGTCCGGCCGCTGGCCACCGAGCTGGACGACCGCAAGGCGGAGGTAAACCACGACGTCGAGCAACTGGGCGAGGACTACCTGCGACTGGCCGCGCTTGGCGCCTACGGGTCTTTCTTCAACATCTACTTCTGCTCGGTGACGATCAAGATCAACGGGCCGGCCGGCGGCGACATCCTGCTGCCGCTGGGCGGCCAGGTGGATCCCAGCCACGGGAGGTGCGCTTTTGTCAAGTAGCAAACGCGATCGCGACCCGCTCCGCACCGGCATCTTCGGCCTGGTGCTGGTGATCTGCGTCGTGTTGATCGCATTCGGCTACGCCGGGTTGCCGTTCTGGCCCCAGGGAAAAACGTACGACGCCTACTTCTCCGACGCCGCCGGCATCACACCCGGTAATTCCGTGTATGTGTCGGGTATCAAGGTCGGCAAAGTGTCCGCCGTGGGTCTGGCCGGCGACAGTGCCAAGATCACCTTCAGCGTGGACCGCCACCTCGCCGTCGGCGACCAGTCGCTGGCCGCGATCCGGACGGACACCATTCTCGGCGAGCGCTCCATTTCGGTGAGCCCGGCGGGGGCCGGCAAGGCGACCACCATCCCGCTGAGCCGGACGACCACGCCCTACACGCTCGCCGGTGCGCTCGAGGATCTCGGCGGGAACGCGAGCAATCTTAACAAGCCTCAGTTCGAACAGGCCCTGAGGGTACTCACCGACACGCTCCACGACGCCACCCCGGACCTGCGCGGTGCCCTGGACGGGGTGACGTCGCTGTCGCGCACGCTGAACCGTCGCGACGAGGCGCTGCAAGCCCTGCTGGCGCACGCGAAGTCGGTGACATCGGTGTTGTCCGAACGCGCCGCACAGGTCAACAAGCTGATCGACGACGGTAACGAGTTGTTCGCCGCGCTCGATGAACGACGTGCCGCGCTGGGTCAGCTGATTTCCGGGATAAGCGGTCTGTCACAGCAGATTTCGGGCTTCGTCGCCGACAACCGCAAGGAGTTCGGGCCAGCCTTAAGCAAGCTCAACCTGGTGCTGGACAACCTCAACGAGCGCCGCGACTACATCACCGAGGCCCTCAAGCGGCTGCCCACCTACGCGACCGAGCTGGGCGAGGTGGTTGGTTCCGGACCCGGATTCAACGTCAACGTCTACGGCGTGATCCCGGCGCCGCTGCTCGCGGCGATGTTCGACTTCTTCTACCAGCCGGGCAAGCTGCCGGCCAGCCTCGCCGACTATCTGCGCGGCCTTATCCAGGAGCGCTGGATCATCAGGCCGAAATCGCCATGATCAAGCGGATTTTGGGCGCCCGTGGGCTGCGGACGGTTATCAGCATCGCGCTGGTCGCGATGCTGGTGGGGAGCGTCTATGTGCTCGCATCGCGCCCCGGCGGCCGACACATCGTCGCCTACTTCACGTCCGCTGTCGGGATCTATCCCGGAGATCAGGTACGCATGCTCGGAGTGCCGATAGGCGAGATCGACGCGATCGAACCGCGGCCTTCCGACGTCAAGATCACCATGTCGGTGTCCGAGGACCTCAAGGTGCCCAAAGACGCGCGGGCCGTGATCATGTCGCCGAACCTGGTGGCGGCGCGATTCATCCAGCTCACTCCCGTATACACCGGCGGGGCGGTGCTGCCCGACGGCGGCAGCATCGATCTGGGCCGCACCGCCGTTCCGGTGGAGTGGGACGAGGTGAAGCAGGCACTGACCCAACTGGCCGTGCAGCTGAGTCCGGCGACGGGACAGATGCAAGGGCCCCTGGGGGCGGCGATCAACCAGGCCGCCGACACGCTCGACGGCAAGGGCGAATCGTTCCACAACGCGTTGCGTGAGCTTTCCCAAACTGCCGGGCGCCTAGGGGATTCGCGCGGCGACATCTTCGGTACGGTCAAGAATCTGCAGGTGCTGGTCAACGCACTCTCGGCGAGTAACGACCAAATCGTCCAGTTCGCCGGAAACGTCGCCTCGGTGTCACAGGTGCTCGCCGACAGCTCGCGCCATCTCGACAACACCCTGGGCACACTCAACCAGGCGCTTTCCGACGTCAGGGGATTCCTGCACGAAAACAATTCGACGTTGATCGATACGGTCGGCAAACTCAACGACTTCGCGCAGACGCTGAGCGACCAGAGCGACAACATCGAGCAGGTGCTGCACGTGGCGGGCCCCGGCATCGCCAACTTCTACAACATCTACGATCCCGCGCAGGGAACGCTGAACGGCCTGTTGTCGATACCCGAATTCGCCAATCCCGTGCAGTTCATCTGCGGTGGGTCTTTCGAGACTGCCGGCGGACCGAAAGCGCCCGACTATTACAGGCGCGCCGAGATCTGTCGTGAGCGGCTTGGGCCGGTGCTGCGCCGGCTCGCCGTCAACTACCCGCCGATCATGTTTCACCCGCTCAACACGATCACCGCGTACAAGGGTCAGATCATCTACGACACCCCGGCCACCGAAGCCAAGTCGGCGACTCCGATTCCACAGCTCACCTGGATCCCGGCCAACGGTGCCAAGACGCCGCCCGCCGCCCAGAACCCGGCGGATCTGCAGGCCCTGCTTGTTCCGACGGCCCCGCAGACCGGCGCGCCTCCGGGCTCGCCAGCCGGCCCGGCTGCCGGTCTCGCGCCCGGTTCCGCTTCCGGCGGTGGGTTCGGTCCCCTACCAGGTCCCCCGCCGGGCCAAGCGCCGACCCAAGCTCCTGGGCCGCTGCCGGCTGAACAAGGGGCCGGCGGATGAAGCGAATCTGGTTGCGCGGCAGTGTATTGGCCGCGGGCAGTGCGCTGCTGGCCGGTTGTCAGTTCGGCGGGCTGAACTCGCTGCCGCTGCCCGGCACCGCCGGTCATGGCACTGGTGCATACGAGATCACCGTCGAACTGCCCGACGTGGCAACGCTGCCACAGAACTCGCCCGTGATGGTCGACGACGTCACCGTCGGCAGCGTCGCTGGCATTGAAGCCAGGCAGGGGCCCGACGGATCCTTTTATGCCGCAGTGAAATTGGCGCTGAACAAGAACGTGGTGCTGCCGGCCAATGCGACCGCGAAGGTATCCCAGACGTCGCTGCTGGGTTCGCTGCACATCGACCTGGCTCGCCCGGCTGACCAGCCGCCGACCGGCACGCTGGTCAACGGGTCGAGCATCGCGGAGTCCCACACGGGCCGCTTTCCCACCACCGAAGAGGTGTTCTCGGCACTCGGTGTGGTGATCAACAAGGGCAATGTCGGTGCGCTGGAAGAGATCACCGACGAGACCTACCAGGCGGTGGTCGGCCGGCAGAGCCAGTTCGTCGACCTGGTCCCCAGGCTCGCCGAGTTGACGGCGGGACTTAACCGGCAGGTCAACGACATCATCGACGCGGTCGACGGGCTTAACCGCTTCTCCGCGATCCTGGCGCAAGACAAGGACAATCTGGGCCGGGCGCTGGACACACTGCCTGAAGCGATTCGCGTACTCAACAAGAACCGCGACCACATCGTCGACGCGTTCGCTGCGCTGAAAAAGCTGGCGACGGTCTCGTCGCACGTGCTCTCAAAAACTAAGGTGGACTTTGCCGAAGACCTCAAAGGCTTGTACTCGGTCGCAAAGGCCCTCAACGACAACCGAAAAGATTTCGTTACCTCGCTGCAGCTGTTGCTGACGTTCCCGTTCCCGAACTTCGGCATCAAGCAGGCCGTGCGCGGTGACTACCTCAACGTGTTCACCACGTTCGACCTCACCTTGCGCCGGATCGGTGAGACGTTCTTCACCACATCGTATGCACTTGATCCGAACATGATGCACATGAGTGAGGTCATCAACCCGCCCGATTTCTTGACCGGCGAGCTGGCCAACCTGTCCGGACAGGCGGCCGACCCATTCAAGATTCCGCCCGGTACGGCGTCAGGACAGTAGGGGGCGGCGCAGATGATTGACAGACTCACCAAGATCCAGCTGGCCATATTCGCGCTGGTCACCGTCTTCACGCTGACCGTGATGGGGATCTTCTATCTGCGGTTGCCGGCGACATTCGGCCTCGGGACCTACAGCGTGTCCGCCGACTTCGTCGCCGGCGGCGGTCTGTACAAGAACGCCAACGTCACGTACCGCGGTGTCGCCGTCGGACGGGTGGAGTCGGTGGGGCTGAACCCCAATGGTGTCGACGCCCAAATGCGGCTGAACAGCGGCACCGCCATCCCGTCGAACGTCACCGCCACGGTCAAAAGTGTGTCGGCCATCGGTGAGCAGTACATCGACCTGGTGCCGCCGGCTAAGCCGTCATCGACCAAGTTGCGCAACGGATCACGGATCGACCGGAATAACACCCGCATTGGCCAAGATGTCGCCGACCTGCTGAAACGGGCCGAAACTCTGGTCAACAGCCTCGGTGACACCCGGCTGCGGGAGCTGCTGCATGAGACCTTCACCGCGGCCAACGGCTCGGGTCCGGAATTGGCCCGGCTGCTCGAATCCACCCGGTTGCTGGTGGACGAGGCCAACGCAAACTATCCGCAAGTTTCGCAGTTGATCGATCAGGCGGGCCCGTTCCTGCAGGCCCAGATTCGCGCCGGCGGTGACATCAAGTCACTCGCCGACGGGCTGGCGCGGTTCACCTCCGAGGTGCGTCAGGCCGACCCGCAGCTTCGTTCGACGCTGGCTACCGCCCCGGACGCGATCGACGAGGCCAACACCGCGTTCTCCGGTATTCGCCCTTCTTTCCCGGCGCTGGCGGCCAGCCTCGCCAACCTGGGCCGGGTGGGCGTCATCTACCACAAGTCGATCGAGCAGCTGCTGGTGGTGTTGCCGGCGCTGTTCGCCGCGATCAGCACGGCTGCCG
This sequence comes from Mycobacterium sp., assembly GCF_052144515.1. Classification (GTDB taxonomy): domain Bacteria; phylum Actinomycetota; class Actinomycetes; order Mycobacteriales; family Mycobacteriaceae; genus Mycobacterium. The sequence goes on along the minus strand of NZ_JBKQQD010000196.1, from coordinate 46,935 downwards.
GTGGCGCCCCTCAAGACGAGGGCGCCAAGCTGGACTTCAAGCTCGACCTGAACGACCCGCCGCCGTGCGCTGTCGGCTTCCTGCCCCCGCCGTTGATGCGCACGCCGGCCGACGAGACGCTGCGCGAACTCCCGAAAGACATGTACTGCAAAGCCGCTCAGAACGATCCCACCACCGTGCGCGGCGCCCGCAACTATCCGTGCCAGGAGTTCCCGGGCAAACGGGCGCCGACGATTCAGCTGTGTCGTGACCCGAACGGCTTCGTACCGGTTGGCCGCAACCCCTGGCGCGGCCCGCCGGTCCCCTACGACACACCGGTAACGAATGGGCTAAACGTTTTGCCGCCCAACAAGTTCCCGTATATCCCGCCGGGCGCCGATCCCGACCCGGGCACTCCCATAGCTGGGCCGCCACCACCCGGTGTGGTGCCGGGGCCCGGGCCGGTGCCGCGTCAGCCGGCGTTCGATCCGCCGCCGCCCAACGACAGCGGGCCGCCGCCGTTCAACCCGTCGTGGATGCCGCCGGGGGTCCCGCCGGTGCCGCCACAGCTCCCGTATCCGAAGTGGCTGCCACCGCCGCCACCGCCGGAAGGCACCGGCCCGGCTCCGGAGGCTGCCCCCGCCCCGGCGCCCGGCCCGCAACCGCAGGCCAGTGGCTCGGGCTACACGACCTATGACCAGAACACCGGCGCCTTCAAGGACCCGGCAGGCGGGACTGGTATCTTCGCGCCCGGCATCAGCGGCGCATCCAGCGCCGAGAATTGGGTGGACCTCATGCTTGATCCCAGGCCCATGTAGTGACGGACCTAGAGACGACAGAGCAGCCGACGACACAGCGCGTTCGTCGGCGGGCATCCCGCGCGGCCGGCCCCCCGAAACCCGAATCGGCCGCTGACGCGACGGTTGCCGCCACTGGCGCCGCCACCGTCAAGGCCGAGGCGACCCCAAAGCGCCCCGCCAAGAAGCCGGCGCGCGTCAAGCCGCCGCCACGACGGCAGCCCCACCGGTTCTTGGTCGGATGGGTCTCGTTTGCCGCCGCGCTGTTGGCGATTGGCGCGCTGGCCGGCTGCCTGACCGCCCTGGTAATCCAGCACCGGCATGCCGAAGCCGAACAAGCTCGCGACCAGCGCTTCGTCGACACCGCCACGCAGACGGTGGTCAACATGTTCAGCTACAAGCCGGACAACATCGACGAGAGCGTGAACCGGTTCGTCAACGGCACCAGCGGACCGCTGCGCGGCATGCTCAGCGCCAACAACAATGTCGATAACCTCAAGGGCCTGTTCCGCGCCACCAACGCGACATCGGAGGCGGTCGTCAACGGTGCTGCCCTGGAGGGCATCGACGCAGTCACCGACAACGCCTCAGTGCTGGTGTCGGTGCGGGTCACGGTGGCCGACATCGACGGAGTCAACAAGCCGTCCATGCCATACCGCCTGCGCATCATCGTGCACGAGGACGACACCGGGCGGATGAGCGGCTACGACCTGAAATATCCAGACGGGGGTAACTGATGCGGCGGCGGCGGTGGCTGGTCGCCGTCGCCGGCCCCCCACTGGTCGCGGTTATCGTCGGGTTGTCCGCGGCGGGGGGCTGGTTCTACTGGGAGCGGGTGCAGACCCAAGGCGAGCAATCAGCGCGCGCGGTGCTGCCGCAGTTGGCCGCCAAGGAGATACCCGAGGTCTTCGCCTACGACTACCAGACCGTCGAACGCAGTCTCGCCGCCGCGTACCCGTTGCTGACGCCTGATTATCGCCAGGAGTTTCAGAAGAGCGCCAATGCGCAGATCATTCCGGAGGCCAAGAAGCGCGAGGTGGTCGTGCAGGCCAACGTCGTCGGTGTGGGAGTCATTACCGCCAAACGTGATTCGGCGTCGGTGATGGTCTACATGAACCGCACCGTGACCGACAAATCGCGGCAGCCGCTCTACGACGGCAGCCGGTTGCGGGTGGACTTCAAGCGGATCGGCGGCAAATGGCTGATCGCCTTCATCACACCGATCTAAACGGTCAGAAGCACATCCCAATGTCGTTGCATTGCAACGGATAACGCTGGATCGGGCTGGGCGGGGGCCCGACGAGCGCCAGCGAGAACGGTTGCTTGCTCATCTCCGACTGTAGGCCACAGACGGCGCCGTGCAAACTGGTATGCGTGCCGGTGAGTGTCTCGTCGTCAAACGCATAGGTTTCGGTGGATGCCGCGGTACCGCCGCCCGGGCACGAAACGCCGTCGGCCACGTCTACTTTGAAGGTCCAATGTTGGCTCACCAGCCGGGCTCTGCCGCTGTAATTATGCAGCTTGTCCTGACGACTGATCTGTTCGGCGGTAGCGCTCACTATGTTCAAAGCACAAAAATTGGCCATGATGTCCGGGTTGGAATAGTCCTTGTAGTAGCGGCTTCCGTTTACTTGATCGCACAGCGTCGTGATCGTCCAGGTCACCCCTGACACGCCCGCCTGGTTGAAGGAGTAATTGCCGTCTGGCGGTGGTGCGACCGCAGTCGCCGGGTCGCCCGATTCCAGCGCGATTCCCAGCGCAACGGCTGAGAAGATGCCGGCACCAGCGGCCAGCCCGCGACGGAGATTCACGTCGTTCCTCCCTTCACGCTGGTGGTTTGAGTATCACAGCGTTTCGGCCCCAACACCATGGGTTCGCCGCAGCTACTCAGCGTTCGGCTGCGCCTCGGCGAGCGCATCCAGGAATGACCGCGCCCAGCGATCCACGTCATGGGCAAGCACCTGGCGTCGCAGCGACCGCATCCTGCGCCGCCCCTCCTCGACCGATTGGTTGAGCGCCGCCTCGATCGTGTCCTTGACCCCTTCGAGGTCGTGCGGGTTGACCAGATAGGCCTGCCTGAGTTCGGCGGCGGCCCCGGTGAATTCGCTGAGCACCAGCGCGCCGCCGAGATCGTACCGGCACGCGACGTACTCCTTGGCCACCAGGTTCATCCCGTCCCGCAGCGGGGTGACCAGCATGACGTCGCTGGCGACGAAGAACGCGATGAGTTCATCGCGGGGTACCGGTCGGTGTATGTAATGCACTACCGGATGACCGACTTCGCCGTATTCGCCGTTGATGTGGCCGACCTCGCGCTCGATGTCGTTGCGCAGAATTTGGTAACTCTCCACCCGCTCGCGGCTCGGCGTGGCCAGCTGGACCAGCACGGTGTCGTCGCGCTTCACACGGTCCTCGGCGAGCAGCTCCGAAAACGCTTTCAGCCGCACATCGATGCCCTTGGTGTAGTCGAGCCGATCGACGCCGAGCAGGATCTTGCGGGGATTGCCCAACTCGGCCCGGATCTCGCGCGCCCGCCGCCGGACATTGCGGTTGCGGGCCGCATGGTCGAGTTCCCTGGAGTCGATGGAGATCGGAAAGGCACCCACCTGAACCGTGCGGGACTCCAGCTGCACCACGCCGAGCCGCGACCGCACACCGACCGCTCCGCGCGAGGTATTGGCGCCGACCAGCTGCCGGGACAGGAACAGGAAATTCTGCGCACCGCCGGCCAGATGAAATCCCACCAAGTCGGCGCCGAGCAGACCTTCGATGATCTCGGTGCGCCACGGCATCTGCATGAACAGCTCCACCGGCGGGAACGGGATGTGTAGAAAGAAACCGATGGTCAGGTCGGGCCGCAGCGTGCGCAGCATTTTCGGCACCAACTGCAGTTGGTAATCCTGTACCCACACGGTCCCGCCGCGGGCGGCGGTGCGCGCCGCAGCCTCGGCGAACCGGCGGTTGACCACGACATAGCGCTCCCACCACTCGCGGTGGTAGAGCGGCTTGACGATGACGTCGTGGTACAGCGGCCACAGCGTGGCGTTCGAGAACCCCTCGTAGTACTGGGCGATGTCCTCGGTGGACAGGGGCACCTGATGAAGTGTCAGGTCATCCTGGACGATCGGCTGGTCGTCCACGTCGATGTCGTCGTCGCGGTCGGACGGCAGGCCCGGCCAGCCGACCCAGGCGCCGCGCCGGCGGCGCAGCAGCGGCTCCAAGGCCGTGACCAACCCCCCGGGACTGCGTTTCCAGGCCGTCGTTCCATCGGGAAGCCGCTCCAAATCGACCGGCAGTCGATTGGCGACAACCACGAAGTCGGAGTCCCCGTAGCGCTCCGACTTCATCTATGTCTCGAGCTTTGCCGGCCCAATACCGAGCATGGACAGAAAAATCCTGCACTCATCCGCGTCGTTCGCGTACGCGGCGACGACGCGCCTGGCCTGGCTTGCTGTGCTGTCAGCCAGCGGCTCGACATCGCCGATTTCGCCAGGATCAGATTTCGTAGGCATGACATAACTGTAGGCGACGCATCTATTCGCTCGCAGGCATCTCTCGGCGCCACCGGGTGAGACCCCAGACCCCACGGGGGCCCGCTTACAGACTGGCCGTAATGTGTAAACACGGCGGATCTGACGACAAACGAGGTGGGCGGAATGACACTCTCCGACCAAGCCGGTGCTGGAGCCGGTGCTGAAGCGGGTTCTAAGGCGACCGATGGCGACTCCGGTGAGCTGGTGGCCTATGAAACTCTCGACGAGGGACGCATCGCCCGGATCTGGCTCAACCGACCCGAAGCCCACAACGCACAAAACCGCGGCCTGCTGGTCCAGCTCGACGAGGCGTTCTTGCGCGCCGAGGCAGACGACGCCGTTCGCGTGGTGATTCTTGCGGCGCGCGGCAAGAATTTCTCCGCCGGTCACGACCTGGGCTCGGAACTGGCGCTGGCGGAGCGGGCGCCCGGACCGGCGCAGCTCCCGAGCTTCCGGATAAATGGCGCGACCCGTGATCCGGTCGCCGAGAAGACTTACCTGCAGGAGTGGCATTACTTCTTCCAGAACACGTGCCGCTGGCGTGATTTGCGCAAGATCACCATCGCCCAGGTGCAGGGCAACGCGATCTCGGCGGGCCTGATGCTGATCTGGGCGTGCGACCTGATCGTCGCCGCCGACAACGCGAAGTTCAGCGACGTGGTCGCCGTGCGGATGGGGATGCCGGGCGTCGAATACTACGCTCACCCATGGGAATTCGGGCCGCGCAAGGCCAAAGAGCTGCTTTTGACCGGTGATGCGCTGGACGCCGACGAGGCGTATCGGCTTGGCATGGTGTCCAAGGTCTTTCCAGCCGATGAGCTGGCGGACAAGACCCTGGAGTTCGCGCGGCGCATCGCCGAGCGGCCCACCATGGCGGCGATGCTGGTCAAGGATTCCGTCAACGCCGCCTCCGATGCGATGGGATTCACCGAGGCCCTGCGGCACGCGTTTCACATTCACGAGTTGGGCCACGCACACTGGGCGGCCCACAACGAAAACAGGTACCCGATCGGCTTGCCGCCCGATGTCGAGGACTGGCGTAACGCCAAGCCGACGAAGCTCGCCCGTCGGGATACGCCGTAGCACCGCGCCAGTTGGCCGGGCATAGAGATTTTGATTCTGCGTTGGTGGCGAAGGTTGCTCGAACGATTGCACCCTGACTCAACGCTTCCGCCGTGAGGTTAGGCTAGAACCCGTTTCAGTTCCAGAGGGGCGCGTGTGCAGCTTTCATTCCAAAACCGGACGTATCTCGTCACCGGCGGTGGCAGCGGGATAGGCAAGGGCGTGGCTTCCGGGCTGGTCGCCGCCGGGGCCTCGGTCATGATCGTCGGCCGCAATCCCGACAAGTTGACGGCGGCCGTCGAAGAGATCGAAGCGCTCAAGGCCCAAGGCTCGGTTCGCTTCGAGCCCGCCGACATCACCAACGAGGAGGAGGCCACCCGCGTCGTCGACGCGGTGACGGCCTGGCACGGTCGGCTGCACGGCGTGGTGCACTGCGCGGGTGGCTCCGAGACCATCGGGCCGATCACCCAGGTCGACTCGGAGTTGTGGCGACGGACCATTGACCTCAACGTCAACGGCACCATGTACGTGCTCAAACACTCCGCGCGCGAGATGGTGCGCGGCGGTGGCGGTTCGTTCGTCGGCATCTCGTCGATCGCGGCCAGCAACACCCACCGCTGGTTCGGCGCCTACGGGGTCAGCAAGTCGGCGCTGGACCACATGATGCAGCTGGCCGCCGACGAACTCGGCGCGTCGTGGGTGCGCGTCAACAGCATCCGGCCGGGCCTGATCCGCACGGATCTCGTTGCGCCCGTGCTGAATTCGCCGGAGCTGAGCGCGGACTACCGGATAATCACACCGTTGCCGCGCCCCGGCGAGGTAGAAGACGTCGCCAACATGGCGATGTTTTTACTCAGCGACGCGGCCAGCTATGTCACTGGGCAGATCATCAACGTCGACGGCGGGCTGATGTTGCGACGCGGCCCGGACTACTCCGCGATGCTGGAACCTGTGTTCGGCGCCGACGGGCTACGCGGAGTGGTCTGAGGCTGATATAGCAGCGTTGCCGGCGTCCCGGTCGGCGAGGGTCGAGACGGCCGACCAATCCAGTTGGCCGCCACCGGTTGCCACCAGGGTCAGCAACCGGTCGCGCAGCAGGCTGGCAACGGGCAGCGGAACTTGAAGGCCTTCTGCTGCCGCGAGCACCAGTCGGATGTCCTTGAGTCCGAGGGTCGCCGCGAACCCGGCCGGCTCGAACTCCTGTCGCGCAATCAGCCCGCCATAGGTCTGATACGCCGGAGCGGCGAACAGCGTCGAGGTGAGGATGTCGACATACTGCTGCCGGTCGACGCCGGCCTTGGCGACCAGCGCGACCGCCTCCCCGACGGACTCGATAGCCGACGCGATCAGGAAGTTGCCGCTCAGCTTGACCAGGTTGGCGGCGTGCGGCTCATCGGACACCACGAACGTGCGCTGGCCGATCGCGTCGAACAGCGGCATCAGCGGTTGCAAGACGTGCGGGTCGCCCGCGGCGATCACGAAAAGCTTTGCGGCAGCGGCTGCTTCGGGCCTGCCGAACACCGGCGCCGCGACATACTGCTGACCGGCTTCGGCATGCGCGGCCGCCAGGCGCTGGGACATGGCGACACTGATGGTGCTCGACGAGACGTGTGTGGCGCCGGGTTGCAGCGAGGCCACGATGCCGTCATCACCGAACGTCACGTTCTCGACGGCCTGGTCGTCGGCCAGCATGGTGAACACCACCGCACCGCCGCAGGCTTCGGCGACCGTGCGGGCAGTGGTCGCGCCCTGCTGAGCAAGGTCTTGCGCTTTGGCGGGGGAGCGGTTGTAGACGGTGACGTGATGACCCGCCTTCAGCAGGTTTGCGGCCATGCCGCGGCCCATGTTCCCCAGGCCGATGAATCCGATCTCCATGGCATCCACCCTTCCTTATTTATGGCCTGAAGTGGACCGCTGCTTGCGATGATGGCCTCATGAATCGACTCGAAGGCAAGCGGATCCTGGTGACTGGCGCGGCGTCGGGCATCGGCCAGTCCACCGCGCTGCGACTCCTGGACGAGGGCGCCACCGTGGTGGCAGCCGACATCGCGGCGGACGGCCTGGGCAAGACCCGGGTGCGGGCGGACGAGGCCGCAACGGGTGAGCGGCTGACAACTCTTGAGATCAACGTCGGTGACGAGGGCTCCGTCATCGACGGCGTGTGCTCGGCCGTCGAGAAGCTCGGCGGCTTGGATTCGGTGGTCAACGCGGCCGGCATATTGCGGGCCGCACACACCCACCAGACCGGCATCGACCTGTGGAATCAGATCATCGCGGTCAACCTGACCGGCACCTTCCTGGTGGTGCGCGAAGCACTGCCAGCGCTGTTGGCGAACTCACGCAGCGCGATCGTGAACTTCAGCTCCACCTCGGCCTCGTTCGCCCATCCCTACATGGCCGCCTACGCCGCGAGCAAGGGCGGAATCCAGGCCTTCACCCATTCCCTGGCGCTCGAATACGCCAAGGACGGGCTGCGTGCGGTGTGCGTGGCGCCGGGCAGCATCAAGTCCGGGATCACCGACGCGACCGGGGGATACATTCCCCAAGACGCCGACTGGTCGCTGTTCACCAGGCTCATGCCGATCCTGCCCACGACGGTCGAATCTAGTGGCGTCGGGATGGCCGAGCCCAGCGCGGTCGCCGGCGTCATCGCGATGCTGGTGTCCGACGACGGCGCGTTCATCACCGGCACCGAGATCCGCATCGACGGCGGAACGCACGCCTAGTTAACGCAGGGCACTCCGCCGCCATCGATGGGCTTGCCCTGATCCGGGCTGGGGTAGGTGCTGGTGGTGTCGTACCCGTAGCGACTGGACTTGCTGGTCGTTGTGGTTGTCGTCGTCGTGGTGGTTGTGGTTTCGTCGCTGGTGGTGTCGCTCGTTTCGTCCATGGCCGGCAACGAGTAGTTGGTATCCACGGTGACTCGGATGTGTCCGGGCTGGATGCTGGAATCCGGTTGGTTTGGAGCGTCGAGGCCGAGCAGGGAGGCCAGGTTACGGGCATCGGTGTCTGCGCCGGCACCGTACTCGATCGTGGTGGAGGACGGCTCGCCGGCGTTGCGGTCACGGACCTGACCCATGGTGTAGCCGCGTTTCTTCACCGCGCGAGACACATCATTGGCGAGTCCGCTCAAGCTGCCGGAGTTGATCACATCGACGACGGTGGCCGGGTTGGGTTTGCTGGCCGTGGTCGTGGTCGGCGCTGTCGAGCTGGCGGCGCCGATTGCCGCGGCCACCTCCGCCTTGATCGCGGCCGGGTCGATGATGTTGACGCTCTGGCCGTCGATGTCGTCGTACCGCACCACGGGCAGCGTCCGGAACTCGACGTTACCGCCCGCAAGGCCGCCCAGTCGTTGGATCAGCTCCTCGTCCCAACCGGACGACAGCACCACGTCTTTGCGCGCCACGGCCATCAGGCTCTTGAGCTTGTCGATGTTGGTGAACGTGCCGGCAGCCTGAAGTTCCCGCATGACTGACGATATGAATGCCTGCTGTCGGTGGGTGCGGTCCAGGTCCCCGTTGTCCAGTTCATGACGCTGCCGGACAAACGCCAGCGCCTGTGAAGCATTTAGCCTTTGGCGGCCGGCCGGGAAGTTGGCGCCGGAATACGAGTCGTAGACGGCGTGGTTCAGGCACACGTCCACGCCGCCCAAGGTCTGGGCCAAGTCGTAGAAACCGGCCAGATTGATCTCGGCGAAATAGTCGATGGGAACTCCGGTCAGGCTGCGCACCGCGCGCAGGGTCGCGGTCCGGCCGGCCTCGCGGCCCTTGGTTTCGAGTTCCCGCTGGCTGCTCGCCCCCTGGTTGGCGAGCTTCTGCGCCACGTACTGCTTGGTCAGCCCGTAGGCCTCTTTGATCTTGATGTGGTTGTATCCCGGAACGCCAGTGAACGGTACCCAGTCGTCGCGGGGGATCGAGAAGGCAACGACCTTTCCGTCGGCTCCGACGTGCACGAGTATCAGCGTGTTGGTGTTGTAGCCGCCGTCGTCGGAATCGCCCGCGTGCAGTTGCTTCAAGATCGACCAGGGCAGGTCGTTGCCGTCCTGGTCTTTGCGCGAGTCCAGCCCGATGAGCAGGATGTTCATGTCGTCGCCGCTGGATCGCGGGTCGTCCGGGCTCAGGGCGTCCGAAACGGTGATGCCCCCGAGCGCACCGTGGGCCACCCAATATCCGGCACCGGTCAGCAGCACCGCCACCACCGATGCGAGCGCCATGAAGCCGCGCGTTAGCCCCTTGCGGACTCGCGACGGCCGACGAGCGGCGCGATGGCGATGATGCGCGCCGCCGGAGCGCGCCATCACATACCTGACCAATTTCTAGGGCCGATTTCCCGCGCACCACCAGATACCGCAACGGCGGTTTGCGGTGATGTCGCTGGTGGCATGACCTCAAGTATGCGGTAGCTTGCTGTAAAGCCCCCAATCAAGAAGGCCTCAAAACGGTTACTGTGGGCTGGCTCACCCACCCGGAGCGGCGTTGGGTTCACCGTCACGATATTCCCGCTACCAGCATGTTCACACCACCGTTCGGCAACCTCACAAGACCTGGACGGGGTCGCAGGCCACGCGCGGTTTGTGATGAGATCGACCCGATCCGGGCACGTCAGCAGTACGGATACACGATGTGCCAGCGGCCGTCCACCCAGTCGGCGCGAAACTGGCCGCCCAGTCGTGGATCGGCATCCGTGACCGTTCCCGTGCCCCAACGTTCGGTGTGAAGCCCGGGGAATCCCAGATGACGCCCTGGGCGTTGGGCGCGAGGTCCGGGGTGCAACCCCGCTGCTTCGCAACGTAGCCGTCAATGATGCGTTGTTCCGCGGTCGTCTGATCACCCGGATCGGAGGGCGCCGCGTTGACCGTTGCGGCGGAACCACAGGTCAGCACGGCTGTAGCGACAAAACCCGCGAGGGCGGCGATACGGACCGGCGTGCCAGTTCTGCTGAGGCGTTTGCGCTTGTTCCCTCCCGAGCTAGCGGATTTTCTCCAGGTCATCGCCCGACTGGTAGCAGAGACGAATGTTCGAGCCCGTGAAGGTTTCAGCGATGTACACGCCGAGCGGTTCAACCTCGTAGTAATAGTGAACGTTGCCCCGCGCATCGACCGCGGCTGCACACGCGAGGCCCGGCGCGCCGCACCGTACCTTGAGCGGGATGGCGAGCACGGCGATCACCAACACGACGGCAATCCCGACCGCAAGCGGGACCCTCTGCCATGCGTGACTCGGTCGCGCCGGACGCATCATTGGGGGCAGTGTATGCGACCTGGAGCTGACTCGGCATGACCGGCGCCGCAACGGGTTACGACGTCACTGTCATCGACGGGCCGCCCCGGTGCCCACCGACCCGGTGAATCTGGACCGCGGCTTCGCCAACGGCAGTAGGGTCTGACAGCTATGGCCTCCGCAAACCAGGACGGCGCGTCGCTGCAGACGCGCGTCGAGGTTCTGGGCAACATCGGGCCCAACTGGTTCGCCTCGGTCATGGGTACCGGGATTGTCGCCACCGCCGGTGCCACCCTGCCGGTGCGTGTGGCGGGGTTGTACGCATTTGCCGAAGTGGTGTGGGTGATCGCGGCCGCGCTGCTCATGGTGCTGGTCGTCGTGGTCGGCGGTCATTGGTTGCGCCACCCGACCGTGGCGCGCAGTCACGCCCGCAATCCGCAGATGGCCCACTTTTACGGCGCCGCGCCGATGGCACTGATGACGGTCGGCGCGGGCGCGGTGCTGGTGGGCAAGGACCTGATCGGTGAGCGCATTGCCGTCGACCTGGGCTGGGTGCTGTGGACGTCGGGCACGCTCGGCGGCCTATTCACCGCGGTCAGCATTCCCTTCCTCATGTTCACCCGGCACGATGTCGAGCCCGACGCGGCGTTCGGCGGATGGTTGATGCCGGTAGTTCCGCCCATGGTGTCGGCCGCGACGGGCGCGCTGCTGCTTTCGCACATGGCGGCCGGAACTGGACGCCAGACCATGCTGTATGGCTGCTACGCGATGTTCGGACTGTCATTGGTGGCTTCGCTGAATATCATCGCGATGATCTGGAGCCGGCTGACCCTGTACGGCACCTCCGGCAGCGCGCGGGTGCCGACGCTGTGGATCGTGTTGGGCCCGCTCGGCCAATCCATCACGGCCGCAGGGCTTCTCGGTGCCGCCGCGGCCATCGCCGTCGACCAAGATACCGCCCAAAGCATGAACGCGTTCGCGATCCTCTACGGCGTCCCGGTATGGGGCTTTGCCGTATTGTGGATTGCGCTGGCCACCTCGCTCACGGTGCGCACGCTGCGGCACGGGATGCCGTTCGCCCTCACGTGGTGGAGCCTGACGTTCCCGGTCGGTACTTTCGTCACCGGCACCGCGCAGCTCGCCGCGCATACCCATCTGCCCGCGTTCAGGGTGGCCGCGGCCATCGCCTACGCCGGTCTGCTGTTCACCTGGGTATTGGTGGCCGTCCGCACCGCGCGGGGCAGCCTGCGCGGGAACCTGATGAAGGTGCCGCCGAGCACCGCACCGGTCAAGGCCAGCAAGACCCGGTGGTCTGATCAGTCGTGATCGCGTTGAGTGCCGACGCGATTGCGCCCCCGGCGACCACCGGCGCCACCACCGCGCGGGGCTGATCGTTACACGGAGTCACTCGGGCCTGACCAGAACCCGTCCGTGCGCCCGGGCTTCGCGGGTGAGGTCGAATGCCTCGGCGATCCGGTTCAGTCCGAGCACGGGTCCCAGCATCGGGGCAGGGTCGACGGTGCCGCTACCGAACGCGGCGATAACCTCGCGGAACTCAGCGGGTGTGTAGCAGACCGAGAACCGAATGCTGAGCTCTTTGAGCAGAGCGGTCACCGGTTCGACGGGAACCGGCTCAGCGCACGCACCGGAGATGACGATGCGGCCCTGTGGGCGAACCGCGGGTTGGCATGTCTGCAGAAGACCTTGATGCCCAACGCATTCCACTGCCGCGTCGTAGGCGTTGGTGTCGGCTTCCTCGACCGAGGCCAGCGCATCGGTCGCGCCCATGGCAACGGCTGACTCGCGTCGCCGTGGGTCGGGGTCGACGGCGGTCACCCGCCCGGCTCCCAGCGCCCGCGCCCACGCGATGGTCGTCAGACCGACGCCGCCGGCACCGACAACGAGCACGTCCTCGCCAGGAGCGACTTGCGCGCTGTGCACACCGTGCAGCCCCACCGCGAACGGTTCGACCAAAGCCGCATAGATGTTGGTCATTTCGCTGGGCAGTGCGAACGCGTGCCGGGCGGGTACGAGGGCCAACTCGGCGAAACCGCCCCGGTCCGGTCCTAGCCCGAGATAGCGAGTCTGTGCGCAGTGCGATACGGCGCCGGCCGCGCAGTACCGACAGCTGCCGCAGGAAACAACCGGCAAGACAGCAACATTGGTGCCTTCACGCCAGCCGGGGGCATCCGACCCGACCGCGACGATCTCGCCCCCGAACTCGTGGCCCATGACCATGCCCGCGGGCATGAAGGGCTGCGCCTTGATGTCAGACCCGCATACGCCGCATGCCGCGACACGGATCACCAACTCGTCGGCCCCCGGTGTCGGATCGGGCATGTCGACGACGTCGAATCCGTGCTGCTCCGTTGTGACCGCTGCCTGCACTGGTCAGATCCCTTCGAGTTCGATGTCGAACGCCGCCAGATACTCGGCGAAGACGGATTCCAGGTCGGCCCGGGTGACGCCGGACCCGTCGAGCGAGTACGGCTGAACGCCGAAGCGGTCCTGGGGATTTCGTTGCACCCAATCGAGCATGGACCGCTCCGTCGACGCCGTCAGTTCGTCGCCGGCCCAGTCGTACAGCGAGCGCATGACGCCGATGGGGTCGCGCATGAGAGCCGAATAGTGCAGGTCGAAGAACCGGTCGTCGCCGATGCGTTCACGCGCCGTCATCGGCCGGGTGATGTGTGCTCTCAACTGCCGCAACACATTCGAGACAACATCGGCGGTGTCGACGGCACACCCGAGGACCGCGCGGGACAGATAGTTCAATCGCAAAAACGATGCCGTGGCCTTGAACGGATCGCGGTGCGCCCAGACGATGCGCACGTCGGGAAACGTCGCCAACAGCGCCTCGATGTGCACAGCATGCGACGGCATCTTGAGTGACCATGTGCCCGGCGCGCGCGACTGCAACAATTGCAACACCGACCGCTCGTAGCCGTAGGAGCTGGCCATGTCGGTCTGCAGCAGCCAGTCCGCGTACGCCGAGTTAGGCATGAACGCCTCCCACAGATACGCCTTAAAATCCTGGTTCTGGACGAACACGCACTCGGTTGGCCCGTCGGCCTCATCCCAATGCACCATCGGGATGTCGGCAGGTGAAGGCCCTCGCGCCACGAGTCGCCGCCGAAATCGTCGAGCCCGGCGCGTTCGCAGGCGCGGGTGATGAGTTCGTCGGGTGTCGCCATCGCAGTGAGACTATACGGCCATAGAGAACAAATGTTAGGTTTACGTCCGGAACCACGTGCAAGGAGGCCAGGGCGCGATGGCGCAATCCCTAGATGCGCTGATCAAACAGGGTGAGGCCGGCCAGGATGCCGTCGAGGTCGGCGACGGGATCTTCATGTCCAAGAACATCGCCAACAGTTACCTGGTCACCTCGGCCGAGGGTGACGTGTTGATCAACACCGGCACCGACTTCGAGGCGCCCGCGATCAAGGCACGCTTCGCCCGGGTGAGCGACGGGCCATTACGGGTCATCACGTTCACCCAGGGTCATCCCGACCACGTGGGCGGATGGGATCTGTTCAACGCGGCCGAGGTGCAGACGATCGCCCAGGCCAACCACCGCGACGTGCGCGAATACTGGCGCCGCCTGCACCCGTTCTACAGCCGGCGCATCATGGCGCTCTGGGGTGCGTTCATGGACGTCGACGCGATGGCGATGAAGCTGCCGCCGGAACCGGTGCTCACCACCGCCTTCATCGACAGCCAGGCATTCGAACTGGGTGACCTCCGGTTCGAGCTGTACTCGACACCGGGCGGTGAGACCACCGATGCCCTCGTGGTCTGGATGCCCGAGCACCGCACCGTGTTCATCGGCAATTTGATGGGGCCGTTTTTCGGCCACGTCCCGAATCTCTACACCTTGCGGGGAGACAAGATTCGCAGCGCCATGGCCTTCATCCGGTCCATCGACAGAGTCATCGCGCTGGAGCCGGAGACGCTGATCAACGGACACGACGTTTTCCGCGGCGCCGACCAGATACGCCAGACCATGACCAAGGTGCGTGACGCGACCGCGTACCTGCGCGACCGCACCATCGACGGAATGAACGCCGGCAGCGACCTTTGGACGCTGATGCGCGACGTCACCCTTCCGCATGAGCTCGCACTGCCCCAGGTCCACGGGAAGGTGCCGTGGATCGTACGGGCCATCTGGGAAGAGCACGTCGGGTGGTTCCGCTACGAGTCAACCACCGAGCTCTACGACACTCCACCCGCCGCGGTGTGGCACGACATCGTCGAATTAACCGGCGGGACAACCGCACTCACCGAACGCGCGGATGCCCACCTCGGGCAGGGGCACGCGCTGCAGGCGCTACACCTCATCGATATCGTCCTTGCACACGCACCGGACGACCCCGCTGCCCTGCGGGTGAAACGCCCTGCGCTCGAATCGCTTCTGGAACGCAGCGGCCGGGAGAACTTCAGCGAGGTGCAGTGGTTGGAGCAGGCGATCAAAACCGCCGGAACCCCAGAAACCGAGGGAAGCCAGTGAAGCCGGAGAATCTCTACCACAGCGGCATCGTTGTCGACGATCTCGACGCAACCCTGGACTGGTTCACCAAGGTGGCCGGTTACCGGTGGACGGACGTGGTCGAGGTGGACCAGGTCGCGCAGACTCCCGACGGCGAAGTGACCATCCCGATGCGGATGGCGTACTCGGGCAACGCGCCGCGAGTGGAGATCATCCAGACCGCTCCGGGCACGATTTGGGTTCCAGCGGACTCGGGTGTCCACCATCTGGGTTACTGGTCCGACGACGTCGAATCGGATCTGGCGACACTGGAATCCAACGGCATGCGCTACGAGGCGAAGTCGTACAACCCGGACGGATCGGGCACGCTGCTGTGGGCGTACTGCAAGGGCCCGACCGGACCACGTGTCGAGCTGGTCAGCAGGGCGATGGAACCGTTCATCGAATACTGGTGGTCAACCGCCGGCGGCGCAACGGTGACTTGAGGACCGCTGCGCGACCGACCAATAGTCGATTCTTGAATGTGATGTCACCTGCGATATCGCATTTGTGAGTTGCCTAATGGCGAGCGGACGGTACTCATGTGGCCCACGTGATTTGATGTCATTCAGCGGCTGGCGGCCACCGAGATCGACTTGAGGACGGTATAACCGTCGATTCCCTCGGTGCCCAGTTCGCGTCCGTATCCACTGCCTTTGACCCCGCCGAAGGGCGCGAACGGGTCCATGGTGTAGCCCTGGTTGACGCCGAAGGTCCCGGTGCGCACGCGGCCGGCAACGGCCAGTCCGCGGTCGGGGTCGGCGGTGAAGACCGAGCCGGCCAGACCGTAGTCGGAGTCGTTGGCGATGGCGACGGCGTCGTCCTCGTCGCGGTAGGGGATCGCGGTGAGGACCGGGCCGAAGATTTCCTCCCGGGCGATACGCATGGCGTTGTCGGCGTCGGCGAACAGTGTCGGCTTCACGTACCAGCCCCGCCCGATACCGTCGGGCATGTCGGCACCGCCAACGACAACGCGGGCGCCCTCCCGCTGGCCCTCGGTGATGTAGTCGCGGACGCGGTCCCGTTGTCGTTTGGCGACCAGCGGGCCGAGCTGTGTCGAGGGGTCGGTCGGGTCACCGATGCGCAGCGAGGTCATCTCGGCGGCCAGGGCTTCGACGAACTCGTCGCTTCGTTTGGCCGGCAACAGAATTCGGGTGAGCGCATTACAGATCTGGCCGCAGTTGGACAGGCTCGCCGACCGGACGGCAGTCGCGACGGCGGCCGGGTCGGCGTCGTCGAGGACGACAGCAGCGGACTTACCGCCCAGTTCCAGGCTGACCCGCTTGAGGTCGGCCGCGCAGGCCGCCGCGACCGCCTTCCCGGCGGCGGTGGAGCCGGTAAACGACACCTTGTCGACACCGGGGTGGCCGATGAGCTGCTGGCCGACTTTCGCGTCGCCGGGCAGCACGCCCACCACACCTGCCGGCAAGTCGGCTTGCTCGATCAAGTCGGCAAGGAGAAGCGCGTCCAGCGGGGATTCCGGAGCCGGCTTGACCACCGCACAACATCCGGCGAGCAGCGCAGGGATGAGCTTGGTGACGATGAGGAACTGCGGCATGTTCCACGGCACGATCGCGGCGACCACGCCGACGGGTTCACGACGCAGCTCGAGGTCGGACCCGAAGAAACCGCGCCGGGTCTCCCGCCACCCGAACCCCTCGGCGAGATCGCAGAACGCGTTCATCATCATCGACGGCAGCCCGACCTGGGCGCGCTGGGCAAAGCTGATGGGCGCGCCGATTTCGGCGGTGATCAGCTCGGCCATCGCAGACTGTTGTGCCGCATAGATTTTCGCGAGTCGGCGCATCGCGTCGATCCGATCGGCGGGATCCAGACGCGGCCACGGGCCTTGGTCGAACGCTGTGCGTGCGCTGGTCACGGCCGCGTCCACGTCGGCCGGGGCCGCGGCCGCCACCAGCGCGATGGGCGCTTCGGTGTGCGGGGAAATCACCTCGAACGTGTCGTCGGTCTCAGGCGAAACCCATGACCCGCCAATGAACAGCTTCTCGTGTCGGTGCACGTAGCTCCTCCTCCAACCCGCAATATCAACTACTTGCGATGGCGGTGTTCAGCATATACGGTCAGCAGACATGGCTCGCTTCCCCAAGCCGCCCGAAGGCAGCTGGACACAGCACTATCCCGAACTGGGCACGGGGCCCGTGTCCTACGAGGACTCCATCAGCCCGCACATCTACGAGCTCGAGCGCGCGGCGATCTTCAAGCGCGCATGGCTGAATGTCGGCCGTGTGGAAAGCATTCCGCGCAAAGGCAGCTACTTCACCAAGGAGCTCAAGGTCGCCAACACCTCGATCATCGTGGTCCGCAACGCCGCGGGTGAGGTCAACGCGTTTCACAACATCTGCCGGCACCGGGGCAACAAGCTGGTCTGGAACGACATGCCCCTGGAGGAGACCAGCGGCGTGTGCCGGCAGTTCACCTGCAAATACCACGCCTGGCGCTATGACCTGGACGGCAAGCTCACCCACGTGCAACAGGAGAGCGAGTTCTTCGATCTCGACAAGAGTCGCTACGGGCTGGTGCCGGTGCATTGTGACGTGTGGGAAGGGTTCATCTTCGTCAACTTCGCCAAGGAGCCCGAGCAGTCGCTGCGAGAATTCCTCGGCCCGATGATCACCGATCTGGAGGGATACCCATTCGGGCAGATGACCTCGCGGTGGTACTACCGCGCGGAGGTGAAAGCCAATTGGAAGCTCTACATGGACGCGTTCCAGGAGTTTTATCACGCACCCGTGTTGCACGCGAGCCAATCGCCGAGCAAGTACTCCAAGGCCGCGGCCGAAGCCGGTTTCGAGGCGCCGCACTACCGCATCGACGGCCCGCACCGCTTGGTCAGCACGTCGGGTGTGCGGGCCTGGGAAATGGATCCCGACATGCGCAAGCCCGTCGACGACATCTGTCAAAGCGGGCTGTTCGGGCCTTGGGCCCAGCCCGATCTCGGCGAGCTTCCCCGCGGTGTCAACCCGGCCAAATGCGACCCGTGGGGGCTGGACTCGTTTCAGCTATTCCCCAACTTCGTCATCTTGATCTGGGGCCAGGGTTGGTATTTGACCTACCACTACTGGCCGACGTCCCACAACTCTCACGTGTTCGAGGGCACCCTGTACTTCCCTGCGCCACGGACCCCGCGCGAACGGATCGCCCAGGAACTCGCCGCGGTGACGTTCAAGGAATACGGGCTGCAGGATGCCAACACGCTGGAAGCCACCCAGAGCATGGTCGAGTCGGGTGTAGTGCGCGAATTTCTGCTCAACGACCAGGAAATACTGCTGCGCCACCTCCACAAAGAGACCGCCGCCTGGATCGCCGACTACCAGAGCAACACGGCAGGGGTCTAGCCGTGAGTGCCAAGCTGCCAAGCGAATTCGCCGACCTGGAACGGTTTTCCGACTGGTGCCTCGACAGCGAGCCACAGCGCTATCAAAAGCGGCTGAACAGCTCGATGGCCGAGATGCAGGCCTTCTACGACGCCATTACGCCGCGGGCTGAGGAGGCCGTCGCCTACTGTGACAAGTTCCCGCTCGACGACCTGCCCGAGGACGTCACCAACCTGATGCACCTGCTGTATTCGATGATCATGGTGTCCTTCCCGGTGGAATGCTGGAAACAGCCGCGGGTGCCCGACTCGGGTGCGTCCACCCTGGACTGCGTCTCCGAACCCGTGCCGTGACCATCGTGCTGCGTGCCGACCGCTGGGCCGACGTCGACGCCGGCCAGGTCCACTCGCCGGCCGTCCTGGTAATCGAGGGCGAACGCATCAGCGCCGTGAATCCCGTTGATCCACTGCCCGATTCGGCGACCGAGATCGACCTGGGCGATGTGACGCTGCTGCCGGGCCTGATGGACATGGAGCTCAATCTGCTCATCGGCGGTCCCGGTGGACCGGAGGGTCTGCCCAACCCCATGCATGGTGTGCAAGACGACCCGGTGTACCGAACTCTGCGGGGCGCGGTGAACGCCCGCACCACGCTGGACGCGGGTTTCACCACGGTGCGCAACCTCGGTCTGATGGTCAAGACCGGTGGTTACTTACTTGATGTGGCGTTGCAGCGCTCGATCGACCAGGGGTGGCACGCCGGCCCGCGGATCGTGCCCGCGGGTCACGCTGTCACACCCTATGGTGGGCACCTCGACCCGACGGTGTTCCAGCGGATGGCGCCCGGCGTCATGCCGCTGAGCGTGGCCGAAGGTATCGCCAACGGGGTGTCCGACGTACGCGCGTGCGTGCGCTACCAAATTCGCCACGGCGCCAAGGTGATCAAGGTATCGGCCTCGGGCGGGGTGATGTCGCACAGCACCGCGCCGGGTGCCCAGCAGTACTCCGACGAGGAGTTCGTCGCCATCGCCGACGAGGCGCATCGCGCCGGGGTCCGCGTCGCCGCCCACGCCATCGGCGACAGCGCCATCCGGGCCTGCATCAGGGCGGGCATCGACTGCATCGAACACGGCTTTTTGGCCACCGACGAGACCATCCAGATGATGGTCGACCACGGCACCTTTCTGGTCTCCACCACTTATCTGACCGAGGCGATGGCCGTCGACCGGATCGCCCCCGAGTTGCGCAAGAAGGCCGACGAGGTGTTTCCGCGGGCAAAGGCGATGTTACCCAAGGCGATTGCCGCCGGCGTGCGCATCGCGTGCGGCACCGACGCGCCGGCGATCCCGCACGGGCGAAACGCCGAGGAGCTCTGCGCTCTGGTGCGCCGCGGCATGACACCCATGCAGGCGATCCGCGCGGCGACGGTGACCAGCGCCGAGCTGATCGAGGCCGATCACGAGCTCGGCCGTCTTGCGCCGGGGTATCTCGCCGACGTCATTGCGGTGCCGGGAGACCCGTCCCAAGACATCTCGACCACGCTCGACGTCCGATTCGTCATGAAAGACGGCCGCATCCACCGGAACCCTCCGAGAGCAGAACATGGAACTCACTGACAACATCCTGTGGCTGCTCAAGCAGGCTTTTCACTTTTCGCTGACGACGGTTAACGAGGCCATCAGCGCCCACGGCGTGACGACCGCGCAGATCGGTCTGATGCGTCAGCTGGCCAACGAACCCGGCCTGTCCGGCGCCGAGCTGGCCCGACGGCTGTTGATCAGCCCACAGGGCGCCCAGCTGGCGCTGGCCGCGCTGGAGCGGCGCGGTCTGGTGGAGCGCAAGCAGGATCCGCAACACGGGCGAATCATGCAGGCCTACCTCACCGATGAGGGACGCGCGGTGACCTCGGCGGTGTTGACCGACGCGCTGGCCGCGCATGAAAGGGTTTTCGGTGTGCTGACGAGCGACGAGCAGCGGCTGCTGCACGACCTGCTGGGTCGTGTCGTCGAAAAGGGCACCGGCCACACCTTGTTCACTGAGCGCACCGAGCCGTAGCCGGTGTCAAGTACTTGATATTTGTGACAAGTACTTGATACTCTCGCCTCGATGGGGCAGATGAGCGCACGTGGGGACGTCGACACGACTCCGAAAACCGGGGGCCCGACGACGGAGCAGGTGACGATTCAACTGGACCGCCGGACCACCACTGTGGGGTACCGGGAAGGCGACACCTTGCTGCAGACGGCGCGCCTGGCGGGCCTGAACGCGCCGTCGTCGTGCGAAACCGGTTCGTGCGGAACATGTATGGCACGGCTGACCGACGGCAGCGCACGGATGATCAACAACGACGCGCTCACCGAGGAGGAGGTAGCCGAGGGTTGGGTCTTGACCTGCCAGTCCTTGCCTACTACTGATTCGGTAACGGTGGTCTATGAATGAGGCAAGCGTGACTGGACACCCAGCAAGGAGGCACAGGCGATGACACGGGTGGCGGTGGTAACCGGCGGCGCATCCGGCATGGGGGAGGCGACCTGTCACGAGCTGGGCCGGCGCGGCCACAAGGTTGCCGTGCTGGACGTCAACGAAGAAGCGGCGCAACGAGTTTCGGAGCACCTTCGCAACGAAGGGGTCGAGGCGCTCGGTGTGGCGGCCGACGTCACCGACCGCCCCGCGGTGGAGGAGGCCTTCGCCAAGGTGCGCAGCGAGTTGGGGCCGGTGAGCATTCTGGTGACGAGCGCCGGGATGGTCGGCTTCGGACGGTTTACCGAGATCACGCCCGAGGACTGGTCGCGCATCATCGACGTCAACCTCACCGGCACGTTCCATTGCTGTCAGGTGGCGCTGCCGGACATGATCGCGGCCAAATGGGGCCGCATCGTGATGATCTCGTCATCGAGTGCCCAACGAGGCTCGCCGCGGATGGCGCACTACGCGGCCTCCAAGGGCGCGGTGATCACGCTGACCAAATCGCTGGCCAACGAATACGCGTCGATGGGCATCACCGTCAACAACATCCCCCCGTCGGGCATCGAGACGCCGATGCAGCATCAGTCGCAGGCCCAGGGGCACCTGGGGTCCAATGAGGAAATGGCCCGCCGGATTCCCATGGGCCACCTCGGCAGCGGCGATGACATCGCCGCGGCGGTGGGATTCCTGTGTTCGGAAGAGGCCGGCTTCATCACCGGTCAGGTGCTCGGCGTGAACGGCGGGGCCGTGATGTGAGCGGCCGGCAGGGACTGACAGGGAAAGGCAGGTTCTGATGGGTCGATGGCCTAAGCCGGCGGAGGGCAGCTGGACCGAGCACTACCCACAACTGGGCACCGGCCCGATCTCCTTTCGGGACTCGACATCGCCGGAGTTCTACGAACTCGAACGTGAGGCGGTCTTCAAACGTGCCTGGCTCAACGTCGGCCGCGTCGAGGAGCTGCCGCGCGTGGGCAGCTATTTCACCAAAGAGATCGAGGCCGCCCGCACGTCGGTAATCGTGGTCAAGGGCAAAGACGAGGCGATTCGGGGATTCTACAATGTCTGCCGCCACCGCGGTAACAAGCTGGTGTGGAACGACTTTCCGCATGAGGAAACCAGCGGGACGTGCCGGCAGTTCACCTGCAAATACCACGGCTGGCGCTACAGCCTCGACGGCGCGTTGACGTTCGTGCAGCAGGAGCCGGAGTTCTTCGACCTCGACACCGCCGACTACGGTCTGCGCGCGGTGCACTGCGATGTGTGGAATGGGTTCATCTTCATCAACCTCGATGAGCGGCCGCGACAGAACTTGCGTGAGTTCCTCGGCCCGATGGTCACCGGGCTCGACGACTACCCGTTCGGCAAGCTCACCGAACGCTACGACTTCGTGGCCCATAACAACAGCAACTGGAAGATCTTCGCCGACGCGTTCCAGGAGTACTACCACGTCCCGTCGTTGCATCCCCAGCAGGTGCCTTCCGCGGTACGCGACCCGAACGCCGGCTTCGAGTGCGCGCACTTCCAGATCGACGGACCGCACCGAGTGGTGTCGACGGCGGGTACCCGCCGCTGGCTGATGGCGCCGGAATACATGTATCCGATCGAACGCGCCACCCGCAGTGGGCTTGTCGGGCCGTGGCGTACTCCCGACATCGGCGATCTGCCCGCCGGGCTCAGCCCGGGTGGCATCGAGCCCTGGGGTATCAGCAACTTTCAGATCTTCCCCAACCTGGAAATCCTCATCTACGGCGGCTGGTATCTGCTGTACCGGTATTGGCCGACGTCGCACAACACCCACAAATTCGAGGCCTACACCGCGTTCCACCCGGCCCGCACTGTGCGGGAACGCATCGCGCACGAAGTGGCTTCGGTGGTGCTCAAGGAGTTCGCCCTGCAGGACGCCGGCATGCTCGGGGGCACTCAGGCGGCCCTGGAAACCGGCATCGTCGACGAGTTTCCCCTCAACGACCAGGAGATCCTGGTGCGCCATCTCCACAAAGAGGTCGTGGATTGGGTGGAGGCATATCAGCGCGAAACCCAACCGGTGGGGGTGTGAGCGATGGCTGAGACCCTGTTGCCGAGTGCGTTCGCAGAGCTCGAGGGGTTTGCGCAAACCTGGTGTCTGCCAACCGAAGCCGAGCGGTGGAACCAGCGGCTGGCCAGCAGCATGGTTGAGATGCGGGAGTTCTACCACGCCTTCTTCCCGCGCCTGGAGGAGGCCATCGAGTACTGCGACAAGTTCTCCCTGGATGAGCTGCCCGAGGACGCGCTGAACCTGCTGCACCTCATTTACTCGCTGGTGATGGTCGCGATGGCGGTCGAAATCTTCGGCCAGCCCAAACCCACCGACTCCGCCGACGCCGTCCTCGACCGCGTCGGCGAACCAGTGCCGTGACCGGCCGCCGTATCAGACTGAGAAGGGACAGAGCATGAGTCTGCTCGCCATCAACAAGCTCACCTCGTCGGTCGGCGCCGAGGTCCTCGGCGTCGACGCAGACCGGCTGACTTCCGATGACCTGCTCGGCGAGGCAGTGATGGAGGCGCTGGAAGACAACGGTGTATTGGTCTTTCGCGGACTGGGATTGGATCCCCAAGCGCAAGTGGAGTTCTGCCGCCGGCTCGGCGAGGTCGACTACTCCTCGGACGGCCACCATCCAGTGGCGGGTATTTACCCGATCACACTGGACACTTCGAAGAACTCCTCGGCCGCCTATCTGCGGGCCACGTTCGACTGGCACATCGACGGATGTACCCCCCTCAGCGAGGAGTGCCCGCAGAAAGCCACCCTGCTGTCGGCGGTTGCGGTCGCCGAACGCGGCGGTGAGACCGAGTTCGCGAACTCCTATGCGGCTTATGAAGACTTGACCGACGAGGAGAAGCGACGATTCGGCTCCTTGCGCGTGGTGCATTCCCTGGAAGCCTCACAGCGCCGCATCACCCCCAACCCCACACCGGAGCAGGTACAGCGCTGGCGGCAACGGCGCACTCATGAACATCCGCTGGTATGGACGCACCGTAGCGGCCGCAAATCGCTTGTCCTGGGCGCCTCCGCCGACTACATCGTCGGCATGGACCTCGATGAGGGACGCGCGTTGTTGGCCGAATTGCTTAACCGTGCAACAGGTCCCGACAAGGTTTACCGGCACAGCTGGTCGGTCGGAGACACCGTCATCTGGGACAACCAGGGCGTGCTGCACCGCGCCGCCCCGTATGACCCGGACTCGCCGCGGGAGATGCTGCGCACCACCGTGCTCGGCGACCAACCGATCGAGTGATCTCGTAAACCCGAGGAGCAACACATGCCAAAGTCAGTTGCACAACACCCGTTGCGGCTGGCGCCACTGCCTGACGAGGAATGGGACGATCGGGCACGCGCCGCGGTAACCGCCCTGCTGCCGCCCGAGCGCGCCAATGCTCGCGACGCCGGCAATGTCTTGGCGACCATGGTGCGCCACCCGGACTTGACCCGCGCCTATCTGAAGTTCAACGCATACCTGCTCATCGACTCCAACTTGTCCGCGCGGGCTCGGGAGATCGCGGTGTTGCGGATCGTCCACCGGCGCGACTGCGCCTATCTGTGGTCGCACCACGTCCCCATCGCGCAGCGGGCGGGGCTGACCGCCTCGGAAATCGACGCGATTCGGACGGCACGGTCGTCAACGACCAGGACCGCCTGGTAGTGCGTGCGGTCGACGAACTGGACGAACACAGCACCATTTCCGATCCAACGTGGGCCGAGCTCGGCAGGCACTTCGATGACCGGCAGCGCATGGATCTAGTGTTCACCGTAGGCTGCTATTGCTCACTGGCCATGGCAGTGAACACTTTCGGAATCGAGGACGAACACCCAGATGGCTGATGCCACTGATGCCACCAGGCCCGAGACGGCGTTGTTCGTCTCCACCGCGCGCGCCTTTCTGGACAAGCATGCATCGCTCGATCAGGTGCGCGCATTACACGGCCAGGACGTTTCGTTCGACCCCGAGTGGTGGGCCCGCGCGGCCGAACTCGGTTGGACCAGCCTGCTGGTGCCCGAGGAACTCGGCGGTGGCAGCGTGTCCGGCGACGGCGTCAAGGACCTGGCGTTGATCGCTGAAAACCTCGGACATACCGTCGCTCCCGGACCGTTACACCCGGTCAGCATCGTGTTGGCGGGCCTGGCCGACGCTGACAACCGCGATGAGCACGCCGCGGTGATCGAATCCCTGATGGCGGGCGCGACGGTGGCCGCCTGGGCAGTCGATGAACCCGACCGGCCTTTCGCTCCGCAGCAGCCGAACGTCACCGCCACGCCCACCGGCTCCGGCTACCGCATCGACGGTGTCAAGCACCGGGTGGAGGCGGGCGCCGAGTCCGCGCTGTTGCTGGTGGTGGCGCGCAGCGAGGAGGGGCCGCGCCAGTTCCTGATACCCACCGACGCTCCCGGAGTCAGCGTAACGCCGCAGCGGTCCTTGGACCTTGTAAAGCGTTACGCGCGAGTGACTTTCGATGGCGTGCGCGTCGACACGGCCGCGGAAGTCGGGTCGATAGCGCAGGCGCGCGCACTGATCGATCGCCAGGCGCAGATCGCGGTGGTGCTGCAGTGCGCCGAACTCGTCGGGATTCTAGACACCGTCTTGGGTATCACGATCCGATGGGCGCTGGACCGACACAGTTTTGGCCGCCCCCTGGCGTCCTACCAGGCGCTCAAACACCGCTTCGCGGATATGAAAATGTGGCTGGAAGCCAGCCGGGCGATCACCGACGGTGCGGTCGAAGACGTTGGCGCCCGTAGCCCCGAGGCGGCGCTCACCGTCAGCGCCGCCAAGTCCTACCTCGGCGAGCATGCCGGCACGATCGCTCAGGACTGCGTGCAACTTCATGGCGGCATCGGTGTCACCTGGGAACACGACCTGCACCTGTTCCTGCGGCGGATCATGTTGTACCGCTCCATGTTCGGCACGCCCGCCGAGCATCATCGGGCCATCTATGCGGGACTGCGCAACGCGGAGTCGGCGGCATGACCGAATCTGTGGAGGCCTTTGCGACGCGAGGCCGGACGTGGCTTGCCGAGAACATGCCGCGGCTCGATCCCGCCAAACCGCCACTCGCTGCCCGCGGCGATGACGCCGCCTGGCAGCGCGTCCGTGAATTGCAAAAGCGTCTGTACTCAGGCGGATTCGCCGGAATCTGCTTCCCTCGCGAATACGGTGGTCTCGGCTTGGGCGTCGCCTACCAAAAGGCGTTCGACGCCAAGACCGTCGGATACGAGATGCCGTTGATCCTCAACACGCCCACCTTCACCATCTGCTGCGCGAGCCTGCTCGATACCGGCAGCGAAGAGCAGAAGCGCCAACACATTCCGGCGGCGCTGCGCGGTGAAGAGGTGCTGGTCCAGCTGCTCTCCGAACCCAGCGGCGGCTCCGACCTCGCCGGGCTGATCACCCGCGCCGACCGCGACGGGGACGCGTGGGTCATCAACGGCGCCAAGACCTGGAGCACCAGCGCATTCGCAGCCGACTACGGCCTGCTGCTGGCTCGCACCGACTGGACGGTGCCCAAGCATGACGGCCTGACGATGTTCCTGGTTCCCATCCACGCGCCCGGCGTCACCCTGCGCCGCATTCAGCAAGTCGACGGGTCGACGGAGTTCTGCGAGGAATTCTTCGACGGCCTGCGTGTGGGTGACGACGCCGTCGTCGGCGAGGTCAACAAGGGCTGGGAAGTCGCGTCGCGGTTGCTGTATCACGAGCAGCGCGCGGTCGGACACGGATCGGAATTCGCCAGTGGCCGCGGCCACGAAGCCTCCCAGACTGTGCTGACCGACTTCTTCGCGCTTGCCGAGGCCGCCGGCCAGGCCGACAACGAGGCTACCCAGGACAAGGTGGGAAGGGTGTTGGCCCGCCGGATGGTGCGCGACCGACTGGTCGACCACGTGTCCCGCGCTGTCCGTGATGGGTCATTACCTCCGGCGGCCGGGTCGATCATTCGGCTGTTTCACTCGGATGTCACCTTCCTGGAAGTGGACACGGCCATGGACATCACGGGCGGTAGCGGCGTGGTGGACGACGATCACGACCTACTCAAGGTGGGGGAGCGCTACCTTTCTCGCCAGACCGTCGCGCTGGGCGGCGGCAGCAACGAGATGGCACGCAACGTCATCGGCGAACGGGTGCTGGGTTTCCCACGCGAGTACGCCGCAGATCGCGGCCTGCCCTTCAACCAAGTCAGGCACAACGAACGCGCCGGACGCCGTTAGCGCATGTCTTACGATGCCGCGACGTCGCAACAGCTGGGCTGGATGGGAGGGGGCGCGCGGCACATGTCGAGCAGGCGCGTTTTCCTGGCGTCAAACGGGTTCGTCGTCGTCGGGCGTTAGTAGTTTCTCGGGGTGGTGGAAGGTGTTGGTTCTGGGTTGGCCGTGATCCAGGTGTGGTGGGGGGATCCATTCGGTTTCGTCTCGGGCGTTGGTGCGGGTGGTCCAGCCGCTGTCTTCGATGAGTCGGTTGTGGGGTCCGCAGGCCAGGGTGAGTTGGTTGATGTCGGTGCGGCGGGTGGCTGCCCAGCCGTTGACGTGGTGGACCTGGGTCCAGTAGCCGGGCGCATCGCAGCCGGGTTTGGTACATCCGCGATCTTTGGCCAGCAGCATGATGCGTTGTGCGGGGGAGGCCAGGCGTTTGGTGTGGTAGAGGGCCAGAGGCTTGGTGCCGTCAAAGATGGCCAGGTAGTGGTGTGCGTCGCCGGTCATGCGGATGACGTCGGACATGGGCAGCACGCTGCCCCCGGCGGTCAGGGCGCGGCCGGCGGCGGCTTCTAGCTCGTTGAGCGTGGTGGTGACGATGATGGTGGTCGGTAGGCCGTTGTGCTGCCCGAGGTCGCCGGAGGCGAGCAGGCCTCGGAAGCCGGCGAGGAAAGCGTCGTGATTGCGTTGGGCCTGGCTTCGGGTGTCGCGGCGGCGGGTCTGGTCGTCGGGTTCTGCGTCGAAGACGGGGGTGTCGTCTGCGGGGTTGCACATGCCGGGCGCGGCCAGCTTGGCCAGTTCGGCTTCGATCGCGGCGCGCAGCTGCGGGGTGATCAGGCCGCTGATGCGGGACATGCCATCGAATTCCTGCTTGCCCAGGGTGATTCCGCGCCGCCGGGCCACGTCCTGTTCGGTGTAGTTGCCGTCGGGGTTGAGAAAGCACATCAGCAGCTGTGCGAAATCGGCCAGTTGGTCGGGGCGGTGCCCGCGGGCCTTGCCGGCCAGATCGGCTTCGGCGGCCTGGCGGGTGCCGGGGTCCACCTCGGCGGGCAGTTGCTTGAAGAAGCTGCGGATCACCCTCACGTGCCCGTCGCCGATCAGTCCGTCGCGCTGGGCTGCTGCGGTGGCACCGAGTTGGGGCGCTAACGGTTGCCCGGTCAGCGCGCGGCGTTCACCGAGATCTTCGGCCGTGGCGATACGCTGGCTGGCCTCGGCGGGACTGATATGCAGCCGGTCGGCCAACGCGCCGCGCAACGTGCCGCCGAGCTCTTCTGCGCCGGCCTGTTCGGCGAGTTGGTTGATCAACGCGTGCTGGGGTGCCCGCAGGCGACGCGCCGCCCGTTCCAGGCGCTCCAACGCCCGCAACCGTTCCGGGGTGGTGAACACGTCAAATGACAAGTCGCACAAGCGGTCTACGTCGCTATCGAACGCGTTGAAGACCTCGACGATCTCTTCACGCGTACTCGAACCCATGCCTCAAATTTTACGAGCGCCCACTGACAAGAATGCCCCCCCGTGTGACTATTGAAACCGAAGTGAACCAAGGGATTACAGAGACCGAACGAGAAACCGCGATACCCGTACCTCAGGCACAACACCGAAACTGTTTCAGGGACACGCCTGTCTTCGAGCAACTGTTACCCGATCTGTGCGTGCGGTGGCCGGGCCGGGTCACCTGCGCGCATTCGGTGATTCCCCAGGCCTCGACCCCGCAAGATTACAAGGGTCGTATTCCGGACGCGTCGATCAGTTCTTCGAGCTTGTCGTTGGCTTTGCGCAGCGAAGATTTGACGATCCCGAGCAGCCGTTCTCGCGCGCGCTGCCGCTCGAGCATTGGGGCGTACAGGCCACGCATCAGGTTGAGTCGCGACGTCGCCAACCAATCCATCAATTCGGGCCGCTCGATCCAGCTGATTTCGTTGCGCTGCTCGGCCAGTGTCATGTCGAGCCAATGCAGGTCGGTGTTCGGGTGGGGCACCGGTACGCACAGCGAATTCCTGGTCGAATCGTCGTCGTAGCTGACCTCCACGTGAGCGATGAGCCCGGCGCTGAACACCTGCTGACAAACCGCGCACACTCTGCAAGGCGATGCGGTCGCCATCGAATACCGGCACGCCGGAGCGTCTTTCAAGGCCATCCGCACTGCAGTCGATGTAGAGGGCCGGCCCGCTGACGCCGAGAGTGCCGCCCGCGAGCACCATCGTGCCGGGTTCGATCCGCTGCACGTGGCCCATCCGGACGATCCGCTCGATGCGGCGCAATTGATCCAACTCTGGACGCGACACGGTGGCGCACCGGTACATCGTGGGCCGGACGTTCGGATCAATTCTCAACAGAACGCCGCTGGCTTCCAGCCGGGCGAACAGGTCGTCGAGCGAGGTGGCCGCGGTGATGGAGTCCAGCCGCGCCGCGAAATTGGCTTTGAAGCGGTCTGCAAACTCCGCTCCCGGTTGCACGTTGGCACGATCGAGAAGCCATGCGTCGCGGGGCATGACCCAGGTGAGGTGCTCAGCCTCAATTCCGTTGCGCAACAGCCAAAGACAGACGTCGATGCCGGTCTTGCCCGCCCCGACGATGATGAAGCGCTGGTGGCCGGGCGCGGCCTGGGGCGGCGCGTTGGGTGGTACGCACTCCACACCGTCGGCAACGTGGTACGGCGGCGGGCGCATCGACGGAACCAACGTCTGCAAATACGTCGCATCGACAACGCGCCGCCGCACGTCGACGGAGAACTGCGTCCCGGCGAGATTTCGTATCCGGCCGGCACCCAGGTACTCACTCATCGGGAAGTACGACACGCGCCCGGTCGGCAGGAGTTCCTGCTGCATGACGCGGTCGAAGTACGCACAAACATCGCCGCCGGTTGCCAACTCGTGCAGTCCCTTGTTCCACCCCACCCGGTCGATGGCGCCGGTTTCGAGCTTGCGCGAGTTGACGCCGTAGAACGCCGACGGCTGGTGCAGACGCACGAACGGATAGGCCCGCGTCCAATGCCCACCTGGCTGGTGACCCCGGTCGACGATCACCAGGTGGGCGTCGCTTTCGGACACCACGGTGTCAGCGAAGGCCATACCCATGGCGCCCGCGCCGACGATCACGTAGTCCGTTTTGATCATTCGCCTCCGCTCCGGCCGCGTCCGGTCCCCCGTTACCATACGAGCGCGTGCCCACCGGCAGGATGCGTACCAAGGGAGGCGCCTTGACGTGAGTGAACCGCTGAGCGATCTGCCCGACAGCGGCTACGTATTCCGTACCGGCTGGAAGCTGTTCACCAGCGACATCGACGACCAGCGACGCGTCCGCCTCGACGGGATCGCGCGCTATATCCAAGAGGTCGGTGCCGAGCACCTGGTCGACGCTGAGTACGCCGAAATTCATCCACATTGGATCGTTCAGCGCACGGTCATCGATGTCATCGAGCCGCTCGACTGGCCGAATGACATTACGTTCCGGCGCTGGTGCTCGGGAATCTCGTCGCGATGGTGCAGCATGCGCGTGCGACTCGACGGATCCACCGGTGGCCGCATCGAGACCGAGGGGTTCTGGATCAACATGAACAAGGACACGTTGACGCCCTCGCGCATGGCCGAGGGGTTCTTCAACCGTCTGGCGACCACGACGGAAAACCATCGCCTCAAGTGGCGTCCTTGGCTCACCCGTCCCCTCGAGGCCGCAGCGACGGCTACGCCGTTCGCGTTGCGGCACACCGATGGCGATCACTTCGAACACGTCAACAACACCGTGTACTGGCAGGGGGTGCACGAGGTGCTTGCGCATGCTCCCGATCTTGCCCAGCTTTCGGAACCGCCCTACCGCGCGGTCGTGGAATACCGTAAGCCGATCAAACTCGACGAATCGATAACGATTCGCTCCGAATGCCGAAATAACCTAGTGCACATCTGGTTTTGTGTTGGCGAGGACGTGCGCGCTACCGCACTGATCTGCAAACTCTAGTCGGAGATGGAGAACGGGATGATGATGGGTTGGTTGCGGGGGCTGGGGCTGGTCGGCGCTACGGTGCTGGCCGCGACGATGCTTTCGAGCACCGCGCGGGCAGCCGAGGCCGTGCAGCCGGGCATCCAGGTCGCGGATGAAAGCAGCAACTGCACAGCGGGTTTCGCCGCCCAGAGCAACGACGGCAGCTACTATCTCATGACCAGCGGGCACTGCGACAAGCACGACGGCTCGGTATGGACTTACGGGGATGGCGTCCCGCTCGGGAAGATCTCCGCCAGCGAGGAAGAAGGCGACAAGAAGGACGCCGCGATCATCCTCCTCGACCCCAGCGTCGGTGCGCCAGTCGGTAACGTCGGCGGCCAGTATTCGGTCCGGGATGTGTTGAGCCTGTCCCAGGTCAAGGTCGGCATGCCGTTCTGCAAGGTCGGTGCGGTCACGGGTGAGACCTGTGGCGAAGTCAAAAGCACAGACGGTGGTGTGGTCGAAGCCAGCGTGTACAGCCTGTCGGGCGACAGTGGCAGTCCTGGATTCGTGAAAAACCCAGACGGCACCGTGAGTGCGGTCGGCCTGTTGATGTCTTCGCCACCGGGTGACGATTACACGACATACTTCGTGCCCGTGGATCCACTGCTCGGTAAGTGGGGCCTGCACATTCTGCAGTGAAGTGCGCTGGTCGACCGAGCGCCCACTTGGTCACCGAGCGTTACCCGATCACAGTGTTCGGCGGTGAAGGGACAACGTTTCTCAGTCGTCAGGCACCGGAGTGCGTGGCAACGATGCTCGGAGCTGGTCGAGTGCGAGCGTCGATGCGCTATCAGGTGGTGCGTGGTAGGTCAGGATGTGTTGGCCGCCGGAGTGGGGGAGGTCAAGTTTGGTGCGGGACAGGCATAGATCGCCGACGTCTGGATGGCGCATGCGGGTGATCCCTTTGGTGTATCCCACATCGGCCCGTTCCCAGAGCTGCTTGAATCGTTCACTGCTACTCGATAACTCGCTAATGAGTGCGCGCAGCCGAGGGTCGCCGGGATCGTCGGCGGAGAGTTCCCTTAGGCCGCCGACGGCCAGCGCGGTGGCTTCGTCCCAGTCGGCGTACACGTGCTTGGCCGCAGGATCAAGGAAGCGCCAACGCGAGAGGTTTTGTCCCACTTGAAATCCCGGCGACAACGCGCGGGCGATCGGGTTCGCGGCCAGCACGTCTTGATAGCGATTGACGACGATGGCCGGCATGGGGAACTGATCGATGAGTTCTGTGATCGCTGTAGAAACATCCTTGGCGTCCGGCTGGCGGTGCGGATGGGAAGTCTGATGAGCGAGCTGGTGCAGGTAGGCAGTCGCTTTGGCGTCCATGCGCAGCGCCCGGGCGATCGAGTCGAGGACTTCGGTGGAGGGGTGTCTGTCGCGGCCCTGCTCCAGGCGTTGCAGGTACTCGCTGCTGATGCCGGCCAGCAGGGCCAATTCGTCGCGCCGCAGGCCGGCGACTCGGCGCCGCGGGCCCGCTATCAGTCCCACCTCCGACGGTGTGACCTGCCCGCGCCGGGCCCGCAGGTAGTCGCCGAGGTGGTTGGGCTTGCCCATGCCGCCAAGCTTAAGGGTCGCCCTGCCGCTACCAGCCTCAATGGGGTTACCCGGACCCGGCGCTTGCTCGACAGGATCGAATCCATGGTCAATCAAATTGATGTCGAGTTCGGCGTCGAAGGAAATGTGACGCTACGCGGCTGGTTGTTTGTCCCCGACATGCCGGGACCGCGACCGGCGATCACGATGGCGCACGGCTTTGCCGGGATCCGCGAGCACGGCCTGGACCGGTTCGCGCGAGTGTTCGCAGAGGCCGGTTTCGTGGTGCTGGTACATGACCACCGTGGTTTCGGGGCCAGCGATGGCCAGCCCCGCTTCGACGTTGACCCCTGGCGGCAGATCGCTGACTGGCGCTACGCCATCTCCTACCTGGAATCCCATCCAGCGGTGGACGCCGACCGGATAGGTCTGTGGGGCACCAGCTATGCCGGCGGCCACGCGCTGGTGCTGGGCGCGACCGACCGGCGCCTCCGGGCCGTGGTCGCCCAGGTGCCGACGATCAGTGGCTATCAGCAGAGCCTGCGGCGGGTGGCGCCCGATCGGGTGGCCGGCCTGGAAGCCAGTTTCATCGACGACGACCGGGCCCAGTTCGCAGGTGCAGCACCGGCGACTCAGCTGATCGTCAGTGCCGACCCAGAGACGCCTGCGGCATATCACTCGCCGGACGCGGTGGCGTTTTACCACCAACCGGTGCCCGAAGGGGTGCACTGGGAAAACCGAGTCACCGTGCGGTCTAGTCGGGCCGCGCGCATGTATGAACCAGGGCAGTGGGTTTCGCGGGTGTCGCCCACGCCGCTGCTGATGATCATCGGGCTCAACGACACCATCACCCTGGCCGACACCGGTTTGGCGGCCTACGAACGGGCTCTGCAGCCCAAGAAGCTCGTCACGATCCCCGGCGGTCACTTCGACGCGTACCTGAGCCAGTTCGAGCTGACCAGCGTCGCGGCCCGCGACTGGTTCGTCGAGCACCTGGCCGCAAAGGAGTAATCATCGTGAACGATCTGCGCTACAAAGTATTGGTCAACGACGGAGTGCGCCGCGAGCGGGGCATGCGGCTGCCGGACGGCAGCCCCATCGTGTCCTCGCCGGTGGCCTCCACGCTGGTGCTCGGCGAAAACGATGCGGTCCTGGTCGACCCGCCATTCACCTACGACCAGATCGAGCGGGTGGGTGACTGGATCGAGCGCTCGGGGAAGCGGCTGGCCTACATATACGCCACCCACGGGCACGGCGACCACTGGTTCGGCGCCGACAGGATCATCCGGCACTTCCCCGGCGCGATCGCCTTCGCAACGGAGAAGACCATCGCGATGATGCACCAGCAGGCCACCGTTGGCCGCGCGCAGCGCTGGGACGTCGACTTCCCCGGGCTGATTCCCGATAGCCCGGTGGTGTTCGAACCGATCCCGGCAGAGGGCTTCATGCTGGAGGGGCATCGGTGCGAGGCGGTGGAAGTGGGGCACACCGACACCGACGACACCACCGTGCTGCACGTTCCCTCGATCGGCTTGGTGGTGGCCGGCGACGTTGCCTACAACGGGGTGCACCAGTACCTGTTGGAGAGTCGAGGCGGCGGCATCGAGGCGTGGCTGGCCGCGCTCGAGATCGTCGAGGCACTACGGCCGCGCGCGGTGGTCGCCGGCCACAAGAACCGCGACTTGCCCGACGATCGGGCGATCCTCGACCAGACGCGCCAATACCTTCTTGACGCGCAGCGCCTACTGGGCGAAAAGCCCACGCCACGAGAATATTTCGAACGGATGCTGGCCCTGTATCCGGATCGACTCAACCCCGGCCCGGTGTGGTACTCGGCGCTGGAGCTTCTGTCGTGAGGCAAGGAAAAGCCATGTCAGACAACGAAACAGAAACCGTGACCGCCGAGGTCGCCGAATGGTTCTTCGACGACTACCTGCCCACCTGGGTTGGCGTCGGCAGCCGGGACATCGACAGGGGACCCGAGTTCATCCTGAACTACTGGGGCGTACCGCTTTACAAATACCACCCCGACGGTGGCCAGTGGGCACTGGACGCCGACAGCGTCGTCGGGCTGCTCAACACAACGCACACCAGGTTGAAGGCTAATGGTTACGCCTACACCAACGTGGTCGACCAGGCCGTGCGGGCCTACCACCACAATGGAGCGGCTATCGAGGTGATCTGGTCACGACGACGCAGCGATGATAGCGAAATCGAAAGGCTGGCAGTGCATTTCGAGGTGATACGTGCGGAATCCGGCTGGCGGATCGCCGGTATTCAACTTCGACCTACGCGTGCGGACGTGCTGTCTGACGCATGGGGTGAGACAGGCACCGGAGGCCTACGATGAAACAGCGTTGGGGCCGCGGCACGGCCGGGACGGTGGTGTTCATCCCCGGATATCAGGACAACGCCGCACTGTGGGACGAGGTGATCGACCGGTTGCCCAACCCCGGATGGCACGCGCGGGCCGTCAACTTACGCCACGTCGACGACACGAGTCCGCCTCGCCGCGGCGCGATCCTGGACGGCTACCGCGACCAGGTGCTCGACGTGCTCCACGGCATCGATCCCACCACGCAGAGCCCAGTGGTCGTCGTGGGCCAAAGCATGGGTGCACAGGTTGCCGAACTGGTCGCAGCGGCACGGCCAAACATCACCGTCGGGCTCGCGCTGATCACCCCGGTTCCGCTGGCGGGTTACCGGCTAACCCCCGAGCAGGCAGCCCGCTTCGGTCACGCAGCGCACGATCGCACCGTGGCCTCCGCCGCGGCGAATCGGCGTGCACGGCTGGTCAATGACTCGGCGCCGGTGATGCGGGCGCTGGTCAGCGCGACACTTGCCACACCTCCGGTGACCGCCGAGCAGCAACTCGACGCCTGGACAGCCGGGCATCCGCTCGGAGACCAACCGTCCACTGTCAGCGCGCCCGTGCTGCTGATCGGCAGTGAGGACACCTTCTCCTCCACCGAACTGATCCGCGATGCCGTGGCACCCCGATTCGCCGACATCCGCACAGTCCAGGTTGCCGGCGCCGGCCACTGGCCCCACGTCGAACAACCCGGTGCCGTTGCCCAGCTCTTGACGCACTTCCTGACAAGCCTGGCCTGACGGGTCGCCACGACCCACACCTAACACCAACCGCACACAGAAAAACCGCACAGAAAGGTTATGCAAATGAAAGCCATCCGCTTCGATCATTACGGAGAACCGACAGACGTTCTCATCGTTAGCGAACGGCCCATGCCGCAACCCGGCCCGGGCGAGGTACGGGTGAAGATCCGACTCACCCCCATCAACCCCTCCGACCTGCTCTACGTTCGGGGCCACTATTCCGGTGTGGCGGAACATTTCCCGTCCGGCGCCGGATTCGAGGGAGTCGCCACCATCGACGCCCTGGGACCAGGAGTCGAGGGCCTGACAGTCGGGCAGCGGGTCTTCGCCCGCAACTCCGACGGCGGTAACTGGTCGCAGTACGCGGTGGTGCCGGCGGCCAAGGTGTATCCGGTCCCCGACGACATCGCCGATGAGCAGATCGCGTCGTTTCTCATCAATCCGGCGACGGCGATCCTCATGGTGCGCCACGTGCTGGCCGTTCCCCGTGGGGATTGGCTGCTGCAGTCCGCCGCCGGCGGCGAACTGGGGCGCATGATCATCCGGCTGGCCAAACACGACGGCATCCGGACCATCAACGTGGTGCGCCGTCGCGAAGCCGTGCAGGAACTCAAGGAGCTCGGCGCAGACGAAGTGATCGTGTCCACTGACGGGCCCATCGACGAACAGGTGCGCAAAATCGTTGGGCCGCAGGGTGTTAACTTCGCGATCGACCCGGTCGCAGGTCAGACCGGCACCGAGATCTTTCGATCGTTGTCCGAGGACGGCCATATGCTGGTCTACGGATCGCTTACCGGTGAGGGGATCAGCGTGGGCGACGACCCGCGGCTCACCCTCTCAGGCCGGCGCACCCTCGAGGTCTACTGGCTGGGCTACTGGCTGCCGCGCCTGGACAAGTCCGGCTTTTTTGCACCCGAACGGCCCGCCATTCCACAACTGATCGATGAGATTGTCGGGCTGATTCGCGAGGGGATCCTGGAAACGTCCCCGGGCAAGAGGTTCACCCTCGACGACATTCATGCCGCGGTCACCCAAGCCGAAACAGTCGCACGCGACGGCAAGGTATTCCTGGCGCCCAACGCCGAAGGCCGCTGACGGTGCTCGGTGTCAGCTGCTTGAAGTAAGTCTTAGACAGGCTCTAGCCGTTTGGGCCGCTGCGCCGGAAGTAATTCTTTGTCTTGTTT
This sequence comes from Mycobacterium sp., assembly GCF_052144515.1. GTDB lineage: Bacteria > Actinomycetota > Actinomycetes > Mycobacteriales > Mycobacteriaceae > Mycobacterium. The sequence goes on along the minus strand of NZ_JBKQQD010000196.1, from coordinate 9,991 downwards.
GACCTTTTTGAACTTCGCCTGCAACGCGGTTCGGCCGGTGCGGTGTTTGCGTCGTGCGGTGTAGTCGCAAACGACGTCATTCGCCCAGGATTTCTTGTACTTTTTGACTCAAATTTGTCAACGTTATGCCCTGCGATACGTACCTATCCAGGCCCATTTCTCTACGCACTGCCCTCACAAAGGCGGCGAGGACTGTATTCAGCGCTGTTGCCGGCAATCTCTGGTTCTCGGGAAAATTCGAGGTCATGTGGAGAAGGAAGCTGACCATGGAAACTAACTCGGCTAGATTGACGAGATGATTTGGTAGGCAGAGTCGCATTTCGGACACAAGTGCGTGCGTCTGTGATACGGCTTCTTGTGCCGCTTGGACTCCCCCGACCAGCCCTACCAAGGCTTCTACCTGTGCTGTTGGTCCATTGACTTGAAAATCACTTGAGTCGGTGCCTCGAAGGTTGACGGCCGTCAGTGCCGTTGCAAGATCCTCGCCATCCTTGAGTCGTTGCACCAATTCAACCAATTCTGGACTTTGGCTTTCCGCATTCACCGCAATGACAGAATGCTTAGCAACGCTCTGGACGAACCTTATAGCGACATCGCGCAGCTGGTCCAATCGTTTCTGTTCTCGATCGGCTGCGCGAGCCAGTCGTTGCCGTTCTCGGTCATTCTTCTCTTTGCGCCAGTTCACGTATGTTGTCGTGAGGAATGTAATGCCACCGCCCGTAATAACGCCCAGAACTGTACTTAACATCTAACCCTGCGCCCATTTCTGGTCCCAGGTGATGCACTGGTGGAGAAGTATTGCCAAGCCCGGTTGCCCTTCACTCGGTGCACGCATCGAACATGCGTCTATCTTCTCGCAGCCGGTCCAGGCAGGGAACGTCCAAAACGGTTGGAAATGCGGGCCGGTAACAAGCAACTGATCTCAGCGTTGCTGAACGGCTGCGACCCTGGCGGCTCCGGGCCAGGTATCGGCCGGTCGTCGGTATCCGCCGCAGGGGCGAAAGTCGGCTTTGGCCAGGGAAAACCCATCCAATGACGTTCGCCGGTATCTGCCGGTGTCGGCACGGTGTTTACCGGGACTTGTGACAACGTCGTGACACCCTCAGACTGACTGATATGCGCGATCGCGAGACGATCGACTCAGAATTGCGGCTCATCGCCCTACGGCGCCAATCGATCCGTGAGCAGGGCGGTGAGCTGTCGTGCCGGCAGGTCGACGAGCTGCTCGACGAGCGCCTAGGCCACCGCGCCGAGGCGTCGGAAACCGAGGCGGTTGCGGCGGGTGAGACCCAGGTAATCGCCCACACCCGGCCGCAGCGCGACGAAACCGGCGACATCAGGCCTTATCGACGTACGGGTGTGCTGCGCCGCTACGGCCCGCTCGCGGCGCTGCCGCTATCTCTGCTGGCCGTCGCCACCGTGTTTGTGGTGATGTTCGGGGTGCACAAACCACCCCCAGCGCAGCCGGCGGCCGACCCGCCGCCGTCGGGTGCGCGACCGAACCCGGCTGCGCCGCAAGCACATGCTCCGCCGCTTGACATCGTCGACAAGTCGTTCATCGATGCGTTGAATCAGGACGGCGTGCCAGTTCCCAGCCACGAATACGTGACGACCCACGGGCACGCAGTCTGCGATTTCCTCACGCAGCAACCCAACTTCGCAGAGGCCGTTCGCTTTGTGCAGCGATCGACGGTATGGGACGCCAATCAAAGCGCCAACTTCACGGCCGGTGCCGTGGTCTCGTACTGCCCTCAATACGAACCTGCAAGCCCTGACCAGATCCAGCCGGGCTTCCAGAATGCTCTTTCTGATCTGCAACGCATCCAAGGTGATCTGCAACGCATCCAAGGTGATCTGCAGGGCATCGGAGGTGATCTACCGGCCATCCCAGGCCGCCAATACTCCGGGTCACGCCACCAGAACGGTTTCAGCACCGAGGGTTGCCACCATGCGTGACCTCGATCACGGGCCGGGCGGGGGCGGCGGAGTCCATCGCTTGCCATCCGTCGTCCATCCGCACGGCAAATAGTTCAGCTGTCATGCATATCGGCGGTGCCGGTTTCTCTACCTTGGGTTTCTGTGTCTCCAAATGCGGTTTCAGCGCTTTCACCCATGCGGCAGTATGGGACACTTTAGGCGCAAATAGACATGTTTCTTGCACGAATCTTGTACGGGATTAGGGTGAGACCATGGCTTCCGTGTCGTCCTGTCCGCATCCGAACTTGCGCGCATTGTTGATTTCGCCAGTGACGCGCCCCGCCTTGGGAAGCTTCAGCAATACGCCGTAGTGGCCACAGAATCGGCCGTGAGCGACTAAGACCGATGGCGGACATTCCCCTTCCCCAGCCCCACCAGAGGAGTGGGCTGGCAGTTACTACTTATTCGGGATGACCGGCATCTGCGGGGGCGGTACCTCCGGCTAGGCCGACACCGGCCACCGCGAGGCCACCCGATAGCAACGCCCCGGTAGTGATCTTCTTCAGGGTGCGGATGGTGTGCATGGCGGGTTCCTTTCTCCGCCCTTGGGCCATAGGTCACCGCCACGGCTTGCGAAATTCTTGCGCCAGTGCGACGCGGTAATGCGGGCCCGACTGCTGGGTGCGCTCGTCGCCGCTCAGGTAGCGGCGCTGTAGCCGATCGATGTGAACCTGTGCCTCTGCGATGTCTCGGCGCAGCCTGACTGCTTCCAGCCGCATCGCGCATGCTCGGCCGTGCGAGTGGGTGACATGCTCGCGTTCGACCCAGGCCAACCGTTTGGTCATCTCGCGCAGTTGATGGTGTAGCGCGCGGACCAACTCCACAGCTTGGGCTACGTCACAGTCACTATGACGAGACCGTCCCATCCCTCTGTTTTCCACGGAGGCAAACCCGCCAAACACCGCTTGCCATGCGGCATTCGCGTTGTGCATGAGATCCATTGCATTGCAGTCGATCTCGACCACGGTCGGGGGCTATTCTCGCGGAGAGCCGTACCGGCACCCGTCTGGGCTGGTGGAGGGGGGTACCCCGGTTGGGTCGAAATCGCTACCGTAAGCCTTACAGTACGACCGTTCCGGTGGACTGTAAGCCGAAGCACGTTTTGGAAAAAAATCATGGCCCAGAAACGCTATGACCATCTGGCCGGCGTGCCGACCAAGGCTGTGGTTGAAAAGACTTACTGAGACGCGGGCGGCGGGTGGAGACATTTTCATGGCCACGGGAAGCCGGGCGAAGGAGGACCCCACCCTTCGAGAACCTGCCACTGTCCGTTTGGGCCGCGAACCTCGTGGAACTTGTGGCAGACACTCATGTCCCAATTTATTTGAGTTGAGTTAAGCGGCAACTGCATACCTGGGCACCAGCAACCGCCCCGTGCAGGGATGCAATCGTCGGCCTGGGCGGCACCTGCGCCCAGACCTAAACCGGCCACCGCGACGCCGCCTGATAGCAGCGCCCCGGCGATGATCCGCTTCAGGGTGCGAGGGGTGTTCATGGTTGGTTCCTTTCGGTTCTCACATGTCGGAGCGCGTCGTTAGGTTGCCTCCGACCGCTTGCGAAATTCTTGCGTTCGCTTGTGGCTACCGATCCCAACAACACAGTTGTTGCTGACCCACGATCCTCCGTTGCGCGTGAACAGAAAAGACTCGTGCGTGAATCGCGACGTTCGCGTCAATAACCGCGACGCTTAAGCGTCCAACCCAAGACTTAGGGCCTCTCAGGACCGCCTTGGCCGAGTCCGAAGCCGCTCACCTACGCCGCTCCATCAGGATTGCTACCGCATGCACAAGCCTAATCAACTAAGACTTCGGGTTTATCCGCCCACGGCGACGGCCGTGCCCGGATAACCCAACCTTCGCCCGCCTTAGCAGCGCACCCATTCCTTGGCTCCGCTGTTGTAGGCGCGCCGCCTCTGTGGCGTCCGCGACGGTGATGTCCTCGCTCATGGTTGCAGTGTGCCCTCAGTGCCCGACGACAGGGCGTCGAGTTTCGTCGACTGCGGCGATCAGGTCGGCGGCCAGGCGGCTTGCGGTCGCTGGGTCAACCTTGACGGCGGGGTGGCCCTTGAGGGCGACGATAATTACCCGGTTCACCACGGGGCCCCCGAAGTCGTCGCGCTCGTTGAGGATGTCGACGCGGGTAGGCAGGGTCGTGGTCATGGGTGCTGTCCTTCCGTTACGCGCCCCGTATGGTGCCCTCCCGCTTTGGCACGATACGGGAGGGGCGCCGCCGCCGCAAGAGCGAAAACCACGAAAACCGTTGGGCCCCATACCAATACGCTATGTTTATGCCTTTTACTTCGGCGTGATGTTGATCCCGCCATAGCGTGCCCCAATCGCATGAAAGTTGCAGGGCTATGCATTTGCGCTGTTCAGACCTTATACGCGGCAGGTAGTTGAGCTGTGGCGGCTGGCCGTCGGATGTCAGGCACTTCAGTGTACCCGGTGGCGGTGTGGGAGCCGGCGATTGGGTGGCAGCGTGAGCGACACTCCCGCTGACATCAAAGCCCCAACGGCAATTGATATCGTTGCCGACTTCCGCATCCGAGGCTCGGCAAGTGTTACGACCCACCAACACGAATGCTAGTCGTCTGCCTCCGCGTGGGACCTTGAGAGTTCCTGCCAATTCGGACGCCTGGGCCGATCTGCTGCGCGATTGCCGCCGCCGCGGCATGCGCGCGCCGGTGCTCGCGGTCGCTGACGGCGCGTTGGGTTCTGGAAGGCCGTGCGAGAGGTGTTCTCCGACACCGCAGCAGCGCTGCTGGCGGCCCAAGCAGGCCAATGTTCTTGCCGCGCTGCCGAAGTCGACGCATCCCGGTGCGCCGGCGGAGCTCAAAGAGATCTACCGCGCCGAGGATATCGACAAGGCTCGGGTCGCGATCACGGCGCTCGAGATCGACTACGGCGCCATGTACCCCAGGCGGTGGCCAAGATCGTCGCCGACGCGGCGGTCGATTACACCGGCAGTACGATCCCGGTGGCCGGGCCCAGGATGATCTGCTGGCCGCCCGGGGGCAGGTAGCCGCCGGTGGTCCCGTAGAGGCCGTAGATCGGGTCGGTCGGGCCCGCCCCGGCGTAGATGTCATCGATCCAGCCCGTGGACAGGGTGTACACGGCCGCGGTGTTGCCGCCCGGGGAGAACTTCGTGATCAGCTGCGCGAGGAAGTCGACGACGGGTTTATCGCCCAGCAGCGAGTCGACATGCGAGCCGTTGACCAGCTCGACCCCGACGAACTGACCCGGGTACAGACTGACGAGTTGATTCGTGGTGGCACCGAAAGCGGTCCACGCCTGTGGCGGCGCGGCCACCACATAGTCGGGGATGTTCAACGTCTGCAGGTTGGCGATCGAAGCCGCGAAGCTTGTCGAACTCGTTGCGACCCCGTCGAACATCACCACACCGAGAAGGTGGTTGCTGGCCGTGTTCGCCCCGAGGTCCGCGACGTAATCGCCGGCGGCGAGGGTGGCGAGGCCGCCGCCGGCGGAGTGTCCGGTCATCATGAAACTTTGCGGCAGCGTGCCGTGGTAACCGGCCTGGTTCGCGCTGATGTTCAGCGCCGTCTCGCTGCCCAGGAACAACGAGCCGACGGCCTGCTGCATCTGCGTGCCGCTCAGCCAGGCGCCGTTCGGCAACGGAATCGACGACACGGTGGGGACGACCACGATGCTGTCGGTGCCCTCCGCCAGGGCGATGGCCAGATCGCTGTACCAGCCACCCGTTCCCAGGAAGCCGTGCTGCAGATAGATGACACCGCGGGCATCCACCGAACCGTTTGCCTGCGTCGGGAAGTACCAGCGTGCCGGGGCGTCGTAGCCATGGGGACCGACCGGAATGTCCAGGTAGGAGAACCCCTCCCGGACCCCGGTCACCCCGTTGGGGGTCCCCGGCCCCGGCGACACACCGCCGCTGCCGCTCCCGAGACTGCCGTTGAAAAAGCCGGTGAGCAGCCTGCCGCCCAGACCGGGGCCGGTGGTGCCGGTGACGGCAGGCCCGACGGCAGCTTTACCGAAGAGCGGTTGCCCGGTCAGATAGATGAAAGGCGAAAAAAATCCCTGGTCGAAGAACTGTTGCTGCAGCCCCTGCACCAGCAGCGACACATTCGAAGCCTCAGCGGCAGTGTATGAGGCCCCAGCCGCGCCCAACGCGTGCACGAACTGGGCATGAAACTGCGTCGCCTGCGCGCTCAGCGTCTGAAACTCTTGGGCGTAGCTGCCAAAAAAACTCGTGATGGCCGCCGACACCTCGTCGCCAGCCGCCGCGACAATCCCCGTCGTCGAGGGCGCCGCCGCCGCGGTGGCCTCGTTGATCGCCTCCTCGATCCCGGTCAAGTCCCCCGACGCTACGGCCAAAGCCTCCGGTGCTGCGATCATGTATGACGACATCTGCGAGCTCCGATCCGCGGTGGTTTGACAACCTCAGGACAGCTCGAAAATGTACTCGCGTCAGATTGACGCGTCAGAAAATTCGGCAAACGCGCTATCACGTTCGATTCCCATGAGCCGCCGCACCCGCTTACGGGGCTACGGGATAGTTGCCTGCGCGGATGGTGATTTGTCTATCGACATGAGGACTATCGGCACTTGGCGGGTGTCAGTCGGGGTTGGTCCTGGACTGCAAATCCATTGCTTGTTCATTTTCGGGATACACCCGTCTTTTCCGGCGGTGCGTTGCAATATGGCTAGCTGACAGGCGGTAACACCAAGGAGGGAGATGCCACTTATGCTCGTGGCTCCGGAAATCTTGGAGACGGCCGCGACCGATGTAGCGCAGATCGGTTCGACACTGGGTGCCGGCAATCTGGCTGCAGCCGCACCGACGACTCAGGTAACCGCAGCGGCCGCCGATGAAGTGTCGGCGGCCATCGCGGCGGTGTTTGGCACGCACGCCAAGCAGTATCAGGCGGTGGCAGCGCTGGCGGCGGCGTATCACGAGCAGTTTGTGCGCGGACTGAGCGCGGCGGCGACATCGTATGCGGGTACAGAGGCCACCATCGACACGACGCTGCAGGGGGTCGTGACTGCGGTGAATACCGCCGCTTCCAACGGATTTCAGACGTTGGTCTACGGGCCGATACACGCGACCGGCGAAGCCTGGATCAGCAGCCCGACCGGTCAAGCACTCGACCCGATTATCAATGCGCCCACCGACGCGCTGTTCGGGCGCGATCTGATCGGCAACGGGGCCCCCGGAACGGCGACGGCCCCCAATGGCGGCGCCGGCGGTCTCCTGTTCGGTGATGGCGGGGCCGGCTACACCCAGACCAGCGGTATGGCTGCGAACGGCGGTAACGGCGGGAAGGCCGGGCTGATCGGCAACGCCGGCGCCGGTGGTGGCGGGTTTGCCGGCGGAGCTGGCGGCGTCGGCGGCAACGGTGGCCTGTTGATGGGCAACGGCGGCGTGGGCGGCGCGGGCGGTGTCGGCGGCAACGGTGGCAACGGCGGCCAGGCGCTGTTATTCGGCAACGGCGCCGCGGGCGGTGCCGCCGGTGCTGGCGGTGTCGCTAGAGCCGCTGGTTATCGCGGGCTGGTCATCGGCACCGGCGCTACAGCCTTCACCGGCACCGGCGGCAGCCATCAGCCGATTCAAATTGAATTCGTGCGGCACGGGGAGACCAACAGCAACGCATCGGACATCATCGACACGGCGATACCCGGAGCTCCACTCAACACGGTGGGCCAGCAACAGGCCAACGCGATCGCTGCTGTGCTGAAGTCGCAGGGACCCTTCGCCGGGATCTTCGACTCGCAGTTGATCAGGCGCAGCAGACCGCCATGCCGTTGGAAACCCTGACGGGGTTGACCGCGCAGCAATTGCCCGGGCTCAACGAGATCAATGCCGGCATTTTCGAGGGCAAGGGGCAGATTCCCGCGGGGCTCCTCTACATCGTGGGCCCGATCGCATGGACTCACGGACTTCCCCTCGCGGCGATGCTGATCCCGGGCTCCACCAACCCCAACGGGGTGGTTTTCTACCAGGGCTTTAACAGTGCGCTTGAAACGATGTACAACACCGCGATGGCGAACCCGGTCGTGGCCGCGGACGGCCAGATCACCGACGTGGCGTACTCGAGCGAACTTGCAATCGAGGTCGGGACGTTGATGTCCGTCAACAACCCCGAGCCCTTACTGATGCTCACCCACCCGCTGCCCAACACCGGCGTTGTAGTGGTGGACGGCAGTCCTCAGGGTGGTTGGACGATGGAAAGTTGGGACGGGACACCCGTCCCGCCGGCGTCATTGCCGACCTCGCTGTTCGTCGATGTGCGTAACCTCATCACGGCGCCACAGTTTGCGTCCTACGACGTTTTGCAGGCCCTCCTCACCGGCGATCCGGCGACGATCGTGAACGCGGTCCGGTACGGCGTTGTGCAAGTAGGCACGGCTGCAATCGAATTCCCGTTCACGGTCACCCAGAGCCTGATCGATGCTTTGATTGGTTCCTGACGCGGTGGCCTGTCATCCGCACATGACTGACGGCATCGCCCACGCAAGAAGGAAGGAAGGGAATCAAATGCCCTCACCTCGCTGGCTGGCCGGACTTACCATCCCCATGATGGCTGGCGCTGCCCTGGTTAGCAGCACTGCGATTGCCAATGCCACCACTCCCGCTGATGACGCATACCTCGCAAAACTGCGCGCCGTCGGCCTCACTTGGCCGCCCAACTCGGAAGAGGCACTTATTGGGGAGGCGCACCTGATCTGTTACGACCTCACTTGGGGTTGGCAGCCACAACAGATTGCCGACGACATTCACGCCCACATGAACGCGAGGGGCGTCACGTTGTTAGACGTCGGAACCATGGTCGACGCCGCACACTCGATCTATTGCCCCGGTAATGACTGCGACGCCCCCACCCTTTGCACATAAACCGTTGAATCGCCCGGGGCGGTTCAAGCCGAGGTCATACAAGCCAGGTTGAGCCCCCTGTCAGGATTGAACTCGCCTGACGCCCCAGCACACGAGGCCGAAAAGCCTTTCTAACAGCGGAAGTTAATCACCCGAGATCACTGGAGATGTCTGTAACTGTGGGCGAATTGTGGGCAATATGTGGGCACGGCGGAACAGATGATCGACGGCGGCGCGGATGAGCGTCATGGCCTCATCGCGATCTCCACGCCAAGCGGCTCTGGCTCCATTTCCGGATTCGTCTAAGGCAGTGCTGCGCCTGTAGCAGCGCCTCACCCGGCCCGTAGTCCGGGTCTGTGGCCGGGGCAATTCACAACACAAAGCGGCAATCGCCGCCGTCTACCAGAAGGTAGATACCCGCCTCGCGGAGCATGACGACCTCCTACTCGACGTGCTGAATCAACTTGCCCCTATCGACGTGCTCAATCATCTTGCGCCTGTCGTCGGATGCTATGCGTCCCTCGCTTCCGGCCCCAGGGACCATCGGCTCCCTCCTCTGTGACCTTCGCCCTTATTGGCCAACCACCAGGGCGATTAGCGTTCGGAGTCAGTGAGGTATGGGCCACCCCTCGATCCATTCCCACAAAAAAGAAGGAGCAGACACACTGTGAGCGATACGGATAAGGCGAAGAACAAGATCCAAGGTCTTGGCGGTCAGGCCAAGGAAGCGCTCGGCAAGGTTACCGGCGACAAGAGCACTGAATATGAGGGCCAGCGCGAACAGACGAAGTCTCACCTCAAAGACGCCAGCGAGAAGGTTAAGGAGGCCGGCGAGAAACTTAAGGAAGCCGGCGAGAAGGTCATTGACGTCTTCCACAAGAAGTCACAGCCGTGACCTACTCGCAAGCGATGCAAATGGAAGAAGAAGCGCGCTTGGAGTCCGTATTCTGGATTCGCGCTTCCAAGACACGTCAACGTGTCGGCGTCTATCAGAATATGGAGGCAGCATGATTATCTTAGGCATCATCTTGCTCTTGGTCGGCTACCTACTTTTGCCTAAGCTAACCGGGGTGCCGCTCAACGTAGAGACGATATGTGTCTGGGGAGGTTGGATTCTGCTCATTGTCGGCATTATCCTGTTCTTGTTGGGGCAGTTTGGCAATCGCAG
>NZ_JBKQQD010000195.1:0-2747 GCF_052144515.1 Mycobacterium sp. | reverse complement strand
AAGCATGGAGGCGCTCGATCGTGCCGCCCTTATCCGAGCCGCCGCTCCATGAATTCACTGCGGCGTCTATCTGGATGAGTAGATCGAGGACGCTCGTTTGGCACGGCGGCCTGGACCGCTGCTGGGCTGCACGGCTGCTCGTGCGGGCGCCGGCCAGCTCCACGCGGAGCGAGTCATACAAGGCCGGTGACCATCGGCAGGTCCCGGAGTGCCACGTCGGAATCGGGTCCGCGATGCTGTGGACCGCGTCGTCGAGCCGCTGCCGGTACAGCGGCAATGCCGCCTCATCTGTGTCGATACGCGCAGCATAATTGACTTTGACTACGTACGTTGTCAGGAGGCCTGGCATGGCGAACGGCCCCGAAGCCACCGACTGGCTCAAGCCGCTACTCGACGAAGCTCGCAAATGGGACATCGACCTCGCCCCCCTGATTTACCAGTCGGCTGTTCCGGACGACGACGGCCCCGCCGCACGGTTCTTCGGTAGCCGCCAGCACCGCACCGACTGGATCTGGGTGGGATATCAGCTCCGCGAGCTACTCGGCTGGGAAACGTACCCCGACTGCCCGGGGGCGTGGGACATGCCGCTGTAACCCCAGGTCAGAGCACACTGGCCAGCACGTCGTATTCGGCTGGCTGGCCGAGGGTTTCCGCCGCCCAGGCGGCGCCGATCACCGCGATCAACGGGGCCGCGTCCGTCGGCGATTTGGCCCGATCGATCACCCAGCCGCCCGCACCTAAAACTTTCACCGCCGCCGACGTCGCAGCAGCATCCAAACCCGGATGCGACGCATGGCGGATCTTGCGGGACTCCAGGCGGTCGAACAGCATAGACGTCGCCGACGACAGATCCGTTCCCTTCCACGCGATCACCGGCAACCCCGCCGCACTACCATCCGGTAGACACACGTTCTCGATGTCGGGTAGCAGCGACGTCACCGGCGCCCCATTGGACTGCACCACGATGGTCTCGAAGGTGTCGCGGTGGGCGATCAACCAATCGACTACCCAATCGGTGCCCGGCTTGTCTTCCGCGATCCCCACCACCGGCACACCCTCCGCGTCATGCCCACACCGCGCGATATACGACCGGCTGCGATTCCAGGACACGTCTACGCACACGACCTGCCGGCCACCAGCCACCGGCCTGGCACTGTCGTCCAGAGTCTCCTGCCACGACCCCTCAGGAAACGGGCCAACATCCCCGGCTGAACTCCAGCGGCACAGAATCTCAGTCTCGAACACATGCGGCGGATCGGTCTTCAACGCGTGCATCAACGCCCTCGACGTCACGCAATCCTCGGTGATTTCCGTGTGGTTGAGGCTCGGATTCGCTTGTGCCCAAGCCGCCGTGTCGGTGCGCTGCGCGTGCGGCGAAGCCGACCACTCAAACCAGCCCACCGGGTAATCCCGGCCGTCGTCAAGTTCCTCCAGCTCGGCGGCCAAATCGCCCAGAACCTCTTTATCACCGTCACCGTCAGGCCAACCCAATTCGCGATGCGCCTGGGCCCGCAGATACTTCAAGACGATGCTCATCGAGTCCCCGGCATTGGAAAAGCACCACGCCTGCGCGCGCGGGCGGGCCATCATCGTCTTCGTCGTCGCAGCCCAACTGTCCCACCCCTGGTGTTCCCTCAACTCGTCCAAAAGAACGAGATTCGCCGAGAAACCCCGGCCACCACGGCGGCTCGCCGTCGCCACCCGGTATTCAGGGCCGGTGATCAGCTTCAACGACTTCGGATGCCCCAGCGTGATCTTCTCAATCAGCGCGGACAACTCCTCATCGGACTCCGCGATCGCCACCGCCTCAGCCCACGTCTTCTCCGAGGTCGCCAAGTCTTGAGCGGTGCCGAGCACCGTGCGACTGTCACGGACGTAGATATGCCACAGGGCCAAGATCAGCATGGCGAACGACTTACCCGACTGTCTGGCCACTTCGCACACCACCGTGCGGAACCGATACAACGAATCATCGTCGGGGTCCAGCTCAAGCCCATGCACAAGCAAAAATCGTTGCCACGGAAACAATTTGAAACCGAGACCCTCCGCGAACTTGATAGCGGCGAAACCATGACTGGTCTCGGGGGTTAACGGTCTCAGCGGTGGCGTGAAAATCCTGGGTGTCTCGCAGCCTTGTATCTCGGTCATCAGCCCGCCGTCCCCGACAGCGACCTGATGTCGGCGAGCCATCCTTTACGTTCCGTAACACCGATCCGCAGTTCCGCCAACGCATTCTGCAAGCGGGCCGCTGCCGGCGGATGCTGGGGCGTATTCAGGGGATTATCTAAAAGCCTGGCCATCGCCAAAGCCGCCTCGATTAATCCTGGTCGTTTGGACGCCGTAGATAATCCTTCGATTTCGGCGAGCACACCGCGCTCCACAGGTCCGGGCCCGGCCATTTCAACTCCCACCGGCGGCACCGCGCTCAGTGGCTTTTTCTTGATCCCACGCCGACGCCGGCCACGCTGATAATTGGATTCAGCTAGCCGACATTCGTCGCACCGACACCCCCCGCTTACGTACATTGACCTGGTGCCGTGCCGTGTCGCCATGCCCTTATTATGCCGTACCGGGAACGGATTGTGTTGCAACACACTTTAGGTAATCGACAATAATCGAATAATGTTGCGCTGCAAAAGATATGCGCCTAATAGATACTCTATTTCAATAGAATTGTGCTAATTCAAATGGCTTCCCGCCAAAAAACTTCCTGATCGGCCGGTCGCCTCGTTGTTGATCTTGAAAAA
>NZ_JBKQQD010000194.1:0-3808 GCF_052144515.1 Mycobacterium sp. | reverse complement strand
GTGGAGCTGCCGGGAATCGAAACCGATGCTCTACCAGGCAATATGCCTTCTGAGCTGCGGTTTCGCTCCGTCTCGGTCCCGTTCAGTCCCGTTCGTTACCTGCGGTTTCGTTCTCGGGTCTTGACGGCGTCAAGAGCCTCCACTCGAGGACGAGCCTTTCACGAGGCGCGGGAGTTCCGCGCAACTGCCGCGACGCCCGTCCGCCGCTTGCACCAGCGCGGCGGCCCCCTCAACGAGCGTGGGGCGGGCTCGGGCGCAGCTTTTGTCTTCGGCGAAGGTTCGCTCGACTGTTGGATGGGTGCGGAAAGGGGTGCGCGTGCCGCGGGTCACACAGACCAACCCCGGGCCGCTGCGGCGACTCAGGGGCTCCTGGGTCGGGGTGGCGCGTCCCCGATACCGGGTCCACCCGTGATTAGAGTCCGGGTGTGTCGTTCCGAGGTCTATTTTGACCTACGAATTCGTTCGCCGGGGAGCCCTAGCCCCTGCCGCCTTAGCTCTTGCCGCGGCCGATCCGGCGCCAGCCGTGTCCGGCGAAGGCCCGCATCGCCGCCAGTGCGAATCGGCCCTGCTTCCGCGATGACGAGTACCACAGCATCTCGGACTTCTGGGTGGGTAGCCGCGGAGCGGTGATGGCCTGCTGGCGGCAGAACTTGATCAGCCCCGCCGCACCGCCACCGCGATAGCCGATACCCGACTCTTTCCAGCCACCCATCGGCAGCCCCGGGCAGAAGACGTTGGTCAGCGCGTCGTTGACGTTGACCGCGCCACAGTCCAGGCGCCGGGCCAACTTCTCACCACGGCCGGCGTCCCCGGTCCACACGGTGGCCGACAGTCCGTAGACGGAATCGTTGGCCAGCCGGATGGCTTCTTCCTCGTCGGCCACCTTGACCACCGGCAGGGTCGGACCGAAGGTCTCCTCGGCCATGCAGGTCATGCTCGGATCCGCATCGGCGATCACGGTGGGCTGGAAGAAGGTACCGACTCCGGTGGGGTTCCCGCCGGCGACCACCCGCGCCCCCGCGGCGGTGGCCTCCCGGACGTGCCGCTCGACGATGTCGCGTTGCGCGGCGGTGGCCATCGCGCCGGTGTCGTAGTTGAAGCCGGCGGTGGACTCCTGGCCCTGCGCAACGGCGCGGACCTTATCGGCCAGCTTGGCGACGAACTCGTCGTAGATGGGAGCCTCGACGAAGACCCTCTCCACTGAGATGCACACCTGACCGGAGTTGAACATCCCGCCCCAGGCGATGCCGTTGGCGGCCCGGTCGAGGTCGGCGTCGGCCAGCACGATCGCCGGATCCTTACCGCCGAGTTCGAGACTGCACGGGATCAGCCGCTCCGCGCAGGCCACCGCAACCTTGCGACCGGTCGCCGTCGACCCGGTGAAGTGAACGTAATCGGAGTTCTCGATCACCGCCGCGCCGGTGGCCCCGTAGCCGGTGGCCAGAGCGAAGACCGGCGGTGCGCCGACCTCATTCCATCCTCGGGCGAGCTCAACCGGCGAAAGTGGTGTCACCTCAGAGGGTTTCAGCAGAACCGCGGCACCGGCCGCCAGCGCGGGCACCAAGTCCAGCGCCAGCATCGCCAGCGGAAAGTTCCACGGCTCAATCATCCCGACCAGCGGATAGGGCCGGAATACCGTGGTCAGTTTCTTGACCCGGAAAAGCGGGCTGTGCGCCTTGGGATGCCGGTCGGCGAGGAACTCCTCGGCGTTACCGGCCCAGTAGTTGATGGCGTCGGCGATGGCGATCGGCTCAAGACTGGCGTCACCGCGGGACTTGCCGGTCTCCGACATCAGCACCTCGGTCAGGTGATTGGCGTTGTCGAGGACCCAGTCCTGCCACTTCATCATCCACTTCTTGCGCCCGCGCGGGCCAATCTCTGCCCACTCGGGCTGGAACAACCGTAGTTCGCGCGCCTTGGCGGCCACCGTCTCGGGGCCGTCGATGGGCACCGATCCGGCTGTCCGGCCGTCGGCGGGGTTGCGCACCTTGATAGTGCCCTGGTCAATTCCCGGGTCTACCGCAGTCATGGCAGCTCCTCTCAGCTGTTCTGTCTGTGTTGTGAGAATAACCCGCGCCCGCGGGTCAACGACGCAAGTCGGACAGGGCCGCCCTCGGTTATCTATCAGAGGATTTTGGGCTCATCAGACGACAAATCCGAGCCCACGATGAGGCCGGGGGTCGTGGTTGGCCGCGATGCCGGCCGGGTCAGCGTGGTTGTTGGTTATTGGTCAATGTGGTGGTCCGGCTGCTGACCTGGCGAGTCCCCGATACTGAGTTGGATTTAGAGTCAGGTTACTTGGTTCCAGATTCAGTTGATCTCGCAGGTGACCGGGGTGTGGGTGTGCCTGCACGCCGCAGCGTACTCGGCCGGCGTTCGGTAACCCAGGGCCGAATGCCGGTGGCGGTGGTTGTGCTCGTGTTTGAAGTCGCCAATGACCACCCTGGCCTCGAACAGGGTGTTCCCGTGGTTGCGGTTTAGTTTAGGCACTCCTTCCGTAGCCGGTTGTTGAACGATTCGATGTAGCCGTTCTCCCACGGTTATCCGGCGGAATGTAGGACAAGCCGACCTTGCCGTCGCAGAACCGTTGCAGCGCTGCCGAAACCAACTCTGGCCCGTTGTCCATCCGCAGCGCCTTCGGAGGCCCGCCCGCCGTGGCGAACACCACTTCGAGCTCCGCGACGAGGCGCTCGGCCGTGATCGAGCGCTCCACCAGGTGCAGCAGCGAGACCCGGGTGTGCTCGTCGACCATGGACGCGATCTTGATCGCCTTGCCGTCGACGGTGGAGTCGAACTGGAAATCGATCGCCCAGACCACACCAGGCGCATCGGCGTCGACCGGCGGGATCGAGGACACCCCGGCC
The DNA here is from genome assembly GCF_052144515.1 of Mycobacterium sp. GTDB lineage: Bacteria > Actinomycetota > Actinomycetes > Mycobacteriales > Mycobacteriaceae > Mycobacterium. The sequence continues at coordinate 944 of NZ_JBKQQD010000194.1, read as the reverse complement.
CGCTTGCGCGGACTGCGCACCCGCACCTGCAAGCCTTCCTCACGCCACAGCCGACGCACCTTCTTCTTGTTGACCTCACGGCGCTCGTCATAGCGCAACGCAGCCCAGGCACGCCGGAACCCATGGCAGGGGTGTTTAGTGGCGTAGGCACACAGCCAGGCCCGCAACTGCGCATCCGGGTCGGCCGGCGTTTCCGACGATGGCAGGCGCCGATAGCTGGAACGGGCCAGCCCAACCACCTTGCACGCCAACCGCTCCGACATGCTCAACGTGGTGGTGAGCATGTCCACGGCGCGGCGCTTGGCGGCTGGGCTCAGAATTTTCCCTTGGCCACCTCGCGCAGGGCGTCTTTCTCCAGTTCGGCCTCGGCCAGCAGCCGCTTCAAGCGGGAGTTCTGCTCGCGCAGCTCCTTGAGCTCCTTGGCGGCGTCGGTGTCCATCCCGCCGTAGGCGCGCCGCCAGTTGTACAGCGTCGCCGCAGACACTGCGAGTTCGGCGGCGATCTCCTCACCGGTCTTGCCCTCGGCGGCCAACTCGTCCGCCCGCCGCAGCTTGCGCACGATGTCCTCCGCGGAATGCCGCTTCCGACCAGCCATGTTTTCATCGTCCCTTCCAGCCCGACATCGGGCCACAGGACTCTAAAACTGGTTGGACTCATTCACCGGGAACACGCCACTGGCGCACGCCCGCGTCCTCGTCGCAGATTGGAAGTATCAATACAACGACCACCGACCCCAATCCGCCCTCGGCTACCAGCCGCCAGCCCGCTACGCCGCCAACTGTGCCCACCAATAACCGCGCAAAGCAGTTAGAACGGTGGGCGGGCATAGCCTCCTACAACCCTTTGAGTGAGAAGTATTGTTACGGCCAGCAGTTCCCAAGGATGCGGCAATGTGAGAGGAGCGGCAACAGAAATGGCAGACGACACCAGCTCGTTGAGCTTCC